>JBILWG010000157.1:0-4693 GCA_044369995.1 Gaiellales bacterium | reverse complement strand
GATCGCCTCTGGAAGGCAGTCGATCGCATCGCCGCCGCCACCTCCGGTGGGCCGCTGCCCGCGGCACCGCAGGGCGCGACGGGCGGTGCGCTCGAGCTGCTGCGGCTCACGCACCACTCGATCCAGCGCGTCACCGAGGACATCGACCGCCGGCTGCAGTTCAACACGGCGATCGCCGCTGCGATGGAGCTCCTCAATGGCATCGAGAAGCAGCGGGACGTGCTCCTGGGCGACGAGATCGGGAAGCAGGCACTCCGCCACGCCGCTGGCACCCTGGTCTGCCTGGTGCAGCCGTTCGCTCCGCACATCGCGGAGGAGCTGTGGGAGGCGCTCGGCGGTTCGCGGCTGTGGGAGACGCCGTGGCCGGTGGCGGATCCCGCGCTGCTCGTCGCGGATACGTTCGAGTGCGTCGTGCAGATCAACGGCAAGGTGCGCGAGCGCGTCGAGCTGGCCTGCGGCCTGCCGCAGCCCGAGGTGCTGGCGGCGGTCAAGGCGCTGCCGAAGATCGCGGAGCTGCTGGCCGGACACGATCTCGTGAAGGAGATCGTGGTTCCGGACAAGCTCGTCAACATCGTCGTGCGCTAGCGCGCGACCGCTGCGCGGCTCCGCCGCGAACCCGTCGCTTCCCGTCACGCGCTGGTCGGTCGGTGCCGTACAGGCTTGCGGCATGCCCTCGCTCGACCGTCGAACGCTCCTCCTCGGACTCGCCGCACTCCTCCTCCTGGCGGCGGCCGTGTCGTTCATCCGCGGACGCGAGGGCGCTGCGCGCCCGCCGACGCCGATCCCCGTGGCCGCCACCACGGCCGACGGCGTCGGCGGTGTCGCACCCGCGCCGTCGGAGCCCCTGGTGGTCTACGTGACGGGCGCGGTGCGCCGTCCCGGGGTCTACCAGCTCCGCGACGGTCAGCGGGTCGTGGATGCCATCGAGCGCGCCGGCGGCGTGACGGCCAAAGCCGATGCGGTCACCGTCAATCTGGCGGCGCTCCTGATCGACGGCCAGCAGATCCTGATTCCCGAGGCCTATGCGCCGGGCGCCGGCGCCGCGCCGACGGGTGCAGGGCCAGTGGCCTCCGGTCCCGTCCATCTCAATAGCGCCGACGTGACCGCGCTGGACGCCCTGCCGGGCATCGGGCCGGCCACCGCGCAGCGGATCGTGGACTGGCGCACGGAGCACGGCGGCTTTCGCACGGTCGATGACCTGGAGCAGGTGCCGGGGATCGGCCCGGCCAAGCTCGATGCGCTTCGCGATCTCGTCGCACCCTGATCGTGGGTCGTCTGGCGCTGCCAGCGCTGGCGGGCCCGCTGCTGGCAGTCGGAGCCCTGTTCGCACTGGTCCCGCATGGAGGAGTGATCGTGCTCGTCCTGAGCGCGCTCGCGTTGGCAGCGGCGGCGGCCAGCCGCGACACCGGCAGGCCGCAGCGCGTGGTGCTGCTCGGGTGCGTGATCGTCCTCGCGGTCGGATGGTCGGTCGGCGCCGCACGACTGCAGCACCTTGCTGCGGATCCGCTGGCCGCGCGGGTTGGACACGTCGCCATCGCCGTGCCCGTGCTCGTCGAGGAGCCGTGGCGTGGCGGGGGCTTCGGCCGCATCGCGCTCGGGCGGATCCTCGACGAGAACGGCGGCCCCGTGCTCTTGCGCATTGCGGAGACCAGTGGTCCACGGCGCGGCAGCATCCTCCGGGTGACGGGCGCGCTCGAGCGGCCGCGAGCGCCCGTCACGCCGAACGGCTTCGATGAGCGGTCCTGGCTCGCGCGTCAGGGTGTGCACGCCGTGCTGCGCATCCGCAGCCACACGGTGATCGGCGCACGCGGCGGTGTGTGGGGACTGGTTGATGCCGTGCGCGCCAGCGCGCTGGCCGCGCTGGCTCCGGCAGGCACCGGGGACGCGGCACAGGTTGCGATCGGCCTCGCGTTCGGCGGCAGCGTCGGTATCAGCGCGCCGGCCGTCGAGGCGTTTCGGGTGTCCGGGCTGGCGCATCTGCTCGCGGTCTCCGGTGGCAACATCGCCCTGCTGCTGGCTCTGGTCGTGCTGGTCGTCTGGGTGCTCGGCGGCACGCGCCGGCAGGCGCTCGCTCTCGGCGTGGCGGTGATCCTGCTGTACATGGGTGTCGTGGGCCTCTCGCCCAGCGTGCTGCGCGCCGGGATCGCCGGGATGGTGGGGTGCCTGGTCTGGCTACTGGGACGACCCCGCGACGCGTGGCGCGCCCTCGGCCTGGGTCTCGGCCTGCTGCTGGCGTGGAATCCGCTCGCCATCGGAGATCCGGGGCTGCAGCTGTCGTTCGCCGCGGTGGCCGGCATCCTGCTGATCGTGCCGCGAGTGCGACCATGGGCGCAGGCGACCGGTATCCCCGTCGTGCTGCTCGGCGCCGCTGCCGTCACGACGGCGGCCACGATCGCGACCGCCCCGATCTCGTGGTGGCACTTCGGGCGGGCGACGATCCTGGCGGCGATTCCCGCCAACCTGATGGCGGCCCCCGCCGTGCCGCTGGCACTGTGGAGCGCTCTCGTCGCCACGCTCGTCACCCCGCTGGCGCCCGGCGCTGGCGCGGGCATCGCGTGGTGTGCGCAGTGGCCGGCGGCGTGGATCCTGCAGTGCGCGTGGTTCGGAGCATGGCTGGCGGCGTCCACACCCGTCTGGGCGCTGCCGACGGTTCTCGCCATCGGGGTCGCCACGCTCGCCGCGCGGTCGCGGCACTAGGATGGCGGTGTGTCCGAGCAATCCCTCGCGCCCGTCTACCTGCTGGGAGGCACCGACCGCGGCAAGGTGCGTCGCGCACTCGAGCGGCTCAAGGATCGCTACCCCGACGACGCCATCGAGCAGTTCGATGCCGCTGCCTGCGATCCCGCGGACGTGGCCAATGCCTGTCTGCAGCAGGGGCTCTTCGCAGACCAGCGACTCGTGATCGTCGATGGCTGCGACGCGTGGGTCAAACCCCGGCGCGCCGGACGCCTCGATCCCCTGCTGGCCTACGCGGCCGCACCCAGCACCGCCACGACGCTCGCGATCGTGATCGACGCGCCCGCCGATCCGCGCAAGCCGGTGTGGCCGAAGGACGACCCGCTCTTCAAGGCGATCGCCAAGGCGGGCGGCAAGGGTGCGCTGCTGCTGTTCGAGGCACCCAAGAGCGCGCTCTTCGCCCGCCAGGAGGCGGAGCGCATGGGCGTCCGGCTCGACCCCGAGGCGATGCTGCGCTTCACGGAGCTCGTCGGGGATCATCCGGAGGAGATCACCGGCGAGTTCGAGAAGCTGTCGACGTTCGCCGGCAGTGAGCAGATCGACGTCACGATCGTGGAGACCATGGTCGCGGCGCGCCACGACGACGCCCCATGGGCGTTGCTCGACGCGATCACGCAGCGGGACCGCAGAGGCGCGGTGCTCGAGCTGACCAAGCTCTTCGCCGGCGACGTGGAGCCGCACCGCGTGCTGCCGCAGATCACCCGTCACGTCGAGCTCGTGCGGCGCACGGTCGAGCTGGCGGAGGCTGGACGCCCGAGCAAGGAGGCGCTGGCCAAGCACCTGGGCGTCGCACCGTTTCGCGCGCAGAAGATGCTGGTGGCCGTGGGGCACTGGACCCCGAGCGACGCCAGCCGGGCGATGAGCCGCATGCATGAGGCCGACGCGGCGATGAAGGGCATGTCGCGCATGCCGCCGAGCCTTGCGCTGGAGCGGGCCTTGGTCGAGTCGCTCTGACCTCAGGCCGCCGGTCGGGCTCGAGGGGCTGCCCCTGCAGACATCCGCCGGGCGGTCTGATCAACTCTTCCAACAGCGGTTCCAGTCGTCACCACGGAGGTCCCATGCGCGTTCGCCTGCTCGTCCTGTTGCTCTGTGTCGTTGCGCTCGCGACGGCAGCCCCGGCGGCGTTCGCCACGCGAACGACCGTGATCGGCTTCGATCACGGTCCCATCACCCTCGCCTATCTCGATGAAGGCGCACCCGGCAAGGGCGTGGGGGATCGACGGATCGGCGCCATCGGGCTGACGCCGCGCGACAGCGACCGACGCATCGGTTCGGTGCAAGCGGAGCTCGTCACCACGCAGGCGCAGCGTCCGAGTGCCGGCAAGGAGATCCGCATGGGCACGCTGATCTTCACGGTCGGGAATCTCGCGCATCAGATCGTGGTCGAGGGAGTGGCGGTCTACAACCTGACCGCGCCGACGATTGCCGTGTCCACGAGCACCACTCGCTCGATCACCGGTGGCTCCGGCCGCTATCGGGGAGCACGCGGCTGGTGCGTGAGCACGCATCTCAAGGACGGCTCGTGGGTGCACGAGTTTCACCTGCTGCGTTCCTGAGGCCTCGGGTGCGGCACTGCGCGTAAGATGCGCTCGGCCCGGCGACGTGGCCGAGTGGCTAGGCAGCGGCCTGCAAAGCCGTGCGACACTTTAGGATTGGCTTGAAAAAGCCATTCACGGCCGCGAAAAGCCTCCCAAATAGGCCCATAAGGCCCTCGGGGTGGACGCGATTGTCCACCCCGTGTCCACCTCAAACGGTCACTACTTGGAGTGTCGGCCCCCACGGCTTGTATTCGCGCCGCCACGGTCATGGAACGCACGCCGGACCTAGTGCTGGACTAGGCCAACGCAGGGAATTTGGGAAACGCTCCGGCGGGTGCGGGGGTACCTTCTCGCGCGGGCAGATCACCTACGCTACGGCGATGAAGTTATCCGTGAAGGTCTTCTGTCTATCTCTTCTA
>JBILWG010000156.1:0-4710 GCA_044369995.1 Gaiellales bacterium | reverse complement strand
CGCCCCGTGTGGGACGCCGTCACCTTCGCCACCTGCTCCGGCGTCCCCACCGCGAGCACCTCGCCACCGGCGTCGCCACCCTCGGGTCCGAGATCGATCAGCCAGTCGGACTGCTTGATGACGTCGAGGTTGTGCTCGATCACGAGGACGGTATTGCCCGTGTCCACCAGGCGCTGCAGGACGTGGAGCAGCTTCTCGACGTCGGCCATGTGGAGCCCGGTGGTCGGCTCGTCGAGGACGTAGAGCGTACGCCCCGTGGCCACCTTGGCGAGCTCCGTGGCGAGCTTGACGCGTTGCGCCTCCCCGCCGGACAGCGTGGTCGCGGGCTGGCCGAGCCGCACGTAGTCGAGCCCCACGTCGTGCAGCGTCTGCAGACGCCGTCGGAGCTTCGGGATCTTGGAGAAGAACGTCAGCGCCTCCTCGATCGGCATGTCCAGCACATCGGCGATCGACTTGCCCTTGAAGCGCACCTCGAGGGTCTCCTTGTTGTAGCGACGCCCGTTGCAGACCTCGCACGGCACGTAGATGTCCGGGAGGAAGTGCATCTCGATCTTGAGGGTGCCATCGCCGCGACAGGCCTCGCAGCGCCCGCCCTTGACGTTGAACGAGAAGCGCCCGGCCTTGTAGCCGCGGGTCTTCGCATCGGGCGTGTCCGCGTACAACTGGCGGATGTGATCGAACAGGCCCGTATAGGTGGCCGGGTTGGAACGCGGAGTGCGCCCGATCGGCGACTGGTCGATGGCAATCACCTTGTCGAACTGCTCGATGCCCTCGATCGCGTCGTGCGCACCGGCACGCACGCGCGACTTGAGCAGCGCGGACTGCATCGAGCGGAGCACGACGTCGTTGACGAGCGTGGACTTGCCGGAGCCGCTCACCCCGGTAACGGTCACGAAACGACCGACGGGAATCTCGACGTCGACGTCCTTGAGGTTGTGGGCCCGGGCGCCGCGCACGACGAGGAAGCTCTCGCCTGCGGGACGGCGTTCGGGGACACTGATCGCGCGCCGCCCGCTGAGGTACTGCCCGGTCACGGAGTCCTTGGCCTTCATGACGGCCTTCGGTGTCCCTGCGGCAACCACTCGCCCGCCGTGTTCGCCTGCGCCGGGGCCCATATCGACGAGCCAGTCCGACTCGCGCATCGTGTCCTCGTCGTGCTCCACGACGATGACGGTGTTGCCGATGTCGCGCAGGCGGCGCAACGTCTCGAGCAGCCGATGATTGTCGCGCTGGTGCAGGCCGATCGATGGCTCGTCGAGGATGTACAGCACGCCCACCAGGCTGGAGCCGATCTGCGTCGCCAGGCGGATGCGCTGTGCCTCACCACCGGACAGGGTCGAGGCGCCGCGGTTGAGCGACAGATAGCCGACCCCGACGTCGTTCAGGAACGTCAGCCGCTCGACCACCTCGCGCAGGATGCGCTCGGCGATCATCGTCTCCGTCTCCGACAGCGCCAGCGTCCGCGTCCACGTGATCGCCTGCTCGACCGACTGGTTCGTCGCCTCGTGGATCGACAGCCCGCCCACGGTCACGGCGAGGCTCTCGGGCTTGAGGCGGGCGCCGGCGCAGTCGGGGCACGGGCGGAGCGTCATCCATTCCTCGATGCGTTCCTTCTGCGGCTCCGACTCCGTCTCGTCGTACCGTCGCTTGAGACTGGCGAGCAGCCCCTCCCACGCCACGCTGTAGGCGCGCTTACGGCCGAACCGGTTCTTGTACGTGACCATGATGCGCTCGCCATCGGTGCCCCGGAGAAACAGCCCCTGCTGCTCGTCGGTCAGCTCGCCCCACGGTGCGTCGAGCGGGACGTCGAATCGCTCCGCCACGCTCAGTACGAGCTGCTCGAAGAAGTTCGTGCCGGCCACGTTCCATGGCTGCAGGGCGCCGCCTTCGATCGTGGTGGCGGGATCCGGCTGGACGAGGTCCGGATCGAGCTCCGGCAACGCGCCGAGACCATGGCAGTTGACGCAGGCACCGTGCGGGCTGTTGAACGAGAACACGCGCGGTGCGAGCTCGGCGAGCGAAACGCCATGGTCGGGACAGGCGAAGCGCTCGGAGAACGTCAGCGTCTCGCCATCGACGATCGCCACGTCGAGGAGCCCGTCCGCGAGCTGCAGGGCGGTCTCCACCGAATCGGTCAGCCGCCGCCGCAGATCGTCCTTGAGCACCAGCCGATCGACGACGACCGCCACATCGTGCTTGAACTTCTTGTCGAGGATGATCTCGTCCTCGAGCAGCAGGCTCTCGCCGTCGACCTTGACGCGTGTGAAGCCCTCGCCGCGCAGACGCTCGAAGAGCTCCTTGAACTCGCCCTTGCGGCCGCGCACGATGGGTGCATCGACGGTGAACTTGGTGCCCTCGGGCAGACGCAGGACCTGATCGACGATCTGCTCGGCGCTCTGGCCGGAGATGGCACGGCCGCACGCGGGACAGTGCGGATGGCCGATGCGCGCGTAGAGCAGGCGCAGGTAGTCGTAGATCTCCGTCACCGTGCCGACGGTCGAACGCGGATTCCTCGAGGTGGTCTTCTGGTCGATCGAGATCGCGGGCGACAGACCATCGATGCCGTCGACATCGGGCTTCTCCATCTGGCCGAGGAACTGTCGCGCGTAGGCGCTGAGCGACTCCACGTACCGTCGCTGCCCCTCGGCGTAGAGTGTGTCGAAGGCGAGGCTCGACTTGCCGGAGCCCGAGAGGCCCGTGATGCAGACGAGCTTGTTCCGCGGCAGCTCGACGGTGATGTCCTTGAGATTATGCTCGCGGGCGCCCCGAATCGTGATCGACTGCTCGATGGCCATCCGACCAGCCTAATCGCACGCCCGGCAGCTGCCGGCCGGACGCGGACTACTTGCCGAGCCGGAAGGGCGGGTAACGGTCCGTCGTCAGCAGGATCGCGTAGCAGGCCACACGCGTGGACCAGCGCATGACGCCGACCGTGTAGTCGAACAGTCCGCGCGGATAGCGCCCGGTGAACAGGATCGCGAACCAGGCGATCACCCACACGATCACGAGTCCGATGCCGAGGAAGAAGAGCACGACGTAGTGCGGGAAGGCCAGCAGCCACTTGACCAGCGGCAGACCGCGCGAGAGCTCCTGCCTCGCATCCGGATACACGACCCGCAGGTTGAGCGCCTGGCGATCCTCCGTCGAGGGATACTCGTCGCGCAGCAGGTAGACGTACATCGACACCCGGTTGACGAACGCGAGCAACTGGACGTTGAAGTCGAACCACCAGCGCGGGTACCGGTGGCGGAACAGGAGCAGGAGCAGCGTCGGCAGGAACAGGAAGCCGCCCAGCACGGCTGCGGTCGTGCCGCCACCGCCATCCGCAACGTACGACGACGAGTACTGCACGAAGAGATCCAGCAGCAGGATCACCGGAACCGCCAGAATCAGTCGGAAGAACACGGTGACGCGATTGCGTGCTCCCTCCGGAGGCTCCACGTCGAGATCGACCGGATACGGCGTCGGGACCGTCGGGGCAGGGGCAGTGCTCACGGAGGGAGCGTACGGAGGCCGACGGACGCTAGGCTGCGCGGTGACCACCAAGGAGGAATCCATGCCGCAGGAAAAGCTGCATCCGGAGGGCGCACCGCCGCCCACCGCACCGTATACCCCGGCCATCAGGGTCGGTGACACGCTCTGGACGTCGGGTCAGGCGCCGCTCAACGGCAACAACGAGATCGAGGGCGCCGACGTCGTGGCCCAGACCGAGTTGGTCTTCGACAATCTGGAGCGCGTGCTCGCCGCGGGTGGCGCGACCCTGCAGGACGTCGTCAAGGTGACCGCGCACCTGCAGGATCTCGCCGGCGACTTCGCGGCCTACAACGAGGTCTACGCCCGCCGCTTTGGCACGCACCGCCCCTGCCGCACCACGGTCGGCAGCACGCTCGGCGGCTTCCTCGTCGAGATCGACGCCATTGCGGTGGTCGGCTCCGGCTCGTAGAAGGCCTTTCGTGGCTGCGACGCGGTGACGGCTCGGACCACCGGGTCGTCACCGCGTACGCTCTGGACATGCAGTAGAGCCCCCTCGCGCACCTGCTCATCCTCGCCACCGGCGCGCTCGCCCTCATCGGCTGCGGCGGTGGGGATACCGCCTCCAGTGCTTCCAGCGCCGCCTCGTCGGCTGCGGAGAGCGTGATCGGCGGCGGTTCCGCCACGTGCGATCAGGCCACCTTCGATGCGTGGATCACGGCGTACGGCGAGCAGGCCGACGTCGACGGCGCCACGCTGCCGGCGGGCGAGTACAGGTGCGCCGACGGCTGGGCCGTCATGTTCCCCGCGGTCGGCACCAGCGCTGCCGCGACGTCATTCACCGAGAACGTGATCGTCCAGGCCCAGGGACCGAACTGGGCGCTGATGGATCGCGGCAAGGTCTGCGGCGACTCGGAGGAGAGCTCCCAGGTTCCCGCGGCGATCTACGCGCTGGCCTGCGAGACCAACGAGCGCAGCGCTGCACCCCTGCCTCTCCGGCACCGGAAGGGGCAGGCGCTAGAGCGCGCTGAGCTCGCGCTGGAGCGCCTTGATCTCGTCGCGCAAGCGGGCGGCCTCCTCGAAGCGCAGCTCGTCGGCAGCGAGGAACATCGCCTCCTCGAGCTCCACGGAGAGCCGTTCCAGCGCCGCGCGATCGAGTCCCTCGGGCACGTTCTTCCGTCCGCGCCGCGAGGTCGGCACATTGGGGCTCTCCATGGCGAGGAACTCCGCGATGTCCGA
>JBILWG010000036.1:0-13773 GCA_044369995.1 Gaiellales bacterium | reverse complement strand
GTTGCCCATGCCAGATCGAGCCGCAGCGCCAGCATGCGCCGCACCGTCGTGCCCGCCGCTGGCGTCGAGCCCATGCCGATGCGCAGCAGATCCACGTCGGTGCGGTCGGCAAGCGCATCGGCGAGCTGCAGCGCGGTGCGCGCCACGCCAGCCTGGCCGAGGCGCGTGGCGGAGAGGTCGAACGCGATCCGCAGCGGGCGTGCGCCCACGCCTAGCCGCGCGTCTGGCCCGTGCCGATGACGACGTACTTCGTCGTCGTCAGATCCTCGAGGCCGATCGGACCGCGCACGTGCAGGCGTGCCGTCGAGTTGCCCACCTCGGCACCCATGCCGTACTCGCCGCCGTCGGTGAAGCGCGTCGAGGCATTCACGTAGACGCAGGCGGAGTCGACGCCGTCGGTGAAGATCCGCGAGGCCTCCAGCGAGTCGGTCACGATCGCCTCGGAGTGTCCGGTGGAGTGCTGATCGATGTGGTCGAGCGCCGCCTCGAGGTCGTCGACGACGCGCACGGCGAGGATCAGATCGAGGTACTCGGCGTCCCAATCCGCATCGGTGGCGGCGTTGATCTCGAAGTCGATCGCGGCGCGCGTGCGCTCGTCACCACGCAGCTCGACGCCGGCGTCGCGCAGCGCGGCGAGAACGGGCTGGAGGAGGTCGGTGCGGTCCGCGTGCACGAGCAGCGTCTCGGCTGCGTTGCAGACGCCGGGGCGCTGAACCTTGGCGTTCAGCGTGATCGATACGGCCATGTCGGCGCTGGCATCGCGATCGAGGTAGACGTGGCAGATGCCACCGGCGGCCGCGAGGACAGGGATGCGGCTCTTCTCGAGCAGGAAGTCCTTGAGCGCCTCGCCGCCGCGCGGGACGACGATGTCGGCGGCGCCGGCATCGCCGACGAGCTCGCCGAGGTCGTCGCGCGAGCCCTCGATCGGGATCACGATGTCCTCGGGCAGGCCGACATCGGCCAGGCCGCCGCGCACGGCTCCACTGAGAGCGGCATTGGTGTGCTTGGCCGAGGCCGAGCCACGCAGCAGGGCGACGTTACCCGACTTGATGCAGAGCGCGGCGACGTCGACTGTCACGTTCGGCCGGGCCTCGTACACCACCAGGACGCGGCCGATCGGCACCCGCACCTTGGAGAGCTCGAGGCCGTTGTGCAGGCGGCGGTCGTCGATCACGCGGCCGACGGGGTCGGCGAGCGCGGCGACATCGCGCACGGCCTGCGCCAGTGCGGCGAGGCGCTCGTCGTTGAGCGTGAGGCGGTCGATCAGCGCCGCGGACGTGCCGTCAGCGACGGCGGCCGCGACGTCCTGCGCGTTGGCGGCCAGGATCGCCGCAGCATCGGCCTCGAGGCGCGCTGCGATGGATGCCAGGGCCGCATCGCGGACATCGGTACTGGCACTGCGGATGGCGCGCGCGGCGGCACGGCCTCGGACACTGATCTCGCTCTGCGTGGTGGCGCTCATGGTCGCCAAGGATATCGGCTGGAGCGCGTTCGGCGAGCGGTGCGGCTAGAGCAGCACGAGGCGGTCGCGATGCACGGCGGGATCGGCGCCGCGCCTGCCGATCTGCTGCTTCAGCTCCGCGTTGCCCATCTCGGCGATACCACGGGCGAACACGACGCCCTTCGCATCGACGAGCTCGACGCCGTCGCCGGCGGCGAAGCGCCCGCTGACGGCCTTGATGCCGACCGGCAGCAGCGACGCGCCGTCCTGCTCGAGCGCCTTGCGCGCGCCGCCATCGACCTCGATGCGGCCGGCCGTCGGCAGGGCGTGCCGCAGCCAGAGCTTGTACGCGGACGGGGATGAGCCTTTGGCCGGAAAACGGGTGCCGACCTGCTCGCCGGCGATCGCGGCCGCGATCGAGCCGCTGCGTCCGCCGTTGGCGATCACGCACGCCGCGCCGCCCGCACGCGCCATCTCCGCGGCCACCACCTTCGACCGCATGCCGCCGCTGCCCCAGCCGGAGCCGCCCGCGGCCGTATCGACGTCGTCGAGCACGGAGGCGTCGGGCACCTCGCGCACCAGCGCGGCATCGGGGTGCTTCGGATCGCGGGTGTAGAGCCCCTCCTGATCCGTGAGCAAGACGAGCAGGCGGGCGCCGAGCAGCACGGCGACCTGCGCGGCGAGCGCGTCGTTGTCGCCGAAGGTGATCTCCTGCGTGGCGGTGGAATCGTTCTCGTTGACGATCGGGGTGACGCCCCAGCCCAGGAGCGTCTCGAGGGTGTGGCGTGCGTTGAGGTACGACTCGCGGCGCTCGAAGTCGCTCGCGGCGAGCAGCACCTGGCCGGTGCCGCGGCCGGAGCGGCCGAGGGCTCGTTGCCAGGCCTGCTGCAGGAGCGCCTGCCCGACGGCTGCCGCAGCCTGCAGCTCGGCGACGGTGCCGGGGCGATCCATGCGTCCCAAGTGGCCGAGGCCGAGCGCGATCGCGCCGGACGAGACGATGCAGATCGGCGTGTCCGCGGTGATCGCACCGAGCTCGTCGGCGATGCGGTCGAGGCGGCTCTTGCGCAGCCGCCCGCGCGCGTCGACCAGCGTCGAGCTGCCGAGCTTGATGACGACGGGGCGGGCCATGCGTTGCATGGTACGGAGGTCAGGTCCGTGAACCTGCCACCTTCCGCCTACCGGATCGGACGATCGCGCCCGGCGAGCTTCCGGACGGTGTCGGCATCGTCGCCGTGAACGACGAGCTCGAAGATCGGCTTGTCGCTCTTGAGCGTCTGGCGCGTGGTCAGCTTGGTCACGATGATGCCCATGCGCTGGCAGTACGTCAGCAGACGATCGCGGTCGTTGCAGAGCAGGCGCCAGACCTCTTCTTGCAGGTGGCGATCGAAATCGGGAGCCATGCCGACCTCGCCGGTCAAGGCGACGTCGACGGCCGCTCGGTACATCGCTGCGGGGTCATCCATCTCGCTCATGCGGCTCCAATCGCTCCTTCGAGGCGGGCGAGGATGATGTCCACATCGTCCTCGCTGATATTCAGTGGTGGTGCCAGCATGACAGCCTCGACCACGCGACTGCCGACGCGCGTGACGCAGGAGTAGATCATCAGGTGCTGCTCGCGGGCGGCGGCGACCACGCGGGCGGTCGCGCCGGCGCGCGGCGCCAGACGCTCACGGTCCTCGACCAGCTCGATGCCCTGCAGGAGCCCCATGCCGCGCACCTGCCCGACGTGCGGGCTGCTGGCCGCGAGCTGCTCGAGCCCTGTGCGCAGACGGGCACCCATCTCCGCCGCGTTGTCCAGGAGTCGCTCATCCCGGATCACGCGGATCATCTCCGCGCCGACCGCGCAGCCGAGCGGGTAGCCGGAGAACGTGTGCCCGACGGGGAAGCCGTCGGGACGCTGCATCAGCACGTCCGCCACGGGACTCGAGGCGAGCATGCCGGAGAACGGCACGATGCCGCTCGTCACGCCCTTGGCGAAGGTGATGACGTCGGGCAGCACGTGCCATTGCTCGACACCGAACCACGTGCCGGTGCGCCCGAAACCGGTGATGGTCTCGTCGCAGATCATCAGGAGCTCGTACTGATCGCACAGGTCGCGGACGCCCTGCAGGTAGCCGGCGGGTGGCGTGAGCGCCGCGCCGCTCGCGCCGGTGATCGGCTCGAGGAACACGGCGCCGACCGTCTCCGGTCCGCGGGCGACGATCGCCGCCTCGAGCTCGCCGAGGGCGTGCGCGCACTCCTCGGCCGGCGTGCGCCGGGCGCTGATGTCGGCGCCCGGCGTCGGGGCGATGGCGTTCGGATCCAGCAGTGCCTCGTAGTCATCGCGGCGCGCCGTGCCGGATAGCCCGAGTGCGCCGACGGTGGAGCCGTGGTACGACGGCACGCGCGAGATCAGTCCCGTCTTGTCGGGACGACCGCGCTGCTGCCAGTAGAGGAACACGAGGTTGATGGCGGACTCGACGGACTCCGACCCGGATGAGTTGAAGAACGCCCACGCATCCGGCATGGGCGCGATCTCGCGCAGCAGCTCGGCGAGCTCGAGCATGGGTTCGTTCGAGAACGAGAAGCGGTAGGTGAAGGTCAGCTGGTCGGCCTGGCGCTTGAGCGCCTCGACCAATCGCGGATGGCAGTGGCCGACGCTCATCACCATGGCACCGCCGCAGGCGTCGATCCACTCCTGGCCGTCGCTGGTCCAGATGCGGCAGCCTTCGCCGCGTACGGCTGTCGGCAGCACGCGGCCGGGAGTCGCCGTGAGCGAGAAGTCACGAGGAGTCGCCATCGACCCGCAGTGTGCCGTAGCGCGTACTGACACAGCGCCAGCGGTGGAAGCGCGGCATGATTCGGATGTGGGCATTGGGAGGAAGACGACGCGCGCGCTGGTGCTGCTGGTCGCGATCACGGCTGCATTCGGGGTCAGTGCCTGCGGCGCGTCGCGGAACGAAGGCGGGGACGCCGACTCGATTGATCCGCTCACCGTGCAGGTCCCGCCGTCGACGATTCCGGCTGATACCCCGGTCGAGCCCGGAGTCTTCCGCGTCACGGGTCAGCGCTCCCTGGCCTTCGAGCTGGTGCGCGCGGGAGCGGCGCTCGGCTTTGTGGGGCGGGAGGGGTTGAGCATGCGCCTGACCGAAGCTGATTCGGAGAAAGCCGTGCTGACGGCGCTGCGGAGCGGAGCCGTCGATGCCGCGGTCGTCTCCTCGGAGCAGGCGCTGTCGCTCGCCTCGCAGGGCCAGGAGCTCAGTATCGTGCTGCTGCTCACGACCGTCACGTCGGGTGAGGTGATCCTCGCCGATGCTGCGACGGAGGATGTGGCGGGGCTGGTGGGCCAGCGCGTCGCCTACGCCCCGGGCTCGCGCGGCGAGCTGTTGCTGCGGGGCACGCTGGCGGTTGCGGATGTACCGGTTACGGAGGTGGACTTGGTGCGGGCCGGCGGGTTGAATCCGGCCCTGCGGCTGATCGCCGGAACGGCGAATGCGGCCGTGGTGGATCGGCCGCAGGCGCTCGCCGCCGAAGGCGTGGCCAGTGAGGGTGCAACCGCTGAGGTGATCGAGTTGGCGACGGCCGGCGACCAGCCTGGACTGCTCTCCCACGTCCTCGTGATTCGCGATTCCTCTGCCGCTGCGCAGCCTGGTCGGCTACTGGCCTTCATCCGCGCGTGGCAGGCGCTCTATCTCTACGAGCGCGAGGCGATCGAGACGATCGCCGCGGGCATCGCCGAGCGTCAGGGGGTCGAGGTCGAGGAGGCGATGCTCAACCTGAGCGGCAGCACGCTCTACGACGTTCCGGCCAACGGTGTCGATCTGCTGCCCGGCGGCGAGTACTACGACGAGACCCTGCGGCAGATTCGCGCTGCTGCGACGGCGGCTGGCTGGCTGGAGGGGCCGGTCGATGAGCGGGCGCTGATCGACGGATCCTTCGCCCAGGTAGTCGCGAGTCAGCCATGATGCCGTCATGACGCGGACGCGGATCGTGCTCGACGGGGGTGCCCTGACACGCGCCGAGGTGGTGGCCGTCGCTGAGGGTCCGGTCGTGGTCGAACTCGGTGTGGAGGCTCGGGTTCGCATCATCGCCGCGGCCGAGCTGATCGCCCGCGTGGCGGGTGCGGGCCAGCCCGTCTACGGCGTGACGACGGGCTTCGGCTCGCTCGAGTCGGTGCGCATTCCCGATCATCAGCTGTCCGAGCTGCAGGTCAACATCGTGCGCAGCCACGCCGTCGGCGTGGGCGATCCGCTGCCGGTGGGGATCGTGCGCGGCATGCTGATCCTGCTGGCCGCCTCGCTGTCGCGCGGGCACTCCGGCGTGCGGGTCGAGCTGGTCGAGTCGCTGGTTGCGCTGCTCAACGCGGGCATCACACCGGTGGTGCCGTCGCGTGGCTCGGTCGGTGCGAGCGGTGATCTCGCGCCGCTTGCGCATCTTGCGCTGGTCCTGATCGGCGAGGGAGCCGCTCTGCTGCCGGATGGCGAGCTGGTCGACGGCACCCGTGCGCTCAGCCAGGCCGGCGTTGCACCGATCGCCCTGGGTCCGAAGGAGGGGCTCGCGCTGCTCAACGGCACCCACCTGATGGCCTCGATCGGTGCGCAGGCCGTGACGGAGGCGAGCCGGCTGTATGCCGCGGCGCAGGTGGCTGCCGCGATGAGCGTCGATGCGCTGCTCGGATCGTCGGTGCCGTTCGATCCGCGCCTGCACGACCTGCGCCGGCGACCACAGCAGCAGGCGGTTGCGGCGCGCCTGCTCGAGCTCATGGACGGCTCGGAGATGCGCGAGAGCCATGTCGATTGCGAGCGGGTGCAGGACGCGTACACGCTGCGCTGCATTCCGCAGGTACTCGGGGCCATCGGCGAGGCGCTGGATTACGTGGAGCGCGCCGTCGAGCCGGAGTTCGGCGCGGTGACGGACAATCCGCTGCTGTTCGTCGAGGACGGCGACGTGCTGAGCGGCGGCAACTTCCACGGGCAGCCGCTGTCGCTGCCGCTCGACACGCTGACCATCGCGGTGCAGGAGCTGGCCGCGTTCTCCGAGCGCCGCATCTTCCGTCTGATGGATGGGCGGAGTGGCGATCCGCACGCGCTCCCGCCGTTTCTGATCGGTGATCCGGGCACGAAGTCGGGGCTGATGATCGCGCAGTACATGGCTGCGAGCCTGGTCGCCGAGGGCGCCGTGCTCGCGCATCCCGCGGGGGTCGGCAGCCTGCCGACGAGTGCGGGGCAGGAGGATTTCAACTCGATGGGCGCCACGGCGGGCCTGCAGGCTCTGCAGGTGCTCGCGTTGGCGCGACGCGTCGTCGCAGTCGAGCTGATCGCCGCGGCGCAGGGCTTCGAGCTGCGCCGCCCGCTCGTCTCGGGTCCGCTCCTGGAAGCCGAGTACGCGAAGGTGCGCGAGCTGTCGCCGCCGCTCGTCGAGGATCGCTCGCAGGCCGCGGAGTTCGAGGCCGTCGCCGAGGCGATTCGCCAGGGTGTCTTCGGCTAGCTGATCGTGGCGAGGTAGACCTCGCCGTCGAGCACCGTCAGCAGGCCACCGCCGTCGAGCTGGAGCGCATCCTGCTCGCCCAGCACGTGCTCCTCGTCGTCGACCGAGACGGTGGCGGAGCCGCCGAGGGCGATCGCGAAGGCGACGGGCGCGTCGATCCGCAGCTCGTCGCCGATCTGCAGGAGGTCGACTGCGCCGCTGGCACGGGTGCGATCCCACATCAGGTTGAGGTCTCGCCCGGTGCCGGGCGCCATCGTCAGGCTCGTGGGCACGTCGCCGGGGAACGCGATCGCCGCGTGGCGGGCGAGCGGGGCAGGCGACGCGCCGTCGATCGTCAACGTGACGTCGGCGCCGGACAGGAGCACGAGGATGCGATCGACGTCGGCGATCTCCGAGAACGGTCCGTCACCCGCTAGGTCGGCCATCGAGAGGCGCCAGCGGAACGGTGCGGACGAGTTGCCGGCCGTGTCGTCGATGGCGATCTCGTGGGTCGTGCCGGCGCCGTTGCGCCAGGGCATCGCGGTGTAGCCCGAGGCGGGCAGATGGGTGATCAGAGGCATGACGGGAGTATGCGGCGGCCCCCGGATCCACGACCCCTGTACGATCCCCGCAACACCGTCCCCGACGATGAGCACCCTGCCCCGCGCCACCAAGACCCGCCTCCCCTCGGAGGTGTTCGACCTGCCGATCGACAAGATCCGCTCGGGGTGGTATTCGGACGCCTATTTCAACCACACGCAGAAGGTCCTGGTGCGGGATGCGCATCGTCCGCGGGTGCTGGTGCAGGTCTTCCAGCGTGGCTCGTCGGTGCTCGGCGGCGTCGACGAGGCGATCGCGACGCTGCGCGAGTGTGCGGGCCTCGTCCGCGATGACGGTACGTGGGAGCCTGGCTGGGAGGATCTGGTCGTGCACGCGCTGTACGACGGCGATGAGATCTCGCCGTGGGAGAGCGTGCTCACGATCGAGGGCGACTATGCCCACTTCTGCCATCTCGAGACCGTCTATCTCGGCAGCCTCGCGCGCCGCAGTCTCGTCGCGACCAATGTGCGCGAGGTCGTCCAGGCCGCGTCGCCAAAGCCGATCATGTACTTCCCCGCGCGGCACGATCACTACCGCGTGCAGACCGGGGATGGCTATGCGGCGCATATCGCCGGCGCGATCGGCGTATCGACCGATGCCCAGGCCGATTGGTGGGGCGAGCGTGGCCTCGGGACCGTCCCGCATGGTCTGATCGCGGCGTACAGCGGCGATACGGTGGCCGCGGCGGAGGCCTTTGCCCGCTGCTCCGACCCGGGCCAGAACCTGGTCGTGCTGGTCGACTTCGACAACGACTGTGCCGGTACGGCGGTGAAGGTCGCGGAGGCGCTCGGCGACCGCCTCTGGGGCGTGCGGCTCGACACGTCGGGCACGCTGGTCGATCGCTCGCTGTGGGACATGATGGGGCGCTTCGACCCTCGTGGCGTCAACCCGCAGCTGGTGTGGAACGTCCGCAGCGCGCTCGACAAGGCCGGCTTCGGGCACGTCCGCATCGTCGTGTCCGGCGGTTTCACCGCCACCAAGATCCGTGAGTTCGAGTCGGCGGGTGTACCGGTCGACTCGTACGGCGTCGGCTCGGCGCTGATCCGCGGCTCGTGCGACTTCACCGCCGACGTCGTGATGGTCGATGGCCGGCCCGGCGGCAAGGTCGGTCGCGAACCGCTGCCGAACCCGCGCCTCGAGCGCGTGGTCTAGGCGCAGGCTCCGATAGGCTTCCCCCTCGTGCAGGGCGCCATCGGCATTCACCACCTCGGCATCGCCGTCGCGGACCTCGACTCCGCGGCTGAGCGCTGGGCGCTGTTGGTCGGTGCCGTGGTGGATCACGGCCAGGATTCCGAGGAGCTCGGGACGCGTGCGCTGGCGATCCGCACGCCGCAGGGCCCGATGATCGAGCTCGTCGCCCCGTATAGCGAGGACACGCCCGTTGGCCGCTTCATCGCGAAGCGCGGCGAGGGCATGCACCACGTGGCGTACGAGGTCGGCGATATCGAGGCCGAGGTCGCCCGTCTGGTCGCCGAGGGCGTCGAGCTGATCGATGAGCGGCCGCGCGCCGGCCTCTTCGGTCTGCAGGTCGCATTCATCCATCCCGAGGCCGTGCAGGGTGTCCTGCTCGAGCTCGTCCAACCCGGAGGTTCGCACTGATGGCAGAGAACACGCGTGTCGAGATCGGCTTCGTCGGTGGTGGCGCTGCGAGCGCCTCGCTGGACGACGCGGCGACGAAGAAGCTGTTGAAGGCGGTCGAGAAGGGCGACGAGGATCTCGTCGAGCTGCCCGGCGACAGCGGCACGCTGCACGTGCGGGCTGCTCAGGTCGCATGGGTCCGCGTCCACTCGAAGGATTCGCGCGTCGGCTTCTAGCCCGCTCGCCGGGGCGGTCAACGCCGCCGACCGCTCGCTGCTGTCTGCGGCAGCGCAGCTGCGCCATCCCGACCGCGACCAGCTCGTCGCGGGCTTCTCGAAGCTCGGCAACTCCGGGGTCGGCTGGGTCGCGCTCGGCGGTCTCGTGGCCCTCGCGCGCCGCGATCCGCGTCCCGCGGTGGCGGTCGCCGTGGCGGTGTGGGGGACGCTCGCGATCAACTACGGCGTCAAGCAGCTCGCCAACCGCGAGCGGCCGCAGCACGATGACGCCCCGCAGCTGATCGAGGCGCCGACCTCATCCTCGTTTCCCTCGTCGCACGCCGCGATGGCCGCCGCCGGGTCGCTTGCGCTCGGTCAGGCCGTGCCCGCTGCGCGGCTGCCGCTCACGCTGGCAGCGTTGGCGATGGCCGGAAGCCGTGTGTACCTCGGCGTGCATCATCCGAGCGACGTGGTTGCCGGCTACGCGCTGGGTGCGGTCACCGGGCGCGTTGCGCGGTCGCTTCTGCCCGCGCGTCGGCGCAGGTAGCACCCGGCCCCGGATATCGTCCGAGGCATGGCGAGCCTCGAGATCGGGATCATCGGTCTGCCCAACTGCGGCAAGACCACCATCTTCAACGCGCTGACCGGCGCGGGCGTGGTGGTGCAGCCCTACGCGGCGACGGAGGTCTCGGTCAACACGGGCATCGCGCAGGTGCCGGATGAGCGTATGGCGCCGCTCGCCACCGTCGAGGACTCCCAGAAGCTCGTGCCGCCGACCGTGCAGCTCGTGGACGTCGCCGGCCTGCAGCGCGGCGGTGGGCGCGATGGCGGTCTGTCGGGCGAGTTCCTGCAGGCGCTGCGTGCCGCAGACGCGCTGATCCACGTCGTGCGCACCTTCGCGGACGACGCCGTCTTCCACGTCGATGGCCGCATCGACCCGGCCGAGGACGCCGAGGGCGTCGATCTCGAGCTGCTGTTCGCCGACGGCATGCTCGTCTCGAAGCGCACGGAGCGCCTCCAGCGTGCCGTCCAGGTGGGGCAGAAGGATGCGAAGGCCGAGGCTGATCTGCTGGCCGAGCTCGCCGCGCACCTCGATGCCGGCCAGACCGCGCGCACCTTCGCGAAGCGGGGCGACCTCCCGGCGGAGGTCCAGCTCGAGCTGCTCACGCTGAAGCCGATGATGTACGTCGCGAACACGTCGGAGTCGGGCGACCCCGAGGGCGTCGCCGCGCTCAAGGCGTACGCCGGCGAGGCAGAGGTCGTGGCGGTCGCCGGTCGCTTCGAGGCCGAGCTCGCCGAGATCGACGACCCCGAGGAGCGCGCGATGTTCCTCGCGGAGATCGGGCAGGAGGAGCCGAGCGCCCCGCGTGTCGCGGCCGCTGCCTTCCGCATGCTCGAGCTGATCACGTTCTTCACCGCCGGCCCGAAGGACGTCTGGGCCTGGACGATCCGCAAGGGCTCGAACGCGGTCGAGGCGGGCGGCAAGATCCACACCGACATCGCGCGCGGCTTCATCCGCGCCGAGGTGATCAACTGGCAGGACCTCGTCGACGCGGGCTCGCGCGCCGAGGCCACGAAGCTGGGCAAGCTGCGCGTCGAGGGCAAGGACTACATCGTCCAGGACGGCGACGTCCTGAACGTGCGCTTCAACGTCTAGGAGCACATGTCCCAAAGGGGTCAGACCCTTTTGGGACATCACCGGCGCTGTCGAACTGGCGCAGGCCGCAGATATGTCCCAAAAGGGTCTGACCCCTTTGGGACATGTGCGTCACGACGCCCCTGGGGTCTGTTTCAGGCTCATGCCACGTCCAGGCGCTACGCTCCCGGGGAGCGACGACTGACGGTCCGGAAGGAGCATGGGATGAACGCGGAAGAGACGATGCGCGCGTTGGCAACGGCCTGGGAGACGGGCGACCCGGACGCGATCGCCGACCGCTACGCGCCGGATGGCGTGTACGAGGGACCGCTCTTCCCGAGCTTCCCGGTCGGCCCGGAGGCGGTGCGCGCTGCCTGCGCCGAGGCGTTCGCGGAGATCACCGATGTGGAGGTCCCGCTGCGGAACGTCGCCATGTCCGGCGACGTCTGCCTGGCCGAGGGCTCGTTCCGCTGCACCGATCTCGAGGGCAACCGCACCGACTTCGAGCTCGTGATGGTCCTCGTGCTGGAGAACGGGCTGATCACGCGCTTCACCGAGTACTTCGACACCGCCAAGCTGGGCTGAGCCGTGGCGAGCACGCTGCCGGAGCAGATCGAGGCGGTGGTGATCGGCGGCGGCCAGGCCGGTATCGCCGCCAGCGAGCATCTCGGCAAGCGCGGTGTCCCGCACGTGGTGCTGGAGCGCGAGCGCATCGTCGAGCGCTGGCGCACGGGCCGCTGGGACTCGCTCGTCGCCAACGGCCCGGCGTGGCACGACTGCTTTCCGGGCAGCGGCTTCGACGATGTCGATCCCGACGCGTTCCCGGGCAAGGATCGCGTGGCGCAGTACTTCATCGACTACGCGGCGCAGCTCGACGCGCCGATCCGCGAGGGAGTGGAGGTGACCTCCGCCCGCCGTCACGACGGCGAGCGCGGCTTCCACCTCGAGACGACCGCCGGTCCGATCAACGCCAAGTACGTCGTCGTGGCGACGGGGCCGTTCCAGATCCCGGTGATCCCATCGCTCGTGCCGGCCGACGCTCCGGTCGAGCAGCTCCACTCGACCGACTACAAGCGTCCCGAGCAGCTGCCGGCCGGCGGCGTGCTCGTGGTGGGTGGCGGCGCCTCGGGCGTCCAGATCGCCGACGAGCTGAATCGCGCGGGGCGTGACGTCCACATCGCGATCGGCCCGCACACGCGTCCGCCGCGCCGCTACCGCGATCGCGACATGGTCTGGTGGCTCGGTGCGCTCGGCATGTGGGACATGCAGACACCGCCGGCCGGTGCGGAGCACGTCACCATCGCCTTCAGCGGCGCCTACGGCGGCCGAACGATCGACTTCCGCACGCTTGCCGCCGAGGGGATCACCCTGCACGGCCGCGCCGCCTCGTACGCCGATGGCGTCATGCGTTTCGACGACGACCTCGCCGCGAACATCGCGGAGGGCGACCGCTTCTACCTCGAGATGCTGGATTTGGCCGACGCCTATGCGGCGCGCAATGGGCTCGGCCTGCCGGAGGAGCCGTCGGCGCGCGAGCTCGGCCCGCTGCCGGCGAGCGTGACCGACCCAATGCTCGAGCTCGATCTCGCCGCTGCCGGCATCACGTCGATCATCTGGGCGACGGGCTTCCGGACCGACTACGGCTGGCTCGAGGTCGACTGCTTCGACGACAGGGGGCGGCCCCGCCATCAGCGCGGCGTCGGCGCGGAGCCGGGCCTGTACTTCCTCGGCCTGCCGTGGCTCTCGCACCGCGGCTCGAGCTTCATCTGGGGCGTGTGGCACGACGCCGGCTTCGTCGCCGACCACATCGCCAACCAGCAGCACTACTTCGAGTACAGCTCCTAGCCGACGCGCCGCGGCGCTAGTCCGCCCAGAAGAACAGCGTCGGCGTCTGCGAGAGCATCTCGATGTCCGGGCCGTCGGGGGACTGGCTCTCGGCCGTCACGGTGATGCCGGGGTCGCTGGTGCTCGAGAGGGAGAAGGATTGCACGCCCTCCGGTGCCGTGAGGTAGACGGAGATGGTGAGTGGCGTCGTGCCACCGCCTCCCGATGCCAGCGAGTTCAGGCGGAGCGTGGTGCCGTTCGCCGAGAGGTACGCGATGGAGATGCCCGGCGTCTGCAGCTGGAAACCCGTGCTGTTCGACCAGGGCGGTCCCATGGTGAACGTCACGGGATAGCCGCTCACGCCGGTGACGTTGATCGCGAGGTTCTGCCCCGGCGTGAAGCCCTGGACCATGAGGGTGAGCGGCTGGTAGGTCGCATACCCGCCGTCGTCGATGAAGAGGCTCGCGCGACCGAATGCCATCTCGCGCAGCGGGTCGGCGCGCTTGACGTAGTGCCGGAGCGCGCGCGTCGTCGTGCGAATCGGCTTCGCGCGGAACAGCATCGCGTTGCCATCGACGCGCGGGTTGCGCAGCTCGATGACGTAGACGTCGCTATTCGCCGGACGCGCGTCGAGGACGAGCGCGGCGTTCGGCGCGTCCTTCGTGAAGCCGTACGCCTGCCAGCGGTTGGCCAGCTGCGTCGGCGTCATCGTCGCCGCCTGTCGCCCCGGGCGGTCGGTGAACCGCGTGACCATCGGCGAGACGCCGGTGAGCGTCACCCACCAGCCGCTCGCGTCGTGCTTGAGCGTGCCGCCAGTGGACGTCAGCGCGAACAGGTACGACGGCTTCGCGACGGGCTGCGCGGCCAGCGCCGACGGCGCCGCGGCGAGCGCGACGACGAGGGTGATCAGGATGGCGACGCGCAGGCGCATCAGCCGAGCGACAGCGTGCTCGGGCCCTGGCGCTCGCGGTCGCGCTCGTACTCGCTGATCTTGTCCTCGCGCAGCAGCGTGAGGGCGATGTCGTCCCAGCCGT
>JBILWG010000155.1:0-4736 GCA_044369995.1 Gaiellales bacterium | reverse complement strand
TCCTCGTGATCGATGCGGAAATCGATCACGGTCGGCCGGCGAGCGGCGATGGCCTCGGCCACCACCGCATCGACCTCGGCCTCGGTCTCCGCGCTCAGCGCGAGACAGCCGTACGCCTCCGCCAGCTTGACGAAGTCCGGGATCGTGCCGAACAGATTCGTCTCCGAGAAGCGCTCGCCGTGAAACAGCTCCTGCCACTGCCGCACCATGCCGAGCCAGCCGTTGTTCATCACGGCATGGATCGCCGGGACGTCGTAGCAGCGGGCCGTGGCCAGCTCCTGCATCGTCATCTGGAAGCAGCCATCACCGTCGAAGTTGACGACGTACGCATCGGGACAGCCCTGCTGCGCTCCGATCGCGGCAGGTACGCCGAAGCCCATGGTGCCGAGCCCACCCGAGGTGATCCAGCGGCGCGGACCATCGATCGAGAGGTACTGAGCGGCCCACATCTGGTGCTGACCGACGCCGGTGACCCAGATCGCGTCCTTGCCCTTGAGCGCCTTGTCGAACGCCTCGATGACGTACTCCGGCTTGAGCTTCTCGCCCCGCTTGTAGCGGAACGGGTTGTCGCGACGCCAGCTCTGCACGTCGCGCAGCCACTGCCCCTGATGCTCTGTGCGCGCGGCGTTGTCCTGGCGGGACAGCACGGCGTCGCGCAGCGCGGGCAGCGTGGTGCGCAGTTCACCGACCAGCGAGACATCCGCGAAGCGGTTCTTCGAGATCTCCGCGGGGTCGATGTCGAAGTGGATGATCTTGGCTCCCGGCGCGAAGGCGTCGAGCTTGCCGGTGACGCGGTCGTCGAAGCGCGCGCCGACCGTGATCAGCAGGTCGGAGCGGTGGATGGCCCAGTTGGCGTACTTCGAGCCGTGCATACCCGGCATCTGCACCGACAGGGGGTGCGAGTCGGGGAAGGCGCCCTTGGCCAGCAGGGTCGTCGTGACGGGCACCTGCAGCGCCTCGGCGAGCAGGATCAGGTCGTCGCAGGCCTCGCCGTTGATGACGCCGCCGCCGACGTACAGCACCGGCTTGCGCGCATGCGCGATCAACTCGGCGGCCGCCGTGACGCCGTCGAGCTCCTGCGGGAACTCGGCGCTGTAGCCCGGCAGATCGAACTCCGCGGTGTACTCGTAGTCGATCTCCGTCAGCTGCAGGTCCTTGGGGATATCCACGAGCACGGGGCCCGGCCGTCCGGTGCTGGCGATGTGAAACGCCTCGTGGATGGCCTTCGGGATGTCCTCCGCCTTCTGCACGAGGAACGAGTGCTTGACGATCGGCATCACGATGCCGGTGATATCCGCCTCTTGGAACGCGTCCGTGCCGATCAGGTGCGTCGGCACCTGCCCGGTGATGGCGACGAGCGGCGTGGAGTCGAGGAACGCGTCGGCGATCGGCGTGACGAGGTTCGTGGCGCCCGGACCGGACGTCGCGATGCAGACACCGACCTTGCCCGTGGCGCGCGCATAGCCCTGTGCCATGTGCCCAGCGCCCTGCTCGTGGCGGACGAGCACATGCTCGATGGTGTGATCGATCGCCATGAAGGCGTCGTAGAGCGGCAGAATCGCGCCGCCGGGAATACCCCAGCAGATCGTGACGTCTTCGGCCTCGAGCGAGCGGATGATCGCCTCGGAGCCGAGCATGCGCTCCTTGCGCGCTCGCGCCTTCTGCAGGTTGGTGGCGCTCATGCGTTCCCCCTTGCGATCAGCGAGACAATCGCCTCGCCGATCTGATCGGTCGTTGCTGTACCGCCGAGATCCGGCGTGGTGGGCCCCTGTTCGAGGCAGTGGATGGCCGCGGCCTCGATGGCATCGGCGGCCTCGCGCTGCTCGAGATCGCGCAGCATCATGGCGACGGTGAGCACCATGGCGGTTGGATTGGCAATGCCCTTGCCGGCGATGTCCGGGGCCGAGCCGTGGATCGCCTCGTAGAGACCCGGACGTGACGCGCCGAGCGACGAGCTCGGCGCAAGGCCGATGCCACCCGAGACGCTCGCGGCGAGATCGGACAGGATGTCGCCGAACATGTTCTCGGTGACGATCACGTCGTAGGCGAGCGGCTGCTCGATCAGCTTCATCGCCATTGAGTCGACGAGCTGGTGCGAGAGCTCGACGTCGGGGTAGTCCGGCGCGACGCGCTCGATCACGACCTGACGCCACAGCTTGGAGCTCGACAGGACGTTCTGCTTGTCGACCGAGCACACCTTCCCGCGACGTGTGCGCGCGAGGTCGAAGGCGTAGCGTGCGACGCGCTCAACCTCCTCGACGGAGTAGCGGCACGTGTCCATCCCGGTCTCGTCCGTCAGTTCCTTGGGGCCGAAGTAGAGGCCGCCGGTCAGTTCGCGGATGATGATCATGTCGAGACCATCGACCAGCTCGGGCCGCAGCGGGGAGACCAGCTTCTCGGTCCACATGCGGATCGGGCGGACGTTGGCGAATGCCTTCAGCTCGGCCCGCAGTGCGAGCAGTCCCTGCTCGGGACGGATTGCACCGGTGTCCCACTTCGGTCCGCCGACGGCGCCCTTGAGGACCGCGTCGGCCTGCGGCAGCGCGGCACGGGTCTCGGCCGGGAAGGGATCGCCGTGCGAGTCGATGGCGTTGCCGCCGAACGGGTACTCCGTGCACTCGGCCGTGAAGCCGTAGGCCTCACCGGCGGCGGCGAGCACGGCCAGCGCGACGCGGGTCGTCTCGGGGCCGATGCCGTCACCGGGGAGGACTGCGATCTTCACGTGATGCTCCGTTCGTCTGCTGCGGGTCAGATGGTCTCGCGGACCATCGGGTTTGGGTTGCCAGCGGCCACCAGGGCAGCCGCGCGGAGGAACGCCTGGGCTGCGGCCTCCGTGATGTCAGGGGCGACGGACTGGCCGGTGTAGCGGCGGCCATCGTGCTCGAGGACCACGCGCACGTCACCGAGGGCATCGTTGCCGCCGGTCACGGCGTTGACGTTGAACTCGCGCAGCTCGCCGGCCGTCTTGACGATGGTGTTGAGCGCGATGAACGCCGCGTCGATCGGGCCATCGCCCTCGCCGGTGGCGGTGTGCACCTGGTCGCCTTCGCGCACCTTCACCTCGGCGTGGGACGTCTCGCCGGTGCTCGTGCGCAGCGACAGGCCCTCGAGGATCCAGCGCTCCGTCGTATCCCGCGACTGGTCGTCGATGATCGCCTCGAGGTCGAGCGCCGAGACGGTCTTCTTGCGATCGGCGATCTCCTTGAACTTGGCGAACGCGCGCTTGAGCTCGGCACCCTCGATCGTGTACCCCATATCCGCGTACGCGGCCTGCAGGGCGGCACGCCCGGAGTGCTTGCCCAGCACGAGCTCGTTGTGCTCGAGTCCGATCGACTCTGCGTCCATGATCTCGTACGTGCGGCGGTTCTTCAGCACGCCGTCCTGGTGGATGCCGGCCTCGTGCGCAAACGCGTTCTTGCCGACGATCGCCTTGTTCGGCTGCACCGGGTAGCCGCTCAGGCGCGAGACGAGGCGACTGGCACGGGCGATCTCCGTCGTCTCGATACCGGTCCGGAAGCCGTAGAACGCGTTGCGCGTGCGCAGCGCCATCACGATCTCCTCGAGCGCGGAATTGCCCGCGCGCTCGCCGATGCCGTTGATCGCCACCTCGACCTGGCGCGCGCCTGCCTGCACGCCGGCCAGCGAGTTGGCGGTTGCGAGCCCGAGATCGTTATGGGTGTGCACGCTCAGCGTCGCCTCGTGCAGCTCCGGCACGTTGACGTACAGCGTCTCGAGGATCTCCCTGTACTCCTCCGGCGTGGTGTAGCCCACCGTGTCCGGGATGTTGATCGTCGTGGCACCGGCGGCCAGCGCAGTCCGCACGACCTCGGCCATGAACTCCGGGCGGGAGCGGGTGGCGTCCTCGCAGGAGAACTCCACGTCCGCGACCTTGCCGCGCGCATACGCGACCGCGTCACGCGTCTGCTCGAGCACCTGCTCGGGCGTCATCCGGAGCTTGTGCTCCATGTGGAGGTCGCTCGTGGCGATGAAGACGTGGAAGCGGGGGCTCTCGGCGTCCTTCAGCGCCTCCCACGAGGCGTCGATGTCCGCCTGCTGCGTGCGGTTGAGGGACGCGATCGTGCAGCTGCGCACGTGCTTGGCGACGAGGCCGATGCCCTCGATCTCGCCGGGCGAGGATACGGCGAAGCCGGCCTCGATGATGTCCACGCCGAGGCGCTCGAGCTGGCGCGCGATCTCCAGCTTCTCCTGCGCGTTCAGGCTGATGCCGGGCGACTGCTCGCCATCACGCAGCGTGGTGTCGAAGATCTTGACGTAATCCTGATTTGTGCTCATCGTGCCCCCTTCCGAAGTGCGGTGCGCTTGCACGCACCTGTCCTGTGGTCTCGTCGTTTCGTGCGCCGGGCAGGCGGCGCGTAGGCGAATGCATTCCCCTTAGCGGGGAAGGAGGCCGACGAGAAGGAGGAGCGAGGAAACGGGCGACGACGCCACGACCCCATGGCCGCTGGCGAATGCCGAGCGGCCGAGAGTCCCTTCACGCATGTGCGACGTCGTGCGCATCGCCGCGAAGTGTATCGGCATCCGGGGTCTGCGCGCAAAGGGGAAGGGGCTACCCGTATCCTGACGCCGTGGGCGACTGGCATCTGCGATCACCGAAGCGCATCGCCTTCGCCCGTGTCGTCCTCGCGGGACTCGGCGGCTTCATCGCGCTTGGCGCCGCCTTCGCCGTCGTGCCCGACATCGTCAAGCAGGACATGCACGAGACCGACGTGGTCGTC
>JBILWG010000035.1:0-13864 GCA_044369995.1 Gaiellales bacterium | reverse complement strand
AGGAGCAGGCGGCGAAGCGTGCTGAGGCTGCTGCGGAGAAGGCGAAGCGGCAGGAGGAGCAGGCGGCGAAGCGTGCTGAGGCTGCTGCGGAGAAGGCGAAGCGGCAGGAGGAGCAGGCGGCGAAGCCGACGGCGCCCGTGGTCGTCGCCCCCCCGGTGGAGACGCCCGCCACCGAGCCCGCCAAAGCCGGCAAGGATCGGGACCAGGGCAAGGACCGCGACAAGTAGCAACCCCGCCCCCGCTGCCGGCGTGGGACAATGGGTCGGGATGAGGCGGGGACAGCGATGAGCGTCGCGCGCAATCTTGCGCGCATCGGCAAGCAGTCGGCCATCTATGGCGCAGGCTCGATCGCCGCGACGCTGCTCGGGATCGTCCTGCTCCCGCTCTACACGAGCGAGCTCACCCCCGCGCAGTTCGGCGATGCCGAGCTGGCCCTGCGCATCGTGCTCCTTGTCGCGATCGTGGCCCGGCTCGGCCTGGTCAACTCGTTCTTTCGCTTCTTCTTCGACTACGAGGACCCTGAGCGTCGTCGCCGCGTATTTCAGACCGCGTTCTGGACCTTGCAGGTGACAACCCTGGTCTGGGCGCTGATCACGGCGCTGGCCTCGCGCTGGCTCGGACAGTCCGTCTTCACGACGCCCGAGGCCGGCCAGGACCTCGTCCTGATGATCGCGCTCGGCGTCTACGTGACCGTCAACTACGAACTGACGAGCGCGCTCTTCCGTGTGCAGGAGCGACCCGTCGCCTTCAGCGTGCGCACGGTCATCAACCTGATCGCCACTGCAGTGCTGTCGTACATCTTTCTCGTGCACCTGCACATGGGCCCCGTCGGCCTGCTGCTCGGCGCCTACCTCGGGCAGGCGCTCGTCTACCTCGGCGTCCTCGTTGAGCAGCGCAGCTGGCTCGGCTTCGGCCTCGACCGGCCGCTCCTACGCGAGATGCTCAAGTTCGGCGTACCGCTGATGCCCGCCGGCGCGGCGATGTGGGCGGTCACGCTGATCAACCGGCCAATCGTGCTCGCCGTCTCCACGCCGGCCACGCTCGGCATCCTCGGTGCGGGATTCCGCATCGGCACGGGCGTGCTGCTGCTCGTCAACGCCTTCCAGCTGGCGTGGCCCGCCTTTGCGTACTCGATCAAGGACGACGGCGAGGCCAAGCGCACCTACGCCGCCGTGATGGGTCTCTACCTCGCCTTCATGGGCTGGGCGGCACTGTCCGTGGCGCTCGTCGCACCGTGGTTCCTGCGCCTGTTGACCACCGAGCCCTACTGGGGCGCGGCGGCGGCCATCACGCCGATCGCGATCGCAGGACCGCTCTACGGCGGGTACTTCATCGCGGCGATCGGCGTCGGGCGCAAGAAGGCGAACCAGTTCAACTGGGTCGTCGTGGCGGCCGCGGCCGTGATCGAGGTGATCGCGCTGCTGCTGCTGGTGCCCCCGTTCGGCGTGGCCGGGGCAGGCTGGTCGCTCGTGATCGCCTACGGCTCGATGTTCGCATTGATGCTCTGGCGCGAGCATCGGGTATTCCCCGTCCCGTACGCATGGGGTCGCATCGCGCGCATCCCCGTGATCCTGGCGCTGGCGCTCGCCGCCACGTACCTCCTGCCGGACAGTGGAACCGGCGCGCTGCTGCTGCGCATCGCCGTCGCGGCGGCGATTCCGCTCGGCTACATCGCGATCGGCTTCCTCACGCGTGCGGAGCTGGCGCGAGCCAAGGCGATCGTGGCCGGGCTGCGCAACCGCGGCGGCGCGGCGCCACCCGGCGACACGGCCGAGCCCGAGCCGGACGAGAGGCTCTAGGCGCGATGGGTATCCTCCGCCTGTGACGATCCGCATCCCCATCGCGAGGCCCGAGCTCGGCGCTGAGGAGATCGCAGCCGTCTCGCGCGTGCTCGAAAGCGGCATGCTGATCTCCGGACGCCTCGTCGAGGAGTTCGAGCGAGGTCTCGCCGAACGCTGCGGTCGGAAGCACGCGATCGCCGTCGCCAACGGGACCGCCGCCCTCGAGCTCGCGCTGCGCGCACTCGACGTCAACGGCGGCGAGGTGCTTGTGCCCGCAATGTCGTGGCCGAGCCCCGCGCACGTCGCGGCCTGGGTGGGTGCGACTCCGCGCCTGGTCGATATCGATCGCGCCACGTGGAACGGCGAGGCACCCGGCCTGGCGGCAGCGCGCACCGATGCCACCACGGCTGTCATCGCGATCGACCAGTTCGGCGTGCCGGCCGATCAGCCTGCGATCGCGGCCGCGCTGCCCGGCCTGCCGATCATCGAGGACTCCGCCTGCGCGATCGGCTCCACGCTCGACGGCCGCCCCTGCGGCTCGTTCGGCGACATCTCGTGCCTGTCGTTCCACCCGCGTAAGGTCCTCACGACCGGCGAGGGCGGCGCGTGCCTCACCGACGACGACCAGTTGGCCGAGCGCCTGCGCATCTATCGCAACCACGGCCAGCGTGCCGTCGGCGACTTCGTCGAGCCCGGCCCGAACGAGCGGCTCACGGAGATGCAGGCCGCGATCGGCCTGGTGCAGCTCGATCGCCTCGACGGCATGATCGCCCGTCGTCGCGAGATCGCCGACGCCTACCGCCAGGTCCTGCCCGGCCTCGGCTTCGGGTTCCAGCAGCACCCAACGGGCGCGTCCGTCAACGAGCAGACCTTCGGCGCCATCGTGCCCGAGGGCGTCGACCGCGACGCGTTTGTCGCCGCCATGCAGGAGCAGGGCGTCGGCGCGGGCATCCTCTCGTACGCGATGACGCGCATCGGCAGCCTCGTGCAGCTCGGCCAGTCGGCCCCGGTCGCCGAGGAGGTCGTCGACCGCGGGTTCGCCCTGCCGGTGCACACGGCGATGAGCGACGCGGACGTCGCCGACGTCATCGCCGCGCTCGCGCGTGCGCGTTCCTAGCCCGGGTCGTACTCGAGCTGATCGAAGTAGCGCAGCGCGATGCGCCCGGGTCGCACGCGCGCCTGCGCGGCGGCTGCCTCATCGTCGGTCAGCTCGCCGAGTGCGCGACGGATGCCGAGCCAGGGCAGGTTGAGGTCGTCCTGGTAGACGATCGTCGAGATCCGCGGATTCATCTCGAGCACCGCGTCGCCGATCAGCTGGAGGTTGAAGAACCCGTCGAGCCCGAAGCCCGCGACGAGCGTCTCGGTCACCTGCATCAGCTCGGGCGCGTCGAGCGTCTCGAAGCGCATCGCGAGGCCGGCACGCATGCTCTCCCGCGTCTTCGGATGGCCGAGCACGATGCGGCCGTTCTCGGCGTACCCGTCGACGGTGCGCTCGAGTCCGGTCACGAGCTCCATCACCAGCAGCTCGGTGTCGTCGTCACCGATGATGCGCTCGACATCCTCGAGACGAAGTGGCATCGCACCCGGGCGCTCGTGCAGCAGCTGGTGTCGCGCGTCAACGTTGGCGGAGATCACGTGGAAGCCACGCGAGCCGGCTGCGACAACGGGCTTCATGCAGACGTCGGTGCCGGGGTAGCCAAGCTCGCGTGCCGCGGCTGCGACCTCGGCTCCGCCGCGGGCCACGCGGAACGCGGGAGCGCGCACGCCCAGTTCCTCGCACAGGGCGAGCGTGGCGTGCTTGCTGTCGGCGGCGCGCACGGCGGCGGGCGTCGAGCAGATCAGGGCGACACCAGCCGCGGCGAACTCGGCGCGCAGCTCGGCGAGGCCCTCGAGGTCGAACGACGCCTGCGGCAGCACGACACTGGCGCCCTCGCGCTTGGCCAGGTCGAGGATCGCCGGGCCGAAGGCCGGATCGGAGCCGGCGGGCACGGTGCTGAAGACGTCGCAGTGGAAGCGCCCGACGTTCTCCTCGCGCAGATCGGTGCCGACGAGGCGCACGGGGCGCTCGCCATTCTCCTTCAGCGCGCGCAGCAGCGCGGCCGAGCCCGGCGACCCGACGGCGGTGACGAGGATGGTGAGCGGCTCGGTGCTCACAGGTCCAGGTTGTCCTCGCGCAGGTGCTCGAGACGCTGCTCGCGATCGCGGTCGAGGAAGGCATCGATCGTCGGGGCCATGCCGGTCGTGCCGCCCATCCACAGCACGGGGTGGATCAGCAGCTGCAGCCAGGGGAAGCGCGCGGCGGCGAGCTCCTCGACCGGGTCACCGCGACGCCACGACTGGTTCGAGTCGGAGCGGTACGTCCACTCGAAGCCGGCGGTGAAGCGCGGCTCCATCACGTTGACCCAGCCCGGCACGGCCGCCTCCATGTACTGCGGTTCGGGGTTGTGCCAGGCCATCACGCGGTCGAAGCCCGGATCGATCACCGGATCGACGTGGGGATGCAGTGCGTGATGACCGACCCAGTGCCCCAGCTCGCGCAGGCGCGCCACGGCGGCGAGGCCGGCGGGCGAGGCGAGGTTGTAGAAGATGCTGCGCGTCATCAGCAGGTACGTGGCCTTGATGCCATGCGCGTGCTCGAGCTCGGCCATCGCCACCGCATCCTCAAGCGAGAGGTCGATGTCGTGCCGCAGGAAGAGCATCTGCTCGGCCGGCTGGTCCACGGTGAACGTGCGCAGCCGGTAGCGGCCGGCCTTGATGGCCTCGAGCAGCTCGACGTAGCGGGCGGGCGAGAACTCGCTCATGCGCGCCCCTCGCGCTCGCGGGCGATCTGCTCGGTCCAGGCGGCGGCGGCGGCAGCGGGCTCCATCGGCTCGATGATGACGTTCAGGGCGGCGAGCGCGTCGGCGGTACGCGCGTCGAGCTCGGCGTCGGACGCGGCGGTCATCAGCAGCACGCCGAGGCGACCCGAGGCCGACCACAGGGGCGGCGCGATCTGGCCGGCGTGGTGGAAGAAGCCGACCTCGTGGACGCCGGGGAGCTCGCGCACGTTGCCCTCGTCGGCCTCGACGATGCGGCCCGGCGCCTCGGGGATCACGAAGCGCGAGTGGCCGAACGGCTCGGGCATCGGGCGCGGTGTCAGGTTCTCGCCGTCGAGGCTGCCGAGCGCGGCATCGAGCACGGTCTCCATCAGGTCCACTCCCACCACGAGCTGCGCGAGCTGCGCATCGCTGCCACCGCCGAGGCGCGCGCCGCACTCGATCATGCGCGGACCATCGTCGCCGAAGCGCACCTGCGCGTAGACGGGCGCGGCGTCGATGCCGATGGCCAGCGCGGCCCGGCGCACGACGTCGATGATCATCGCGACGTCCTCGTCGGATCGCCCGCAGGGATACCGGTGCGCCACGCAGATGCCGACGGCCGGCTCGGGCGCGAGGTCGCGGAGCGTGACGGTGACGGGGTGGAAGACGCCGCCCAGCACGAAGGCATTGACGGTGTACTCGCGCCCCGAAAGGTGCTCCTCGACGATCAGCTCGCCGGTGCGCGACTCGCGGATCGCATGCTCGACCGCCGTCGCGACGTCGTCGCGCGACTGCACGTCGCTGACGCCGCGCTGGGCGGCGCCGTCGGTGGGCTTGATGATCACGCGCGGACCAAGCTCGTCGTACGCGGCCAGCGCCTCAGCGAGCGTACGCGCGGGTGCGAAGCCGGCGGAGGGGACGTCATGGTCGCGGTAGAGCCCGCGTTGCACGACCTTGTCCGTGGCGGCCAGTGCGGCCGAGACGGGCAGGCCCGGCAGGCCGAGCGACTCGGCCAGACGTGCTCCCGGCACGACCGCCTGCTCCGAGCCCATCGAGCATACGCCGATCGCCTCGATGCCCGCCGCCTCGAGTGCCGCGATCGTGGTGGGTACGTCGGAGAAGTCCTGGTGGACGAAGACGTCCGCGTCAGCCGCCGCCGGGCGGTCGGTGCGGCCATCGACGACGCACGTCATCAGGCCGCGCTCCTTCGCACGGCGGATCAGCGGTCGCTGCGAAAGCCCGGCGCCGAGAACGACGAGGGCGGCCTCGCTCACTTCGCGGCGGAGCCGGCCTCCGCGCGATACCACTCGATCGTGCGCAGGAGACCCTCATCGAGATCGACCTTCGGCTCCCACTTGAGGAGCTCGCGCGACTGCGTGATGTCGGGGATGCGAATCTCGACGTCGGTGTACTCGAGCGGCTTGAAGACGATCGGCGACTCGGACCCGGCGAGCCGCTTGATGCGCAGCGCGAGATCGTACGTCGTGCAGACACTGCGCGGGTTGCCGATGTTGAAGGACTGGCCGATCGCGTCGTCGTTCTGGAGGATCTCCATGACGGCATCGGCGATGTCGTCCATGTAGCACCAGGCGCGAATCTGGGCACCGTCGTTGTGGACGGTGATCTCCTCGTTCGCGATCGCGTGGCGCACGAAATGGTGGATGGCACCGACGCCGATCTGGTTCGGGCCGTAGATGTTGAACGGGCGCACGACGGCAACGGGCACGCCGTACTCCTCGAAGTACGCGTGCAGGAAGAACTCGCCGGCGAGCTTCGAGACGGCGTACGACCAGCGAGCCTCGCCGACCTGGCCGCCCGACATCTCGTGCGTCTCCTCGACCTTGTACGCGTGGCGGCCGAAGACCTCGCTCGTCGAGAAGTCGACGAGGCGCTCCAGCCTGTCGCCGAGTCCGTGGGCGACCTCCGCGACGTTCGCGGTGCCCATCAGGTTCACGCGCATCGTGCGGACCGGGCTCTTGAGCACCGTCGCCACGCCGGCGATCGCCGCCATATGGACGATGTGCGTCGCGCCCGCCGCGGCCCCGCGCATGTGCTCGAGGTCGAGGATGTCGCCCTGCACGAACGTCACGTTCGGGTGCTCGGCGAGGTTCGTGTGCTGCAGCGCGTTGTTGTGGAGGTTGTCGTAGAGGACGACCTCGTTCTCGTCGGCCAGCAGCCCGGCGATGGTGGTTCCGATGAAGCCGGCGCCGCCGGTGAGGAAGACTCTCTTGCCCGTAATCACCCGCGGAGTCTATCGGGTTGGCCTGCTCGGAGGCTCTAGGCGGCGCGCCAGTCCTCGACGATCAGGCCCGGGATGTCGGTGAACCCACGGGCGTCTGAAGTGATGAGCGTTGCATCGTGGAGGATCGCGGTTGCAGCGATCATCCCGTCCGCTACACCGAGCGTTCTGCCGCGCTGCTGCATCAACACCCGCAGGACGCCGTATCCCGAGGCGCAGCGAGCATCGAAGTCGATCGTCGGAATCGGCGCGAGCAGGCGCTCCACCATGAAGCGCTCTGCGTGCCCGTCGCGTGCCTGACACGCACCGACCATGAGCTCGCCGCGGACCATCGCGGGGACGCCGAGGTCTTGAGGGTCGTGTTCAAGCAGGCGGTCGCGCACCTCCTCGCGTCCGTGGAGGACATCGATGAAGACCGTGCTGTCGAGAAGCAGCATCAGGCGCCCTCGGGGATGCCAAGCCGGAGCGGTGGGATCTGCTCGTACGGGGGCTCCTCGGGCACGGCGAAGGCGGGACAGCTGCCGAAGATGCCGTCGAGGTAGCCCGCGGGCCAGCCTGTCTTCGCGGTGTCGGTCACGACCTTTGCCAGATAGCGGCTCAACGACAGGTTCGCTCGCTCGGCATCGGCTCGGAGGATGTCCGCGGTGGCGTCGGATACGTAGAGATGCAGTTGCGGCATGTCCCGAACATAGCACATAGTCCACATACTCTGTTGGTGCGTAGCAAATGCCGAGCGACTCCAGGCGGCTTTAGGCCAGGCCGCGGCGGCGATAGACGTCAAGCATGCGCTCTGCCACGGCGACGTGCCCGTGGACCTGCTCGACGTAGGCGCGCGAGGCGCGGCCGATCTCCGTCAGCCGCTCCGGCTCGCGCACGAGGCCGCGGATCGTGTCGGTCAGCGTGTCGCGGTCGGCGTTGACGAGCGGGATCCTCGTCCCGAAGGCATCCTCTGTGGCGGCGGCCGCCTCGGCGTCGAGCCGCACGATGCACGGCTTGCCGAGTGCCATCGACTCGATCGAGAAGAGCCCGTACCAGCCGACGTTGAGCTGGTCGATCACGAGATCGGCGGCGGCGTAGCGCAGGCGCGCCTGGTCGTTCGGCGTGTTCTCGACGAGGTCGAGCTCGATCGGCGCGCCCTCGCCCTTCAGCGTCTCGATGGCCTCCAGCACGGCGTCGGTGCCCTTCGAGCGGCGGCGGGACGGCGCGTGGACGATGCGGATCGTCTTGTCGGGCGCGGGCACAGCGGGCTGCCAGGTCTCGAGGTTGATGCCCGGCGGCACGACGTCGTACTCGGGCCAGCCGGCGGCGCGCGGCGCGCGCGGCAGGATCGCGTACGAGCCGACGATCGCGGCATCGGCGTGGCGCAGCGCGTAGTCCCACTTGGCGACGGGCGCGTCGCGCAGATCCGAGCCCCAGAAGTGGAAGACGCGGCCCTTGCCGAGCCTGCCGAGCACCGGCAGGTTCACGCGCTTGGGCACGATCGTCACGCCGAAGTGGAACTGGAAGATGTCGTAGTCGGGAATCGAGCGCCCGAACGCCCACGCCTGCTTCGGCAGGTTCAGCGCGAGGTTCACCGGTCCGCCGCCCTGGCGCAGATGCAGGTTGATGTCCGACCCATCGCGGAACGGCTGCTTCGTGAAGACCATCAGCCGGCTCTCGCAGCCGATCGCGTTGAGCCCGGCGCTGAGCGCCTCGGGACCACCGGCGATGTTCAGTGGGGCGTGGAGGATGCGGGGGGATCCGGGCATGGGGACATTATGGGCTGCGCCCATCAGGTCCCCATGCCCGGATCCCCCCGGATGTCCCAAAGGGGTCAGACCCTTTTGGGACATGCGTCTCGAGTGCAGGCACCGCCCGTGACGTACGTGCATGTCCCAGAAGGGTCTGACCCCTTTGGGACATCCGCCGTCAAGGGTAGGTGAGGGGAGGCGACACGGTCGCCTCCCCTCACCTACCCTTGACGCGATGACCGACCGTCTCCGCGTCCTCTTCATCGCCTTCTACTACCCGCCGACGAGTGGCGGTGGCGTGGAGCGCACGATCCAGTTCTCGCGGCGGCTACCCCAGCTCGGCATCGACGTCGAGATGCTCGTGCCGACCGACGCCAAGTGGCTGGCCGAAGACCCGGCTTCCGTCTCGCGCATTCCCGACGAGGTAACGGTTCATCGCGTCAAGTACCGCGGTCCCTCCCTGCGGCAGCTGCCCGCTGACCGCATCCGCCAGGCGCCGACGACGGCGCGGAAGCTCGCGGTCCGCGCCTCGCTCGCGCCGCAGCGGGTCTTCCTGCCCGACGCCAACGCGCCGTGGCTGGCCGACGTCGTGCCCGCGGCGCTCAAGCTCCTCAAGACCGGCCGCTTCGACGCCTTCATCACCACGACGCCGCCGCACACGGTGGCCGTCGCCGGTCGCCTGATCCGCGCACGCACCGACGTGCCGTGGATCGCCGACTGGCGCGACCCGTGGCTCACGCACGCCGACCTCGATCTGTCGCGTGCCGACGTCCGCGCCAAGCAGGCTGCGATCGCCCGGTTGGCGCGCTGGTGCGTCGGCGGCATGGACGCCGCCTCCGTCGTGGACCATGCCGAGGACGAGGTGCACGGCCTGCGCGCCGACCTGCCGCTCGCCGTGATTCCGAACGGCATCGACCTCGAGGAGCTGGCCGCCGTCGAGCGCCGCCCCGACCCTGACCACTGCACCTTCGCGTTCACCGGCTGGTTCTTCGGAGATCGCTCGCCGCGATACCTGCTGCAGGCCGTCGCCGACCTCGTGCGCGACCGGCCCGAGCTGCGCGACGTCGTGCGCCTGCGCTTCATGGGCGGCTTCCCCGACGCCGATCGCCGCCGCGTCACGGACCTCGGCATCGACGAGCTGGTCGCGATCGAGCCGCCCGCGCCGCACGCCGACGCGCTGCAGGCGCAGGCCGACGCCGACGTGGCGCTGATCTTCATGCAGGACGGCGGCGGCCACGGCGGGAAGTTCCTGCCCGGCAAGGTCTGGGAGCTGCTCGCCTGCGGGCGCCCCGTGCTGGCGATGCTGCCGCCGGATGGTGCCGCGGCGCACGAGCTGCAGGCCGTTGACGCCGCGATCGTCGCACCCGACGACGTCGCGGGTGCGCGGGCAGCGGTCGAGCGCTACGTCGACGCCTGGAGCGCGGGCCAGCTGCCGAGCCCGGTGCTGGCCGACGACATCCGCGCGCGTATCTCGCGGCACACTCAGGCCGAGGACCTCGCCCGCCTTATCCGCACCACCGTCGACTTTGCAAAGGGGCCAGGCCCCTTTGCTTAAGCAAAGGGGCCTGGCCCCTTTTCAAAGGCAGCCGGTACTAGCTGCGGCGTAGGCGGCGCTTGACCGGACCGACCACGAGGCCTGCCACCTGCACCGCACCCGGCTTGGGGTCGCGGATGCTGAAGACGGGCTCCTCGATCAGGCCGGCCAGGGGCTTGACGATGCTGCCGATGCTCTCGCGTCCGCCGAAGCCCGCCTTGAGGTGCGGGACGGCGGCGACCCAGCGCTTGCCATCGTGGCGCGGTCCGGTGACGATCCGAGCCACGGGCTCGCCACACGCCGAGCGGTAGCAGAGGCCGACCAGGTCGACCCCGCAGCGGCGTGCCAGCGAGTGCCACTGCCACGAGCGGAGGTTGATCTCGATCAGGCGGAACGAGCCGTCGCGCGGGTCGCGCTTGAACTCGATCTGCGTGATGCCGTCGAAGCCGCTCGTGCGCAGGAGCGCGTCGGCGTACGCCACGGGTGCGTCATCCCAGCGGGCCTCGCCGACGCGGCACGTGCCGAAGATCGGCGGGCGCTGCACCAGCTTGCGGCCGCAGAACGTGCCGATCGCCTGGCCGCCGTTCGTGCTGAAGGAGCCGACGGTCCAGAGCGCGTCGTCGCCGCCGGGGATGACCTCCTGGAAGATCGCCCGGTCGCCCGTTGCGGCGATGCGCTCGTAGCCGTCGACGAGCTCGGCCGGCGTGTTGGCGAGGATCACCTGGACCTTCTCGGCGTGCTTGAAGTCGATGCCGATGCTCGGCTTGGCGATCGCCGGGTACGGAATCTGCGCAGCCGCGGCCTCAGCCTCCGCCCGCGTGGTCGGCATGAACGAGCGCGGCACCGGCACGCCGGCGCGTTCGGCAAGCTCGATCTGCGGGATCTTCGCCATCAATGGCTCGATGATGTCCCAGCCGGAGCCGGGCAGCACGAGCGGCTTGATGCGATCGGCGTGCTTGGAGACGGCGACGAGATGCGCGTCGTGCGTGGGAAAGAGAAACCCGGTGCGACCGGTCAGCGCGGCGAGCTCGGCAAGGACCTCGATGAAGCCATCCTCGTCGACGGCCGGGTCGGGCGCCAGCACCGGAGCGACCCCGCGCGACTTGAAGCCGAGTGCGCCGCGTCGATGGTCGACGACGATCACCGGGGCACCGGCCTCGCGCAAGGCGCGCGCCGAGGCGAGGCCGTTGGTGAAGCCGACGTCGAGGACGATGCCGAGTGGCTTGTCGGGGCGCTCGGCGAGGACGCGGCGGATGCGCTGGGTGGTGGCGGCGTCGATCACCGTCGTAGGGTACCCGGCGCTACGCGGACCGGGAGCGGAACGTGCGTCTCTCATGCTGGATCGCCCAGACGAGCGCCATCAGTCCGGAGGCGAGAGCGATGCCGATCAGGGTGAAGCCGAGGCGCGCCACAGCCACGTCGAAGGTGTTCGCGTCGCCAGCGCTGAGCAGGATCGCGGCGGGAGTGGTGTCAGGAATGGCGTGATCGTATCGGCGTGCGTCCAGCCTCGCCGGGGCCGCGAACATGCGGATGGCGCGGCGCCGGTGCGGCGCACACGGCATGATGCCGACAGACCGGAACGACCAGGGAGACACGATGGGACTCAGCGAAGACCGCGCAGCGATGCGTACGAAGCTCGGCACGTGGGGCGCATGGATCGGCGCGTTGACTGCCGTGCCCGCAGCGCTGGGTCGCCCGACCGCTGCTGCCGTCGAGGCCGCTGGCTACACCTGCCTCTGGTATCCGGAGGGGATGGGCGTGCGCGAGTCGTTCTCGAATGGCGCCGTCCTGCTGGGTGCGACCGAGAAGATCATGATCGCGAGCGGCATCACCAACGTCTGGGCCCGCGATGCCCTCGCCTCGGCGAGCGCGTCCCGCACGCTCAACGACTCGTTCGACAATCGCTTCCTGCTCGGCCTCGGCGTCAGCCACCCGCCGCAGGTCGACCCGCGCGGCTCGACGTACCTCAAGCCGGTCGCGAAGATGCGCGAGTACCTCGAGCAGTTGAATGCCGACGAGTTCAACACGCCCGATGCGAACACGGCTCCGGTGGAGCCGGTGCAGACCATCATCGCCGCGCTGCGCAAGCCGATGCTCGAGGTCGCGCGCGATCTCTCGCTCGGCGCGCATCCGTACCTTGTGCCGGTTGAGCACACGGCCCGCGCCCGCGAGATCATGGGCCCCGATCCGCTGCTGATCCCCGAGCACAAGGTGATCATCGAGACCGACGCAAATAAGGCGCGCGAGCGCGCCCGCGGTGCGATCGGCTGGTACCTCCAGATCGAGAACTACAAGAAGAACCTGATCTGGATGGGCTTCACCGAGGACGACATCGCGAACGGCGGCTCGGATCGCCTGATCGACGCCCTCGTCGCGCACGGCGACCCTGAGACGGTGGTCGCGAAGTTGCGCGAGCACCTCGACGCCGGCGCCGACCAAGTCGCCATCCAGGCGCTCGGCGACGAGTCCGATCCGACGGGTATCACGCAGCTGCAGGAGCTTGCACCGCTACTGAAGTAGTCGTCGCTCAGGTTCGGTTTGGGGTCAGACCCCAAACCGAACCTGGCAACGACTCAGTGCTTGGCGCCGCTACCCGTTGCGTCGGCGTGCGGATTCGAGCTGCAGCAGTGCTTCGGCTCGCTCGGTGCGACATCCATGCCCGGGCTGCGGCGGAAGAACCCGCTCGGCTTGAGATGGAAGCCGGTGTGCTCCACCGGCATCACGGGCCAGTCCTCGGTCCGCGGGATGTGGTTCGTGCCGAACGTGTACCAGAGCACGACGTCCTCGTTCTCAAGGGGGCGATCCGCAGCCGTCCAGCGCGGCAGACCGTCGAGGCCTTCGTGCTGGTACGGGTGGTCGCCCGCCGGGTAGAGCTCGTCGGGCCGCTGCGGCGTGACCCAGAGATGGTGGTACATGAACCGTGCGCGTTTGCCGATGACAGACTCGGGATCGGCCATCGGCCAGTTGGCACCGCCAGGCATCAGCTTGTAGCCGACAGGCTTGCCCATGTGGTTGGCGCGCTCCGGGTTGACGACCTTCCAGAAGCGGCTCGCGAACGGGTCGATCACGCGCTTGGCCAGGCTCTCGGAGGCGAGCGGGAGCTCACGCGTCATGTATGCGTTGCCAGCAGGGTTCTCCGGTCCCATCGGATGCGCAACCGCGTCGACCTCGTAGACCGTGTTGCCGACGCCGTCGACGTCGAGGTCGAGACGGGCGCAGAAGAGATGCTGGTGGTACGGCGCGAGCAGGCCCGGCTCGATCTCCGTCGCCGACGGGTTCTCCTCGCCGGGGATGGCGGCCCGGGTCAGGACGATGCCGGTCAGCTTCGCTTCGAACTCGATCGTGCCGTCCTGGTGGAAGTACCAGAAGTAGCCGTACTCGTAGTTGTCGATCGTCGCGATCGAGGAGGCGACGAAGCGGCGGCCGCGGCGTACCTCGACGTGGCCATCGGCGTCCGTGTGCTTCCAGAGGATGCCGACGTCCTCCTCGTGGAGACAGATGCCCTGCTTGGTGATGTGCACCTCGCCGGCCGCATCGGCCACCGCGGTGTCGAGGTAGACGATCTCGCCGAGGCAGTCGCAGCCGAGCGTGAGCGAGTTGGTGTAGTTGCCGAAGCCGAACTCACCCGTATCGAACGCGGCCTTGCGCGCCGCGCCGTTGATGCCCTGATCGCCGTACGGGATAACGAGCTCGGCGATCGACATGCGGTGCGCGATCTTGCGCTCGGTGCCCTCGTCGTCGAAGCGCACGTCGTGGATCACGAGGCCCTCACGCTGGCAGTG
>JBILWG010000154.1:0-4808 GCA_044369995.1 Gaiellales bacterium | reverse complement strand
ACATAGGCAAAATCCTATGAGTTATCGGAGATGCATCATGTCCGCTGCCACCGCAATCGAGATCGTCGGCTCCGTCGCCCCGGAGCGAGCGCACCTCCTGTCGGACGACGCCCTCGCCCTCCTGGAGCGGCTGCAGCGCGAGCTCGGCCCGCGCCGCACCGAACTCCTGGCCGCGCGCGCCGCGCGTCAGGCGCGCCTCGATGCCGGCGAGCCCTTGGACTTCCTCTCCGAGACCCGCGCCATTCGCGACGGTGATTGGCAGGTCGCCCCCGCTCCCGCCGACCTGCAGAACCGCCGCGTCGAGATCACCGGCCCCGCCGAGGCGAAGATGATGATCAACGCCCTCAACTCCGGCGCGAAGGTCTTCATGTGCGACCTCGAGGACGCACTCTCCCCCCGTTGGACCAACGTCCTCGACGGGCAGGCCGCGCTCCACGACGCCATTCGTCGCACGCTGGAGTTCACCAACGAGGCCGGCAAGCACTACACCCTCAACGACGAGATCGCCACGTTGATCGTGCGCCCCCGCGGCTGGCACCTCGAGGAGCGCCACGTCCTGCTCGACGGCGAACCCGTGGCCGGAGGACTCTTCGATCTCGCGCTCTACCTGACACACAACGCGAAGGAGCTCCTGGCGCGTGGCTCCGGCCCGTACTTCTACCTCCCGAAGCTCGAGTCGCACCTCGAGGCACGTCTCTGGAACGACGCCTTCACCATCGCCCAGGAGGCCGTGGGCATCCCGTACGGCACGATCCGCGCCACCGTCCTGATCGAGACGCTGCCGGCGGCTTTCGAGATGGAGGAGATCCTCTACGAGCTGCGCGACCACGCGTCAGGACTGAACGCCGGCCGCTGGGACTACATCTTCAGCTCGATCAAGAAGCTCCATGCGCACCGCGACGCCATCCTGCCCGATCGCGCCTGCGTGACGATGGGCGTGCCGTTCATGCGGGCCTACACGCAGTTGCTCGTGCGCTCGTGCCACCGTCGTGGCGCCTTCGCGATCGGCGGCATGGCCGCGTTCATCCCCTCGCGCCGCGATGCGGCAGTCAACGAGATCGCGTTCACCAAGGTGCGCGAAGACAAGGAGCGGGAGGTGAACGGCGGCTGCGATGGCACCTGGGTCGCCCACCCCGACCTCGTCCCGCTCGCAATGGAGATCTTCGACGCCGTGCTCGGCGATCGCCCCAACCAGGTCGACAAGCTGCGCGAGGACGTGATCCCCAACGCCGCCGCACTCGTCGCCCTCGGCGAGACGCCCGGTGCCATCACCGAGCAGGGCGTACGCACCAACATCTCGGTCGGCACGCGCTACATCGCCGCCTGGCTGGATGGCCTCGGCGCCGTCGCCATCGACAATCTGATGGAGGACGCGGCCACGGCCGAGATCTCCCGCGCCCAGCTCTGGCAGTGGCTGCACTTCGCCGTCGAACTCGAGGACGGCCGCACGCTCACGCCCGAGCTCTACACGCAGTTGCGCGACGAGGAACTGGCGAAGATCGGTGGGCGGGGCGAGGGACGCAACGGCGAGGCCGTCGACCTGCTCGACGAGCTCGTCACGCAGGAGCGCTTCGAGGAGTTCCTGACGATTCCGGCCTACGCCCGGCTCGCCTAGCTGTTCTGACTGCGAGTCTGCGCGACGGTTCGGGCGGGGACGTCCGGATATCGGCGTGGCTGCGCGTGCGCGTCCACCGGCGTGTGGGGTGAGCATGGGTGGGCGTGCGGGTCGAACGGCGTGCGAGGTGGGCATGGGTGGGACGACGAGCGTCCCCTGGGCTCATCGGCAGACCACCCAGCCAGCTCGGGGACGAGCCGCTCACATCCAGCATCGGCGCCGCGCCCCTTTGGGCGTGCATCGCGCTGCGTCGACTCAGGCCGTCGGCACCTCGACGACGGCGAAGGTGGCGAGCGCGATCGCCAGGATGCGCTCCTGATCGTCGCGCATCTTGCCCTCGGCGACGATCGTGCGGCGCCCGTGATGCTGCACCTCGCCCGTGGCGGTGATCGGCGTGCCGGGGATCACGGGACGGGTGAGGTTCACCTTGATCTCGATCGTCACGGCGCGCCGACCGGCCGGCAGAAGCGTGTGCGCCGCACCGCCCAGCGCCGAGTCCATCAGCGTCGTCACCCAACCGCCGTGCACGAGTCCGATCTGATTGAGGTGACGCTCGTCGGGCGTGGCCCCGAGCACGGCTCGCCCCTCGCCGAGATCCCGGACATGCAGATCGGCCAGCACCGCCCACGGACTCGGGGTGATCTGCCCCTCCCTGAGCTGCTGGAAGAGTTCGAGGCCGGACAGGGATGTGTGTTGTGGATCGGTATCGCCGACCATGCTCTGGCAGCCTACTCGCCTAGACGCTCTGCACGTCCTGGACGAGCTGCGCGAGACTCTTGCGCGCGTCGCCGAACAACATCCGGGTCTTCGGGTCGTGGAAGAGATTGTTCTCCACGCCGGCGAACCCCGAGGCCATCGAGCGCTTGAAGACGACGACGTGCCATCGTGCGTCGGTCAGCGATTCCAGTCGGGCTGGTCGCGATCGAGCAGGCGCTTCATCGCGGCGAACAGCGGCGGCGCCTCGTCATCCGAGTTCTTCTCCCACTGGCTGTTGGTGAACCGCGCCACCTTCTTGGGGGCCAGCACGAGATCGTCGCGGGTCGACTGCGCCAGGATCTGCACCTCGCACGCCCGCTCCAGGAAGTACGTGCGCAACCAGGCCTGTGCGGGCGTCTTGCCGATCACGATCACGCCGTGATTCTGCAGGAAGATCACGTTGGCGCCCTTGGCGACGGCCTTCGCAAGGCGCAGCCCCTCATCGTCGCCCTCGACCTGGCCGCCGTACGCGAGCGTCGCGACCGTGCCGTAGAAGCTCATCGCGTTCTGCGTGAGCCGCTCGTTGAAGCCGCTCCGCGTGCAGGCCACCGCCGACGCGTACGGCATATGGGTGTGCATGATGCAGCGCGCATCAGGACGTGCACGGTGCAGCTGACGATGGATCTGCATCGCGGTGATCGCCCCGGAGCCCTCGCCCTCCACGACGGTGCCGTTGAGATCGACGAGCACGATGTCACTGGTGCGCATCTCGGACCAATGCGGCCCGTAGGCGTTCAGCAGGAAGAGGTCGTCGTGCCCGTCGATCGCCAACGAGTAGTGGTTGTCGATCGCCTCGTTGTAGCCGTGCATCGCGGAGATGCGGAAGAGCGCGGTGAGGTCCTCGCGCCCCTGCGCGAGCACCTTCGGATCAACGGAGTGGGAAGCCATGCGCGCAACCTACCACGCGCGCGCAATCGCGCCAACGTCTCAGATGACGAGCGGTGCGCACTGCAGCGCGGAGGTGTTGCCGACGGCGTCCCGCGACGTGAGGCACCAGACGTAGCGGCCGTACGGCAGGGCCCGGGGCACGCGCCACGTCACCGTGCTGCGCTGCCCGGGCGGGTTGACCGCGGCCTTCGTGACGAGCCGCCGCAGTACCGTGCCTCCACGGGTGCGGCGGATCGTGATCGTCTCGCGCGTCGGGCCCGTCTCGCCGAGGATCCGGTAGGCGAACCGGACGCGCTCGTTCGGCGCCATCACCGCGCGGGCGAGCCGGACCCGCGGCGGCGTTTGGTCCGCGGACGCGTTCCACGCCGCCTCGTCTCCCGCCAGCAGCGGCGCGATCCAGCGTCCCAGCAACGCGACCCGCGTGTACAGCCCCGGCCGGTTCGCGGCCGCGCATTCGTACCCCCACGACACGATTCCCGCCAGAATCGTCGCGCCCGTCGCAGAGACGACCGTCAGCGGACCGCCACTATCGCCTTGGCAGGTGTCCACGCCTCCGGCGGGGAACCCGGCGCAGACCATGGCCTGCGCCTCGGACAGCGGCACCTGATCACGCTGCGCGCACTCCTCGTCGGACACGATCGGCACACCGGCGGACATCAGGACATCGGTCGTTCCGCCACTCGGGGACGTCAGCCCCCACCCCGCGATGCGCGCGCTGACACCGGCGGCGTACGCGGAGGCGTCAGCCGTCGTCGCGAGCGGCAGGGGCGTGAACGGGAGATCGACGCTCGTCCACAGGAGTGCCGCATCGTACGGACCGCCCTCGACGTCACGGTTGCGGTCGTAGTCGGGGTGCACTGCGATGCGCGTGATCTCGAAGGTCACGCCATCCTGCGCCCGCAGGTCTGTGCGCCCGGCGACGCCGCGGACCTGGGTTGGCTTGAGCACCTTGCCGGCATCGATCACGCAGTGCGCGGCGGTGAGGACGAAGTGCGGCGCCACGATCGTGCCGCCGCAGGACCACGCGTCACGCCCGCCGACGCCAGCATCGAGGAAGACGATCCACGGCATCTCGGCAATCGCGACAGGCTGTCCGCCGACGATCCGCGGCTGCGGCACCGCCCCCTGCGCCGGCAGCGCGAGCGCGAGCAGCGCGGCGACGGCCGCAAGCGGCAGGAGGGTGCGGAAACGGATCACCGCCGAACTGTACCGTCCGCCGACCGGCTGGATCGCTGGACGTCGGCCGGAACACCTGCCACGGTGCCGGCATGGCAACCCGTCTGCTCTTCGCCGTCCTTGGCTGCGGATTGCTCGTCGTGGCCTGGGCCGCGTGGCGCGGCGGCCAGCCCATCCCGGCGCTGGGCGCAGCGGTGATCGCGATCTGGATGGCATCGCTGGCCGCCGGCGGGCTCCGTCGCCGGCGCTGAGGCAAGAATCCCCCGGCACACGGCGAAGGTGTGGCCCGTGATCTCCACCGATCCGATCGAACAGCATCTCGCCGCCCTCGCCGCCCGCGGCGCGAGCGCGCAGACCCTCCGCGCGTACCGCT
>JBILWG010000034.1:0-14047 GCA_044369995.1 Gaiellales bacterium | reverse complement strand
GCGCTGGACGTCACGCCCCGGCCGTGATGCCATGCCATCGACGACGCGGACGTCGAGGTCGCTGCTGAGGAGCAGCGGCAGCTCGCGGTGCACGTCGGGGTTGCCGCCGACGAAGATCACGCGATGGAAGCGCGCACGCTGGCAGGCACGGATCAGGATCAGCGCACCACGTCGGGTGGCACTGCCCTCGCAGACCACGCAGCGGTCGCCGGCGCCGGCCATGATCGCCTCGGGGTAGTCGTGGCCGAGGCCGGCCTCGCGGCACGGGCCGCAGAGAAGCGTGACGCGCGCCTTGAGGACTGCGACGACGTCCGGTCGCTTCCACTCGACGATCCGGTCCTTCCCCGGACGCGTCACACCGGCGGCGTCGAGAGCCTCGCGTCCCGCGGCCTGCGCAGTGTCGGATGCGTACCCGCACTCGCGAAGGAGTTTCCCGATCGGCAGGTCCTTGGCCATCGGGCCGCTCCGCCCTAGCCCTGGTGGGCGACGGCGAGTGCCTGCGTGAGGTCCGCGATCAGGTCATCGCAGTGCTCGATGCCGGCCGACAGGCGGATCAGCGCCGGCGGCGTGCCCATCGCGCGCTCGGACTCGCGGTTGCCGCGCACCTCCATCAGCGACTCGACACCGCCGAGGCTGGTGGCGTTGGCGAAGACCTGCGTGGCGTTGCAGAGGCGCTCGGCGGTCTCGTGCCCCGCGGCCAACTCGAAGGAGAGCATCGTGCCGAACCCGCGCATCTGCTTCGCGGCGAGCGCATGGCCCTTGTGCCAGCTCAGCCCGGGGTAGAGCACGTACGTCACGTGCTTCGACTCGGCGAGGAACTCCGCGATCGCCTGGGCGTTTGCCTGCGCACGCTCGAGCCGGACCGCCAGCGTGCGCAGGCCGCGAAGTGCGAGGAACGCTTCGAGCGACCCCGGCGTGGCGCCGTGGGCATAGCGCTTGTCACGGAGCTTCTCGGCGAGCTCGTCGCTTCCAATCACGACGCCCATCAGCAGGTCGGCGTGGCCACCGATCAACTTCGTCGCGCTGTGCACGACGAGGTCGGCGCCAAGTGCCAGCGGCTGCTGGAGCAGCGGCGTGGTGAAGGTCCCGTCGACAGCGAGCAGCGTGGAGTCATCGAGGCCCTCGGCAATCGCCGCAATGTCGGCGATCTGCATCAACGGGTTGCTCGGCGTCTCGATCCAGACGAGGTCGGCACCCTGGGCGGCGGTCAGTAGGGCGTCGACATCGGTCTGATCGACGAAGTGCACGTTGGCGCGGCCGTCACGCGCGCGCTCGTTGAGCTGGCTCCAGAGGCCCATGTAGAGCGAGACCGGCGCGACGATGGTGCCGCCGATCGGGACGAGGTCGAGCACGGCCGTGGCCGCTGCGATGCCGCTGGCGAACGCAACGGCGCTGCCGCCCTCGAGCTCGCCCATCACCGTCTCGAAGGCCTCCCAGGTCTCGTTGCCCGAACGGCCGTAGCTGAGGTCGCCGCCCACGCGGTAGGTGCTGTTGAGCACGATCGGCGTGTTGAGCAGCGCGCCCGGACCATCGGGGCGCCCGCCCTGCACGAGCGCGGTATCGGGATGGCGATCCATGAGCGGGACGATACCGGTGTGCAGCGGGTCTGTGCAGCCGGTTCCGGGGACCGCTGATACCGTGGGAGGACGTTCCTGGTGGCTGGCGAACTTCGTCGGCATCCCGGGGATGCGCCCGCTCTGGAATCCACTCGAGCGCGCGAACTGCTCGATAGGAGTTCCATGACCACCTCGTTCACCGATCTCGGTGTGCCTGCTGACCTTGCCGCCGTACTGGCGCGCAAGGGCATCGACGCCCCGTTCCCGATCCAGGAATACACCATTCCCGATGCCCTTCAGGGCCTCGACGTCACCGGCCGGGCCCCGACGGGTTCGGGCAAGACCATCGCCTTCGGCCTCGCCGTCGCCGCGCAGGTCCGGCCCGCCAAGCCGAAGCGCCCGACCGCGCTGATCCTCGCGCCGACGCGCGAGCTCGCCGAGCAGATCATGCGCGAGGTCGAGCCGCTGGCCGCCGCGCGTGGCTTCAAGTGCGCTGCCGTCTACGGCGGCACCGGCTACGGCGCGCAGCAGAGTGCGCTGCGCCGCGGCGTCGAGATCCTCGTCGCGTGCCCCGGTCGCCTCGAGGACCTGATCCAGCGCCGTGACGTCGACCTCTCCGACGTCCACATCGTCGTGCTCGACGAGGCCGACCGCATGGCCGACATGGGCTTCCTGCCCGTCGTCCGTCGCCTGTTCGACCAGGTCCAGCCCGATCGCCAGACGCTGCTCTTCTCCGCCACGCTCGACGGCGAGGTCGAGAAGGTGGCGCGCGAGTACCAGAACAACCCGGTCCGCCACGAGGCGGTCGCCGAGGAGCGTTCGGTCGGCGATGTCACGCATTACTTCTGGAAGGTCAAGCCGGACGACCGCGTCGACCTGCTCGTCGACCTCGTCCTGCGCACCGGCACGGTGATCGCGTTCTGCCGCACCCGGCACGGCGTCGATCGTCTCGCCAAGAAGCTCAACGCCGCCGGCGTCGGCGCGGCCAACCTGCACGGCGGCCGCTCGCAGTCGCAGCGCGACCGCGCCCTGCACGCCTTCACGAAGGGCCGCATGCCGGTCCTCTGCGCCACCGACGTCGCCGCGCGCGGCATCCACGTCGATGACGTCTCGTGCGTCGTGCACTTCGATCCGCCGGCCGACAAGGCCGACTACGTCCACCGCTCGGGCCGCACCGGCCGGGCCGGCGAGGACGGCCTGGTCGTCAGCTTCGTCGGCAAGCAGGACGAGCATCCCGTCCGCAAGCTGCTCAGCCAGCTCAAGCTCGACGCGCAGATCACGCCCGTCGACCTCGACCTGCTCGGCGAGATCAAGCCCGTCCGGGTCGATGCCAAGCGCCCGCCCGTCGACGCGGAGCGCGTCGAGGCCGTCGCGAAGCACGAGCCCAAGGCTGAGCAGCGCCACGAGGATCGCAAGCCGCACCACGGTGACAAGCCGCGTCGCGACGATCGTCCGCGCAGCGGCGACCGTCCGCAGCGTGACGATCGCCCGCGTAGCGGTGATCGCCCGGCGCATGGCGACAAACATCGCCATGGCGACAAGCCGCGTCACGGCGACAAGGTCGAGGCGCGCGGCGAGAGCACGAGCCGCGAGCACCACAAGCATCAGCAGTCCAACCGCTCGGTGCACACGAACGGGACGCCGGCGCCCAAGCCCGGCAAGCCCACGCCCGGCAAGGCCGCGGCCGCGAAGCTGCGCCACAAGCGCCGCAAGCGCAAGGTCGGCGCCTAGCGCGTCAGCTGGTCATCGTGCGGGGTGGTGTCGCTGGGATTCTCGTCCAGCGGCACCTTCGACCCGTCGCGTTTGCGCCCGAGGTTGCTGACGATCAGGGCGAGCACCGTGACGAGGTAGAGCTGGCCCATCAGGCCCTCGGCGACCGCGGCGAAGCGTCCGATCGTGTGGGCGGGTGTGAAATCGCCGTAACCGACCGTCGCGAGGGTGATGTACGAGAAGTAGAGGAACACGGAGGTCGGCTGGTCCGATCCCTGCGTGAAGAAGGCCTCACCAGATGCCGCGCTGAGCGACATGAAGACGTAGGCGAAGAACAGGCCAAGCATCAGGTACACCGTGATGGCGTTGACCACGACGCGCAGGTTGATGACCGGCGCGCGAGCCACGCGGGAGAAGATGCGGATGATCACGCCGAGCGTGAGGGCGGCGCTGAACGCGGTGGCGAGGAGACGCCCCATCTCCGCGCCGAAGAGGTGTCCCAGCAGCGCCGACAGCGCGACGACGCCGGCCACGACGATGGGTGCCGCGATGTAGGCGATGCGGCGGAGGCGGGGCCGGTGGATGTGCGCGACGACGGCGATCTGGAAGAGCGCGCTTTGCAGGAGCAGCGCCAGCAGCACCGTGATGACGGACTTGTTGCCGATGGCGATGCACATGAAGGCCGCGAACGAGAGCAGCGGTGCGATCAGGATGTGATCCTCGCGCGTCAGCTCGACCCATTCGCGCAGGAATCGCCGCCGAGGCTGCTCGAGGCTCGGATGCCGCGGCACCTGGTTGGTCACGCCTGCTCGGCTCTGTCACGCGGACCGAACATGCGCACCGTCTCCTCGCTGTCCCCCGGTGGAATCGCCACGACGCCGAGCATGCGGTCGATCAGCATGTTCTGGAAGCGATGGCAGGACTCCTCGAAGCGGTAGCACATGCGACCGCCCTCGTAGGCGGGGTTGCGCAGGCCGTCCTGCACGCGCTCGACGATGCCGATGTCCTCCTTGTTGACCTCGTCCCAGAAGGCCAGCAGCGAGTCGATCTCGGCCTCGGGGTCGGTGCTCGCGGCGATCGAGTCGGGGTGCGTCAGGAGATAGACGACCTCGGCCGTATGCCCGACACCATCGGGGCGCGCCAATAGGAGCACCACGTGATTGGCCATCACGTTGATCGCGATGTTGGGGAACAGCCAGATGAAGCGCGCGGCCTCGGCGTCCTGACCTTCGACGAAGTCGACCGGCGGCAGGCCCTTCCAGCCGCCGTCGTCGGTGTTCGCCGCGATCGGCCACGTGCAGAACCCGACGTACTTGCCCGGGCCCTGCCAACGGTAGTGGTCCTCCATCGGCGAGACCTTGACCAGGGCGGGGTGCACCCACGGCAGGTGGTAGTACTCCATGAAGTTCTCGCCGATCAGCTTCCAGTCCGCCTGGATGTCGTACTCGACGCGACGCTGCAGGCGGTACTCGCCGAGCCGGTAGCCGGCAAGGCGCTCGGTCAGGTCGCCGAGTTCGTGCTCGAGCTCGGGCGTGTCCGGGTCGAGGCAGACGAAGACGAGGAAGTTCCACTCGGCGACGCGTACCGGGTGCAGGCCCATCTCGTCCTTGTCGAAGGCCTTGACGTCGGCCATGTCGAAGGCCACGCGCGCGTCGACGGGCACCTCGCTCTCGGGGGTGAACAGCGGCGTGCCGAGGCACTTCCCGTTGAGGTCGTACGCCCACGCGTGGTACGGGCAGGAGAAGAACCGCTTCACGTGTCCCGTGCCCTCGCAGAGCCGGGCGCCGCGGTGGCGGCACACGTTGTGATGCGCGCGCAACTCGCCCTCCTGGTTGCGCGCCACGATGATCGACCGGCCGGCCACCTCGACGACGAGGAAATCGCCCGGCTCGCGAACCTCGTCGGTGACGCAGACGGGCACCCAGCTCTTGGCGAAGACCTCCTGCTGCTCGACCTCGTGGAAGTCCTGCGTCGTGTACGCGTCGGGGATCAGCGTCCACGCGAAGTCCACGGGAAGCCGTGTCTTGGCGTAGGTGTCCTCGCGGAGGAACGCCTCACGGGGGAGCGGTCGCTGCATGGGCAGGATCGTACCGCCGCGCGCAGGGCGTCGCGACCGGTGTTCTACGGGATGAGATCGAGCAGCACCGTGACGAGCAGCACCGCGCTGGCGACGCCGAGCCCGAGGGCGCTGACCCACAGCAGGCCCTGTTGGGTGCGTCCGACCCTGAGGGTGCCCATCACGCGCGCGTCGCCGCCGATCCGGGCGAGGGTGATCAGGATCGGCACCAGCAGGATCGCGTTGAGGACCTGCGACAGGAAGAGGATCGGCAGCAGGGGGATGAGCGGCAGGGCGACGAGCAGCGCCGCCGCGGCGGTCATGGCGATGAACGTCCCGTAGAAGATCGGCGCGTCGCGGAATGAGTCGTCGATGCGTGCCTCGCTGCCGATCGCCTCGCTGACGGAGTAACCCGACGACAGCGGGACGACCGCCGCGGCAAGCGTGCCGGCCGCCAGCAGGCCGACGCCGAACAGGGTGCTGGCGAGTCCGCCGGCGAGCGGCTCGAGGGCGATCGCCGCGTCGGCGGCATCCTCGATCGAGGTGCCGGTGGCGTGCAGCGTCGCGGCGCACGCGATGATCACGAACAGCCCGACGATGCCGGTCAGCACGGCGCCGGACACGATGTCGACGTTCTCGAGCTTGAGCTGCTCGGGTCGGATGCGCTTGTCGACGGCGTAGGACTGGATGAACGACAGACCCCAGGGGGCGATCGTCGTGCCGACGACGGCGACGGCGACGACGAGCGCGCCCGTCTGCCCGCTCGTCCCGGGCACGAGCAGTCCGTGCAGCGTCGCGCCGTAGTCCGGCCCCGCGAGCAGCCCGGACAGGATGTAGGACGCGAGCAGCGCGCCCAAGGCGAGCAGGATCCGCTCGACGATGTGGAAGGACGAGCGGATTACGAGCAGCGTGATGATGATCGCGGCGGCGGGTACCGAGAGCTGTCGGGGAACCCCGACGAGTCCGAGGGCGGCCGCGATGCCCGCGTACTCGGCGGCCAGCGTGCCGAGGTTGGCCACCAGCAGGCAGGCGAGGATGGCACCGCCGACGCGCACGCCGTAGCGCTCGCGGACGAGGCCGATCAGCCCCTGGCCGGTGGCCGCGCCGATGCGCACGCCGAGCAGGTGGTAGAGCACGAGCATCCCGGTGGCGACCACGAGCACCCACAGGAGCCCGTAGCCGTGGTCGGCGCCCATCACCGCGTAGGTCGTGATGCCCGCGGGGTCATCATCGGAGAGCCCGGCGATCAGGCCGGGGCCGAGGACGGCGAGAAACAGCGTGATCCGCCTACGCACGGGGCACCCGGAAGCGGCGGAGATGGGGACGGTGCGGCCTGCGTTCGATGTGGGCGCGCACGTCGCGGCTGCGATCCGTCGGCAGCTGTGCGAGCACGTCGTGCTTCATCCGGTGCGGCAGCCGACGGATCAGCCGTGCGAGGTGGTGCGTCTCGATCGCCGCGACGCGCGCGTGCGAGGCGTGGGCGACGACGCAGCTCGGAGTGACGGTGACGTCATCGAGGTGGAGCAGATCCTCACGATGACGCCGTGCCAGCACGTGCAGGCCGAGCCGCCGCAGCACCGGGCGCAGACCGACCTCGATCGCCACCGCCTCGAGGCCGCCGTCGACGGGCAGCAGGGCGACGTCGCCGACGCGGACCACGCGACGATCGTCGGTGTCGACGACCTGGCGGTCCAGCACGTCATGGCGGAGCGAGACGAGCGCCGTAGTCGGCACCGTGGCGCCGAGCAGGAGCTCGTCGTTGTGCCAGTGCGCGGCGTAGGCGCCATCACGCACACGGACGGCGCGCACCGCCCACGTCGCCGAGTCGGCCTCGACCAGCAGGTCCTCGATGCGGCGGCCGTCGGCCAGCCGTCGGCCGAGCAGGTCGCTGAGCTCGACCGTGGAGGGGGCGCGATCGGTCATGCGCCGAGGCTATCAGCGTCGAGGCGGCCGGAAGCGGTAGGCTCCCGCGCCATGGAAGCCTTCATCGTCGATGCCGTCCGCACGCCGTTCGGGAGGAACCGCGGCGGTCTCAGCGGCATCCGCGTGGACGATCTCGCCGCGCTGCCGATCCGCGAGTTGCTCGCACGTCATCCCGAGCTGGCCGCGGATGCGATCGACGAGGTGCTGCTCGGAGATACGAACCAGGCCGGCGAGGACAATCGCAACGTGGCGCGCATGGCGCTGCTGCTCGCGGGACTGCCGGTGTCGGTGCCCGGCGTCACGGTCAATCGGCTGTGCGGCTCGGGTGGCGAGGCGCTGATCCAGGGCGCGCGCATGCTGCGTTGCGGCGACGGGGACGTGGTCATCGCGGGCGGCGTCGAGGGCATGAGCCGCTCGCCGTTCATCCTGCAGAAGCCCGACGAGGTGCTGCCGCGCGACCTGCAGCTGCACTCGACGGCGGTCGGCTGGCGCATGGTCAACCCCGCGATGCCGGCGGAGTGGCTGCTGTCGCTCGGTGCGGCCGCCGAGCAGACGGGCGTCCGCCTCGGCATCACGCGCGAGCAGATGGACGCGTGGTCGGTACGCAGCCACGCCCGCGCCCACGCCGCGTGGGAGGCGGGGCTGCACGACGACGTCGTCATGCAGGTCGAGGGCGTCACGCGCGACGAGAGCATCCGCCCCGGTACGAGTATGGAGAGCCTCGCCGGCCTCAAGCCCGCCTTCACGAAGGACGGCGTCGTGACGGCCGGCAACTCCTCACCGATCAACGACGGCGCGCTGGCGATGCTGGTCGCGAGCGAGCAGGCCTGCAGCGCGCGCGGCTGGGAGCCGCTGGCCCGCGTCGGGCAGAGCGTGACCGTCGGCGTCGCGCCCCAGGAGTTCGGCTACGCACCGGTACCCGCGATCCGGACGCTGCTCGAGCGCGCGAACCTGACGCCCGACGCCATCGACGTATGGGAGGTGCAGGAGGCCTTCGCCGCCGTGCCGCTCACCGTGCTCCACGAGCTCGAGGGGATTGACGAGGAGCGCTTCAACGTGCACGGCGGTGCGATCGCCTACGGCCATCCGCTGGGCGCATCGGCACCGCGGCTCGTGCTCGACTGTGCGCGCGAGCTGCAGCGCCGCGGCGGCGGCACAGGGCTCGTGGCGGCCTGCATCGGCGTCGGGCAGGGCCAGGCCCTGCTCGTGCATGTCGGGTGATTTCCCTGCAAATCACCCGAAAGCGGTTAGCATCCCGGCACCAATCGTTGTCACGTCCCTGAAAGGGAAGTCCGCATGACTCGCAAGTACTCGCTCAAGGACGATCAGGTCCCGCGCCACTGGTACAACATCGCCGCCGATCTGCCGAGCATGCCGCCCCCGCCGCTGCATCCCGGCACGGGCCAGCCGATCGGCCCGGACGACCTCGCGCCGCTGTTTCCGATGGCGCTGATCGGCCAGGAGGTCTCGGCCGATCGCGAGATCGCGATTCCCGACCCGATCCGCGACGTCCTGGCGATGTGGCGCCCGACGCCGCTGCTGCGCGCCGAGAACCTCGAGGCTGCGCTCGGCACGGACTGCAAGATCTTCTACAAGTACGAGGGCACTTCGCCGGCCGGTTCGCACAAGCCGAACACCGCCATTCCGCAGGCTTGGTACAACAAGCAGGAGGGCGTCAAGCGCATCTCCACGGAGACCGGCGCTGGCCAGTGGGGCTCGGCCCTGTCCTTCGCGGGCGCGCAGTTCGACCTCGAGATCAAGGTCTACCAGGTGCGTGCGTCGTACGACGCCAAGCCGTTCCGCCGCTCGATGATCGAGACGTGGGGTGGCTCGATCGTCGCCAGCCCGTCGATGGACACGAACGCCGGCCGCGCCATCCTCGAGACCGATCCGAACTGCCCCGGCAGCCTCGGCATCGCGATCTCCGAGGCCGTCGAGGACGCCGCCACGCGCGATGACACGAAGTACGCGCTCGGCTCGGTGCTCAACCACGTGCTGCTGCACCAGACGGTCATCGGCCAGGAGGCCCAGGAGCAGCTGAAGGAGGCCGGGGCATACCCCGACGTCGTCGTCGGCTGCGTCGGCGGCGGTTCGAACTTCGCCGGCATCGCGTTCCCGTTCCTCGCCGACAAGATCGCCGGCAAGGACATCCGCGTCGTGGCCGTCGAGCCGGCCGCCTGCCCGACGCTGACGCGCGGCCACTACGGCTACGACTTCGGCGATACGGCGCAGCTGACGCCGCTGATGCCCATGCACACGCTGGGTCACGGCTTCATTCCCGACACGATCCACTCGGGTGGCCTGCGCTACCACGGCGCCGCGCCGATGGTCTCGCACCTGCTGAACCTCGGCCTGATCGAGGCCGTGGCGTACCCGCAGCGCGAGTGCTTCACCGAGGCCGTGCGCTTCGCCCGCACCGAGGGCATCATCCCGGCGCCCGAGCCGACCCACGCGATCCGTCAGGTCGTCGCCGAGGTCGAGCGGGCCCGCGAGGAGGGCGTCTCCAAGACGATCCTGTTCAACCTCTGCGGCCACGGCAACTTCGACCTCGCCGCGTACGACGCGTTCTTCAGCGGCACGATGGAGGACATCGAGCTGCCGCAGTCGGAGCTCGACGCCGCGGCGAAGAGCCTCGAGGGTCTGCCGGCGATCGCCTAGTCAGAAGGATCGAAGGGGGAGGTCGCCCCCCCCCCCGGGGGGGGGGGGGCGTCCTCCCCCTTCGTTGTTCTCGGGCGCCTAGGACGGACGCCGGGCGACGAGCAGCAAGTCTTCGCCGTCCTGCACGACCGTGCCGTCCTGCTTGGTGCAGGTGACGGCGAACTTGACGAGGCCCTGGTCGGGCTTCGACTTCGACTCGCGGTTCTCGATCACCTTCCACTCGGTGACGATCGACTCGCCCGGGTACGTCGGCGCCTTGAAGTTCCGCGACTCGGACAGGTACGCGACGATCAGCAGTGCGTCCATCTCGGGGCAGGGCGTACCCGACGAGGCGCCGAGCACGAGCAGGCCGTGGGCGATGCGCTGGTCGAACGGCGTGTTGGCACGGACCCACTCGTCGTCCTTGTGCAGCGGGTTGTGGTCGCCGGAGAGGTCGCAGTAGTCCGCGATGTCCTGCGCGCTGATCGTGCGCGCCGCGGAGGTGAGAACCGTCCCGACGGGCAGGTCCTCGAGGAACAGGGTCTTCTCATTGCTCATGGCGGGAGCGTACCCGGCGCGCCTGCGTCCGACTCGTAGGCGCATATGGGTACGACCGCGGTACGGTGCGCGCGTGTCCGCGGCATCCGCGTCTTCGCGCTCGAACCTTGTCACCTTCGGGTATGTGCTCGTGTTCGCGTCCGCAGCGCTCGCAGCGTTCAATGTCGTCTTTGCGCGCCTCATCATCGACACGGGCTTCGAGCCGCTTCAGCTGTCGGCGACGCGCATCTACGGCGGTGGATTGATTCTGCTCGTCTTTCTCGTGCCCGTGCTCGGGCGCATTCGCCGCTCGCATCTGCTGCCAATCGCGGCCTTCGGTGTGATTGGGCTCGTGCTCGGGCAGGGCACGGCATTCATTGCATTCAAGGACTCGGACGTTGCCATCGTCCTCGTCATCATCTTCACCGCGCCGGTGTTCGTGACCCTGTACGAGCGCATCCATCTCGGCGCGAGGCTGCCCACCTACGCGTACGCGGCGATCGTGGTCGCGATTGTCGGAGTCGCCTTGGCGGTCGCTGGCGGCGGTGTCGGCGGCATGACGCTGCGTGGGCTGATCTTCGCGATCGTCTCGATGGTCGCCTACGGCGTGTCGGTGATCCTCGCCGCGCGCCTGCCGACAGAGCTGCCACCGCTTGCCCGCACGGCCGCAAGCATGGTTGCGGCGGCGGTGGCCTTCTGCGTGATCATCCCTCCCTGGACGTTGCCGTTCGACCTGTTGGGGGCGACAGCCAACTTCACGGGCGGACTCGGATTCTCGATGCCGCTGTGGGTCGCCGTGGCCTTCGCGATTCTGATTGGCTCGGTCGGCGTGTTCGTCACGTGGGTCGCCGGTACCAGCCTGGTTGGGGCAGGAGCGTCGAGTGTCGTGGGTATGGCTGAGCCGGTACTCGCCGCAGCGGTCGCTTGGGCACTCCTCGGGCAGGATCTAGCGTGGGTGCAGGTCATCGGAATTGGCGTGACAGTCGCTGCCATTCTCGTCATCGAGCTTGCACGCATCCGCACGCGTCGCGTCGACGCTCCGGATGCCCCGGTCGAGCTCTGACCGACCCATAGCGCGGTACGGCTTGGACTCAGGCACGATGCCGGTGTGATCTCCCGGCGGACTGGCTACCTCATGGTGATCGGCGGCTCGGCGCTCTTCGCCTGCACGGGCGTGATCAGCAAGGCCGCGTTCGACGGTGGCATTGCCCCGCTGGAACTGGCGGCGTTCCGCTCGTACGGTGCCGGGCTCCTGATGCTGCCGTTCGTCGTGCTGGCTGCCCGGCGGTTGACGCGGCGCGATCTCGTGCCGATCGCGCTCTTCGCGCTCGTCGGCATCGTGCTGGCGCAGGCCTTCTACTACGAGGCGATCTCGCGCATGGACATCGCCGTGGCGCTCGTGATCGTCTACACGGGGCCGCTTCTGGTCGCCGCGTACCAGCGCCTCTTTCATGCCGAGCGGCTGCCGCTGCTCGCCTATCTCGCGATGGCGCTGGCCGTTGCCGGAGTCGCGGTGGCCGTGGTCGGCGGGACGGGAGGCATTGGCGCGATTTCGGTGGTTGGCATTGCCTTCGCGGCCTTGACGGCCTTCTCGTTCGCGGGGCAGGCGATCCTCGGTGCGCGCCAGCCGCAGTCGTTGGCACCGATGGCCCGCACCGGCGCGGGCATGCTGGTGGCCGCGCTGATGTGGGTACCGCTGGTGCCGTTCTGGGAGCTGCCGTTCGATCTGATGAGCGTCCAAACCCAGTTGGACGGTCGCCTGCAGGCCTCGATCCCGGTGGGCGTGGCCGTGCTCTTCGCGGTCGTCTTCGGCAGCATCGTCCCGTACGCGCTGATCATCGTCGGCTTCACGCGGATCGGCGCCGGAGCCGGCAGCATGGCGGGCATGACGGAGCCGATCGTCGCGCCGCTCTTGGCGTGGTTCGTGCTCGGCCAGGTTCTTGCGCCGCTGCAGGCTCTCGGCATCGCGGTCACGATCGGCTGCGTCGCCGTGGTCGAGCAGCAGCGCTTCCGGCACGCCCGCGCCAACGAGATCCTGGTGGCCGAGCTTTGAGTGCACGATGATCTCCAAGCGGACGGGCTATATCCTGGTCGCCGTCGCGTGTGTGATGTTCTCGGGCAACGGCATCGTCGGGCGCATCGCCATCGACGGCGGCATCGCGCCATCGCAGGTCTCGGCGATCCGCATCTGCGGTGCCGCGCTGCTCCTGCTGCCGTTCGTCATCCGCGCGGCACGGCGCTTTCGACGGCCGATGCTCGTGCCCATGACCCTCTACGCCGTCGTCGGCCTCGTGGCGGCGCAGGGGCTGTTCTTCGAGGCGGTGGCCGAGCTGGACGTGGCGATCGTGCTGGTGATCGTGTACCTCGCACCGCTGCTCGTCGCCGTCTACGAGCGGGTGCGCGAGGGTGAGCGGCTGCCGCTCTATGCCTACGTCGCGATGGTCGTGGCGCTCGGCGGTGTGGCCCTGTGCGTCCTCGGCGGCATCGGCCACCTCTCGACGTGGGGGATCGTCCTGACGATCGTCGCCATGTTCGTGTTCGCGGGACAGCTGCTGCTCGCCTCGCGCCAGCCCGTCGAGCTCGATCCGCTCGCACGCGCCGGTGGCACGCTGCTGATCGCCGCGATCATCTGGCAGCTGATCGCGCCCGTGTGGTCGTTGCCGTTCGACCAGCTCGGGCAGATCGTGGAGCTCGCCGGCCGCGCCACGCTGTCGATACCGGTCGGCGCGGCGTTGCTCTGGATTGTGATCCTCGGCGCCACGATCCCCTACGTGATGCTGCTGTGGGGTGCAATCCGCATCGGCGCCGGAGCGACCAGCATGCTCGAGATGACCCAGCCCGTCGTGGGCGCGACGATCGCGTGGCTGGTGCTCGGGCAGAACCTCTCGGTGGTGCAGGTCGCGGGTATTGTGGTCACCGTCGTCGCGATCGGCGTCGTCGAGCGGGCGCGCATGCGCCTCGGCCATGCGGGGGATCTGGAGGTGGTGGAGCCGTGACCACGTACCGCACCGGCGCGCTGCTCGTGATCGTCGCCACCACGTTCTTCGCGCTCAACGGCATCGTCGCGCGCATTGCCATGGACGGCGGACTCGAGCCGGTCAGCGTGGCGGCGGTGCGCACGGTCGGCGGCGCGCTCTTCCTGCTGCCGTTCGTCGTGGTCGTATGGCGGCGCTTCACGCGGGCGATGGTGCTGCCGATCGTCGGGTACGCCGCGATCGGCATCTTCGCCTCGCAGGGGCTCTACTTCCAGACGCTCAGCTATCTCGACGTTGCGTTGGCGCTGGTGCTCTCGTACCTCGCGCCGATCCCGATCGCCATCTACCAGCACGTGCGCCGCGGCGAGCAGTTGCCGACGTACGCCTACGCGGTGATGATCGTCGCGATCGCCGGTGTGGCGCTGTCGGTGCTGGCGGGGTCGGGCGGCATTGGCGCAGTCTCCGTGATCGGCCTCGTGTTCGGCATCGCGACCATGATCACCTTCGCGATCATGGTGCTGCTCAGCCCGAGCCAGCCGTCGGAGCTTGGCCCGCTGGCGCGTGCTGGGGCACCGCTGGTTGTCGCCGCCGTCCTCTACCTCGTCGTCGTGCCGCCGTGGACCTTCCCGTGGGGCATGCTCGGCGACACCGTT
>JBILWG010000153.1:0-4942 GCA_044369995.1 Gaiellales bacterium | reverse complement strand
GGAGACGTGGCGCGTGGCTCTGGTCTCGCGTTGTCGATCAGTGTTCTCGGCCGCGCGCCGATCGCTCCGCCGGGACGCGATGGCGCTCGGCCCGGCGACGTGATCGCCGTCACGGGCACGCTCGGTGAGTCGGCAGCGGGCCTCGCCGCGCTCCTCGATCCGACGCTGCGCGACCTGCCGGGTGCCGACGAGTGCATCGAGCGACACCGTCGCCCGCATCCGCGTCTCACCGACGGCGCGCTGCTGGCACCGCACGTGCACGCGATGATGGACGTCTCCGATGGGCTTGCCACCGACCTGCCGCGCCTTGCCGCCCGCAGTGGCGTGTCCATCGAGATCGACCTCGACGCGCTCCCCCTGCACGAGGATGTGCGGCTGATCAGCGAGACGCTGCGCTGGACGCCGGGAGCGTACGCGGCCACGGGTGGAGAGGACTACGAGCTCGTCGTCGCGATGCCCGCCGCTGCGGTGGCGACCTGCGGCGTCCCGGTGACGGTGATCGGTCGTGTCGACGAGGGCCCGGCCGGCGTCCGCTACGTCGGCCGCGGCGCCGACGACGCCCTGCGTGGCTGGGACCACCTGGCCAACTTTGCAGAGGGGTCTGGGCCCCTTTGGTAAGCAAATGGGGCCAGACCCCTCTGCAAAGCTAGGACTTGATTTCGACGGGCATGCCCACGGCGACGTGGGTGAAGAGCTCTTCCACGTCGGAGATGTGCATGCGGACGCAGCCGTGCGAGGCCGCGGTGCCGATCGACCAGCCCTGCGGCGTACCGTGGATACCGACCAGATACGCAGAGGTGCCGATCCAGCGCGTGCCAAGCGGGTTGCTCGCTCCCGGCGGGATCGGCTCGAGACCCGCAGCCCACGGCGAGTTCGGCGGCGTCCACGTCGGATTCTCGATCTTCTCCGTCACCACGAAGCTCCCCGTCGGCGTGGGATACGCGGGCATGCCGACGGCGATCGGATACTGCTTGAAGAACTTGCCCTCGAGATACAGATTCAGCACGAACTTGCTCTGAATCACGACGATCTTGCCGCCGGTGGCGCTGATCAGTGCCGGGCGGGCGATACCGTCCTCCGGCAGGCCCTCCTTGCGCTGATAGGCGCGGACGGCGCGCTCCACCTTCGCGTTGTACTCCCAGCTCAGCTTGCCCTTCCACATCTTCGCCAGCCGCAAGCGGCGCGTCAGGTTCGCCACGTCATCGCCCTTGGCGCCCGGCGCAAGCGTCAGCTCGCTCGTCAGCTTCTCCGTCGAGTCGACGTTGATCTCCTTGGTGCGCGTCGCCGTCTTGCCCGTGGCGTTCGTGATGAACAACTCGACCTCGGAGGTGCCCTGCGGCAGCTTGCTGGTCTCGATCGTGTAGCCGATGGACATCGGTGTGACCTTGGCATCCTGCCCGTTCACCTTCGCCACGATCTTCGTCGGGCTCGCCGAATCGACGAAGGCGTAGACCTTCGGCCGATCGGTGTCCGTCACCCAGCCGTCGATGCCGCCAAGGCGCACGGTCGGGCGGCCGGTATCGACGCGCATGGTGTGGCGCGCGCGCGTCTCGTTGCCTGCAGTGTCGGCGGCGATCAGCGTCAGCGGCACGACCCCATCGGCGACGCCGGGCACCAGCTGGAACCGCCCGGCCTCATCTGCCGTGGTCGCAACCTCGCCGTCCTGCCACGTGGCGGTGACGGTTGCCCCCGGCTCGGAGACGCCATTGATCTTGGCACTGGTCGTCCAGCCCGCCCCGGTGGTGGCAGTGAGGGCCGGAGCGGTGCCGTCGCTCGTGAAGGTCCAGCTGTACGAGGCCGTGTCATCGATGAGGTCGGACGAGCTGACGTCGACGGTCACGCGATGCGGACCGTCCGCAAGCTCCGGCATGGGCAGCGTGTAGCCGCTCGGCGTTCGGGTGGCGCTTGCCGAGACGTCCTCGCCGTCGATGCGGATCACCGCGCTTTTCGCCTCGTCTGCGGAGCGCAGGACGATGCGGAGCGGGGTGGAGCCGTTGACGTTCGAGCCCGGCGCGGGCGAGACCGATTCGACGACCGGCCGGTCCGCATAGGCCCGCGCGACGAGGGTGCCACCGACGGCGATCACGGCGACGATCGCGATGGCGATCAGGCCGATGATGGTTCCGGTGCGCACCCGCTCACGATAATGGAGGGCACACGTGTGAGTTGCGGCTTCGCCGTGTGCCGGGTCTCAGTTGCGTGGGAGCTCGTGGCGGGCGGCACGCACGCGGAGCGATGGCACGCGCCAGGACGCTTCGGCGACGATGCGGCGCGACATCTTCGAGCCGCCGGCCACCCGGTCGGTGAAGGTGATCGGCACTTCCTCGATGCGAAATCCGAGCAGCGACGTGCGGTACGTCATTTCGATCTGGAAGGCATATCCCTCCGCTGTCACGTCATCCAGATCGATCGCCTCGAGGACGGCGCGTCGGAAGCACTTGAAGCCGCCGGTCAGGTCGCGGATGCCGAGCTGCAGGAAGGCCTGCGCGTAGAGGCAGCCACCGCGCGAGATGATGCGTCGCGCGAGCGACCAATCGCGCACGCCGCCGCCGCGCGTGTAGCGAGAGCCGATCACGAGGTCGGCGCCGCGCTGGGCGGTTGCCACCAGATCGGGCAGACGCCCCGGGTCGTGCGAGAAGTCGCAGTCCATCTCGCAGATGTAGTCGTAGTCACGCTCGAGCGCCCAGCGGAAGCCGGCGAGGTACGCCCGGCCGAGGCCCTCCTTCGCCGTGCGGTGCAGCACGTGCACCCAGTCGTACTCGGCGGCCAGGCGGTCGGCGATCTCGCCGGTCCCGTCGGGCGAGCCGTCGTCGATCACGAGCACGTCGCCGGGGATCGTCGCGCGGGTTCGCGCTGCGCCGACCGCCTCGATCATCCGCTCGAGGTTCTCGCGCTCGTTGTACGTCGGCAGGCAGACGACGAATCGCTCGGTGGCAGCACTGCTCATCCGGACGGATCATGCCGCACGTTCCCGAGAGGGAGGCGCACCGGGTCTCGCTTGCGGACGTCCCGTGGGTGTGCGACGTTGCGGGCATGCAGTGCGGGAGTCGACCATGGCGGTGAAGAACAGCGACGTCGCCGATCTCTTCGATCTCCTCGCGAGCCTGTCGGAGCTCGACGGGGCGATCGTCCACAAGGTGATCGCCTATCGCCGCGCGGCCGACCAGTTCCGCAGTACGGCCGAGTCGGTCGAGCGCATGGCGGAGGAGGGTCGGCTGACCGACCTGCCGGGCATTGGCGCGACGATCGCCGCGAAGGTCGACGAGTACCGCGAGACGGGGACGTTGCAGGCACTCGAGACGCTGCGCGAGAAGTACCCGGACGGCCTGGTCGAGATGATGGGCGTGCCCGGGGTGGGCCCGAAGACCGCGAAGCGGCTCTACGCCGAGCTCGGCATCGACTCGCCCGACGCGCTCAAGGCCGCGTGCGAGGCCGGGCAGCTGCGTGAATTGAAGGGGCTCGGCGCGAAGAAGGAGCAGACGATCCTCGACGCGCTCAACGCCGGTGGTGGCCCGCGCAAGCACGTGATCCTGCTCGACCACGCGCTCGATCGTGCGGAGATGCTCGTCGAGGCGCTGCGCGCCGAGCCGGGGTGTCGCGAGGCCGAGATCGCCGGTTCGCTCCGTCGCCGCAAGGAGGTCGTTGGTGACGTCGACCTCGTTGCCTCATCCGACGATCCGGGTCCGCTGCTTCAGCGGTTCGCGGAGCACCCGGGCGTGCAGGACGTGATCGCGCTCGGCGACGCCAAGGCATCGGTCGTGCTGCACGACGGCCTGCAGGTCGACCTCCGCGTCATCCACCCGTCGCAGTGGGGCTCGCTGCTCCAGCACTTCACCGGCTCGAAGGCACACAACGTGGCGCTGCGCGAGCGCGCCCGCGATCAGGGCCTGAGCCTGTCCGAGCACGGCTTCGCGCCGATCGACGGTGGCGAGCCCGAGCCGTGTGCGAAGGAGGTCGACGTCTACAAGCGCCTCGGTCTCGCGTGGGTCCCGCCCGAGCTGCGCGAAGATCAGGGCGAGATCCAGGCCGCTGCCGATGGGACGTTGCCGAAGCTCGTGGAGCTGAAGGACATCAGGGGCGATCTGCATGGCCACTCCGATGCCTCTGACGGCAAGGCGACGCCGACGGAGATGGCGCAGGCCGCGATGGCGCGCGGGCTTTCCTATTACGCGGTCACCGACCACTCGAAGGCGGTCGGCATGGGCATCGGTCTCGATCCCGCGGAGACGCTCGCCAACGCCAAGCGGGTGCAGAAGGCGGCGAAGGGGCTGGAGGCGAAGGGCTTCCATCTGCTGACTGGTATCGAGGTCGACATCCTGCCGGGGGGCGTGCTCGATCTGCCCGATGAGGTGCTGGCCGAGCTCGATTGGGTCGTCGCCTCCGCGCATGGTGTGCGCGGCCAGAACCGCGAGCAGCTGACGGCCAGCATGGTCGCCGCAATCGAGCATCCGCACGTCGACGTGATCGCGCATCCGACGGGGCGTCTGCTCGACGGTCGCGAGCCGTACGACGTCGACGTCGAGGCGCTGATTGCCGCGTGTGCCCGCACCGGCACGTTCCTCGAGATCAACGCGAACCCGAAGCGCCTCGACCTTCGCCCCGAGCATGCGCGCGCCGCGATCAACGCGGGTGTGAAGCTCTGCGTCTCGAGCGACGCACATCGCCCGGACGGGCTTGATGTCCTCCGCTACGGCGTCGACACGGCACGTCGCGGCTGGGCGTCGAAGGCCGACATCGTCAACACGCGCACCTGGCCCCAGATCCAGAAGCTGCGCAAGCGCCCGTCGGCCTAGCCGGCGAGGAAGCGGCCGGCAGCGGGACAGCGTGCGCGGTGGAGGGACAGCGTGCGCGGTGGAGGGACAGCGTGCGCGGTGGCGGGACAGCGTGCGCGGCGCTGTCTTCGGGGGCCAACGGAACCCCGTTCGCCTGCCAGCGCCTGACA
>JBILWG010000152.1:0-4943 GCA_044369995.1 Gaiellales bacterium | reverse complement strand
GGAGTCGCGGGCGCCCTGGCCCATGTCGCCGTGCAACGCGCGGACCTTGTGGCCGCGGCGCTTCAGATCGTCCGCAAGTTTCTGCGTACCGATCTTCGTACGCGCGAAGACGATCATCGTCGGCGGCTTTGTCTCCTCGATGAACCGCTCCAGCAGCTCGAGCTTGTCGCGCCCTTCGGCAAATGCGATGCGCTGCTCGATCGTGTCGACCGTGATCTCCTTGGAGGCGATCTTCACGTACTCGGGGCTGTGCAGCTCTTCCTCGGCCAGCTTCTTGATCGGCTCCGGCATGGTCGCGCTGAACAGCGCGGTCTGCTTGCCCCATGGCGTTCGCTTCATGATGTCGCGCACGTCATCGATGAAGCCCATCGAGAGCATCTCGTCGGCCTCGTCGAGGACGACCATGCGACAGTCGGCGAGGATCATCTTGCCGCGGCGCAGGAGGTCGAGCACGCGGCCGGGAGTGCCGACGACGATCTGGCCGCCGCGGTTGAGGGCGGTGATCTGCTCGACGATCGGCGCGCCGCCGTAGACGGGCACGACGTTGACGCCGTCGAGGTACTTGGAGAAGGAGCGCGAGGCGTCGGCGACCTGCAGCGCGAGCTCGCGCGTCGGGCACAGCACGAGGGCCTGGAGGTCCTTGGAGTCCGGGTCGATCCGGTCGAGGATCGGCAGCATGAACGCCGCCGTCTTGCCCGACCCGGTCTGGGCCTGGCCGACCATGTCCTTGTCGCGCAGGAGCGCGTCCATGGTGCCCTGCTGGATGGGCGTGGGCTCCTCGTAGCCGAGGTCGCTCAACGCGCGCAGGATCTCCGGCTGGAGATCGAAGTCTTCGAAACGCAAGATGTGGTCCTTCCGAGTGTGACGCGCGGCACTCGGCAGCACGTCCCGCAATAGGGCCCTGGATGGGCGCCTGATGTAGCTAACGATACGTGACACGCCACCATTCCCCTGCCGGTCGGGGTTCTGCCGCACCGAGACGCGTGGATTGCACCCGTCGGCGGAGCCTCCCCGAGCCTACGGTGAGGTCATCTCCCAAGGAGGCGATCGTCATGCACGATGCAGACCATCATGATCCGCGGCATCCGCGGATGAACCTCGCGCCTCAGCAGCGCGAGCGGGTGGATGTCGCATCGCAGCAGGATGCTCGAGCGCACCCACGCGGCCGCATCTGGTGGTCGTTGCCGCCGATCCTGCGCACGGGTCCATGGCGGCGCATTCGTGCGCCGGATGAGCGGTAGCCGCGCTCACTCCCGCTACTGCAGGAGGTCGAAGAGCGCGTCGTACACGCCGGGGCAGGCCGCGACGGCCTGCTCCACCCCGAGCGGCCCGGGCTGGCACGACCAGAACCCGCCGGCCTCCGTGACGAGCAGCGAGCCCGCTGCCCAGTCCCATGCGTTGAGGCCGCTCTCCCAGTAGCCGTCGAGCCGGCCAGACGCGACCCAGGCGATGTCGATCGCCGCGGCGCCCCCACGGCGGATGTCGCGGATCTTCGGGATCACCTCAACGACGCGTGCAGCCTGCTTGGCACGGCGTTCGGCGTCGTAGCCAAAGCCGGTGGCGACGAGCGCCTGGCCAAGCTCGTGCGTGCCGCGCACGTGCACGCGATCGCCGTTCAGCGTCGTGCCACGTCCACGCGCTGCGGCGAACATCTCGTCGCGGCTCGGGTCGTAGACGGCGCCGGCGAGTGTGCCGTGCTCATCCTCGACCGCCACGCTCACGGCCCACTGGGGGTAGCCAAACACGAAGTTGGTCGTGCCGTCGAGCGGATCGACGACCCATCGCAGGCCCGTCGTACCCTCGCGTCCCGCGCCCTCTTCACCAAGCAGCGCGTCGTTGGGGCGCGCCTCGGTGAGGATCTGCACGAGCAGCTCCTCGGCTTCGCGATCGGCGTCGGAGACCATGTCGGTCGCCGTCGACTTCGTGTCGAGGCCACGCAGCCCGCGCACGTTGTGATGCTGCAGCAGGGCGCCGGTCTCGCGCGCCGCGCGGACGGCGAGCTCGCGCAGCTCAGATGGCTCGGGGGCGGCGTGCATGCCCTCAGGCTACCGCTGGGATCAGTCGCGGACGCGCGCGATGGCGAACTCGCGCTGCACGATCTTCGTGCCGTCACGCAGCTCGACGGCGTTGCCGGGCAGCAGCAAGACGAGATCACCCGCGTTGATGTCGTTCACCTCGGAGCCGACACCAAGCACGACGACGCGCTCGAGGCGATTCATCTGCACGGTTGCGGGCAGGAGCAGGCGGCCGGTGCCCTCGTCCTCGACCGACGGGCGCACGTGCAGCCAGTCATCGAGCGGGTCGATGTTCATCGGCGGAACCGACAGCGGCAACGAGTCGGTCGATGGGTCCTGCTTCTTGTCCATGCCCATAGGTTCGCAGGTTCCGCGACCAGCGGTCGAATCCTACGACCTGCTACCCGGTCGCGAGCGTGGCAACCCGGGTGATCACGAGCGTCGCCGAGTTCAGCGTGGCGGGCGCCGCGTCCATGCGGCGGCAGGTAGCCGAGATTGTCCCGGCCGTAGTGAGGGTGACTGCGCCGGCGAGGGTGACGGGGACGCGCTCGCCCCCGACGAGATTCCCTGTGTCGTAGGTGGACGGCGTGAGCGAACAGACGATTCCGAGCGTGAGAGAATCGTCGGCGGAGTTCTCGATGCTAAGCAGGGCGATTGTGGTGTACGACCCCGCCGGCAGCGTGGCTGACTCCACTACCTTCGTCTCCGTCTGCCCGAGAGTGACGCTGCTGGCGGCGTAAACCCACGCATCAGACGGTCCGCGCGCTCCGGTTGCGCCCGTCGCGCCCGTCGCGCCAGCCGGAAGCTGACCGGTCGCGAAGTCGGCAGCGCGCAGAGATCCGTCCTTGACCTTGCTCGAGACGACCGCGTTGCTCTTCAGCTGGGTCGTGCCCACGCTGTTCTTCGGTAGCTGCGTGACGGCCCAGCCGGTGCCCGAGGCCGCGAGGATAAGCGCAATCACTGCGACGATCATGGCCGGCGACGGCAGACGCATGGACGAGAGAGTAAGCGATCTCCATGTACCCCGCCAGCGACGCGCCACGACGGGCCCGGCACGACTCGAACGTGCGACACCCAGGTTCGAAGCCTGGTGCTCTATCCACTGAGCTACGGGCCCTACGCCCCGCAGGGTAGCGACTGTGCCCGAGCGGGATGGTCAGGCGGGGCGCCACGAGGGGCGCCCCGCCGTCTCCATCGCTAGTCGATGTTCTCGCAGCCCATGCCCGCGGCGTAGTCGACGAGGTCGACCCACGGGCTGGCGCCGAGTGCGCTGGCCATCGCGGTGCAGGTCGCGGGCATCACCGAGGAGCCCGACATGAAGAGGTTCCACGAGCGACCCGAGCCCCACAGGATCGACGTGCCGTCGAACGCGGCAGCGCCGCAGCCGGAGGCCTTCGTGTTGAACTTCATGCCAGCCCACACCTTGTTGCTCTTCGAGAGCACGACGGTGTAGCACTGCTGCTTGTTGGCCGGAATGGCGGTGCCGTTGTTCCACGCCTTCAGAATGCCGCTCTTCTGTGCCTTGGTCGGCGCGACGGTCTGCGAGCCATCGGCGAGGGCCGAGGTCGCGCCGAAGGCGAGAGCGAGGACGCCCAGCAGGACGACGGTGAGGGTACGACGCATGGAAGCTCCTTTGGGAGAGTTGCTGACCGATGATACGCCGTCGGCTCCGTCGTTCCTATGATGCGGTCACGGGCACGTTCAGCCCTTCCCCTCACGACGGAGACGACGATGTCCGAGCACCTCAACAACCATCACCGCAACACCCTCGAGCATCTGCTCGACCACTCGCACACGGGCAACATCCACTGGCGCGAGGTGCGCTCGCTGCTCGAGGCCGTGGGCACCGTTGAGGATGCCCACAACGGCAAGCTCAAGATCCATGTCGGCGACTCGATGCTGTCGATCCAGGATCCCGGCCATCACGACGTCGACAAGCAGCTCGTCGTCGATCTGCGCAAGGCGCTGATCGAGGCCGGCTACAGCGCGAACGCCTAGGTGGTGCTCAGCTGATCGTGTCGGTCAGCACGAGACCGAGGATCAGCAGGCCGAACACGATCCGGTAGATGCCGAAGACGGCGAGCGTGTGCCGGGCGAGGTAGCGGAGCAGGAAGGCGATCGAGGCGTAGCCGGAGATGAACGCGAAGATCGTCGCGATGATCGTCGCGGCGATCGGCGTACCGTCGCCGGTGCCGATGTCGCGCAGCTCGAAGAGGCCGCTGAGGACGACGGCGGGGATGCTGAGCAGGAACGAGAACCGTGCTGCCGTCTCGCGGTCGAAGCCGAGGACGAGACCGCCGACGATCGTGGCGCCGGAGCGCGAGACGCCGGGGATCAGTGCGAGCGCTTGGCAGAGGCCGACGACGACGGCGTCTCTGCGCCCCACGCTCTCGATGCGCCGCTCGCGCGTGGAGATGCGATCAACTGCGAGCATGATGACGCCGCCGATGACGAGCGCGAAGGCGACGATCATCAGCGATCGGGCGCCGTCGTGGATCTGGTGGCGGAAGGTGTAGCCGAACAGCACGACGGGGATGGTGCCGAGGGCGATGTACCACCCCATGACGCTGTCGCGGGTGCGCCGCACGTCGGCGTTGAAGAGGCCGCGCACCCATGCGGACGTGATCTGGACGACGTCACGCCGGAAGTAGATGAGCACGGCGGCCATCGTGCCGAGTTGGATGACGGCGCTGAAGGCCGCTCCGGGATCGGGCCAGCCGGCCAATGCGGGAATGACGCGGACGTGTCCGGTGCTCGAGATCGGCAGGAACTCCGTGAGCCCCTGCACGATTCCGAGCACGATCGCCTCGAACCAGCCCATGCTCAGACTATGGCAGACGCACAGTGGGACCCAGGCTCACGAACTTGGCAAAGGGGTCAGGCCCCTTTGCTTAAGCAAAGGGGCCTGACCCCTTTGCAAAGTTCGTG
>JBILWG010000151.1:0-4971 GCA_044369995.1 Gaiellales bacterium | reverse complement strand
ACCGTTCTTCGCCGTCCTGTTCGCTCGCATCTCGCTCAACGAGCGGATCAAGGCCCTGCGAGGCATCGGCTTGGTGGTCGGCTTCGTCGGCGTCGTCATCATCGTGCTCTCCAACCCGACCGAAACGGGAAGCGGTGGCGACTTCGTCTTCGGCGTCGCTGCGGTCATGATCGGCGCCATCGGCTACGCCGCCTCGAGCGTGATCGTTCGCTTCATGAGCGTCAAGGAGATCGAGACGGATCTCTGGGGCTTCACCTGGGCGCAGTTCCTCTGCGGAACGATCGGGATCATCCCCTTCATGCTGCTGTCGGGCGATCCGTGGAGCACCGAGTGGAGTGCACCCGGCTTCTGGGGGGCGATCGCGTTTCTCGGCATCGGCGCGCAGTTGATCGCCTACGTCTGCTTCTTCGTCGCCCTCGCCCGCTGGCCCTCGGGCCGCGTGATGGCGTGGAGCTTCCTGCCGCCGGTCGTCGCCGGCGTCATCGAGATCCTGCGCGGCAACATCCCCGGTGCCGTCACGCTGCTCGGCATGGCCGTCGCCATCATCGGCGTCGCGATCGTCAACCACCCCAAGGCCGAGGGCGCCGACGACCATCCCGTCGCGACCATCGACCCCGCTGCCGAACACGCCGTGGAGCACCCCGAGTGAGCACAGAGCACAGCGCGTGATGTGGATCTGCACCTCGACGCCACCGAGTGAGCACCAGGCATGAACGACACCTCCCTGCTCTCGCGCGTGCCCGTGCCGGCACTGCTGCTGGTCACCGTCTTCTTCTGGGGTGCGGCCTTCAACGTCACCGACGTGGCGCTCGACTACACCTCCGTGGGGATCACGGCGATTTCGCGGCCGCTGATTGCCGCGCTGATCTTGCTGCCGCTGCTGCCCTTGATTGGCGGCCGCCTGCCCCGCTCTCCGCGGGTCTGGGTCTACGCCGCCATCGTCGGGCTCGGCGCCACCACGCTCGCCCTGACCGGCCTCGGCATCGGCGCGGAGACCGCCGGTCCCGCTGTCACTGCAGTGCTGATCAATTCCGCACCGTTCTTTGCCGTGCTGATGGCACGCGTGGCACTGCAGGAGAAGGTCAAGTTCCTGCGCGGCCTCGGGCTCGCCGTCGGCTTCGTCGGTGTCGTCGTGATCGTCCTGTCCGATCCGGGTAGCGTCGGCTCGGGTGCCGAGTTCGCCTTCGGCATCGCCGCCGTCCTCGTCGGTGCGATTGGCCATGCCACCGCGAGCGTGCTCGTGCGCTGGATGAGCGTGCACGAGGTCGAGACCGAGCTGTGGGGGTTCACGACCGCGCAGTTCATCTGCGGCGCCGTGCTCACCATCCCCGCCGTCTTCCTCGTCGGCGACCCGGGCGCCACCGACTGGTCGGCCCCGACGCTGTGGGCGTGCCTCGCGTTCCTCGGCATCGGGTCCCAGCTGATCGCCTTCGCGTTCTTCTTCATCGCGCTGTCGCGCTGGACCTCCGGCCGCGTGATGGCCTGGAGCTTTCTACCCCCGGTCGTCGCCGCGATCATCGAGATCGCCCGCGGCAACATCCCCGGCACGCTGACCCTAATCGGCATGGCGATCGCCATCATCGGCGTCGCCATCGTCAACCACCCCCGCGCGGAGGACACACCCGTCCCGAGCGGCGATATCGAGGAGCACATCACGTGAGCGACCTGCCCGACGCCCCCCTGCACGACTGGAGCTGCTTCGAGATCGCCGCCGCCGTCCGCGACGGCGACCTCTCGGCCGAAGAGGTCACGCAGCATCATCTCGACCGCATCGAGGAGCGTTCGGACCTGAACGCGTTCATCACCGTGACTGCCGAGCAGGCCCTGGCGGACGCGCGCAACCTGCCTGAGCATCGCCGCACCGGCGCGCTCGCCGGCGTGCCGTTTGCACCGAAGGACCTCTTCGACACCGCCGGCATCCGCACCACGGCGGGGTCGGCGCACCTCCGCGACCACGTGCCGACCTCGACGGCCTCGAGCGTGCAGCGCCTCGTCGACGCCGGCGCGATCATCGTCGGGAAGACCAACCTGAGCGAGTTCGCCTGGGGCGTCACGACCCAGAACGTCCACTACGGCTTCGCGCAGAACCCGCGCCATCCCGGCAAGATCGCCGGCGGCTCGTCGGGCGGGTCGGCAGCGGGACTCGCCGCGGGCCTCTTCGCCATCACCCTCGGCACCGACACCGGCGGCTCGATTCGCATCCCGTCGGCTGCGTGCGGCGTCTCGGGCTACAAGGGCTCGTGGGGCCTGATCCCCTCCGACGGCTGCTTCCCGCTGATCGAATCGATGGATCACCCCGGGCCGATGGCCCGCACGATGGAGGAGTGCGCACTCGCCCTGGAGGTCCTCGGCGTCATGGAGCGTCCGACCCCGGTGCTGGCCGGCCTGCGCGTGGGCGTCCTGCATCCGACACCCGCCGCCGATCAGATGGCCGCGCTCGGCGCCCACGTCGAAGACGCCGTGCTGCCCGATTACTCGGCGCTGTTCCCCCTGTTTGCCGCCGAGGCCGCGGATGCCCACCGCGAGTTCATCAAGGACCGCTGGGACGAGTACTCGCCCGACCTGCAGGCCAAGCTGACGCTCGGCCGCAACATCACCGCGATGCAGTACCTGCAGTCGTGCCGCGACCTCGAGGAGTACGAGCGTGTCTGCGAGCTCGAGCTCTCGCACGACATCCTGATCAACCCGACGATCCCGTGCGACCTGCCCCCGGTGGCCGAACCGGAGACGTTCGAGCTGCGCCTGCAGATGACGCCGTACACCCGCGCGTTCAACCACCTCGGCTGGCCATCCTGCACGACGCGCGACGGTCTGATGATCTCGGGCCGGGACGACACGACCGTGCTCGCCGCCGCCCTGGCGTGGGAGCAGACCATGGAAGGCCGGGCCGTCACGGCATGACGGGAGCGCAGCCCCTCACGCCGCTGGCGCGTACGTTCGCCCAGCCCGACGAGACGCACGAGGTCGCCGGGGTGCGCAAGGACGTCGTGCGCATCGGCGGGATGCCGGTGATCCGCGCCGTCTATCCGACCGGCTGGCTGCACAGCCGGGACGCCGGTCCCGAGCCGTGCGGAGACACGCACATCGGGTACTGCGTAGCCGGACGCCTGCGAGCCTGGTGGGACGATGGTCGTGAGGTGCTGGTCGAGGGTGGCCAGGTCGTGGTCCTGCCTCCCGGGCACGATGCGGAATGCCTGGAGGAGTGCACACTGATTCAATTCGACGGCGGCGACAGCGCCGCCAGAAGGTTCGGACTCTGATGCGAATACTCGTGATCAACCCCAACACCACGCAGGCGATGACCGATGAGATCGGGCACGCCGCGCGCTCTGTGGCAGCGCCGACCACGGAGATCGACTGCACCAGCCCCGCTGGCGGTCCGCGCTCGATCGAGGGCTTCGCCGACGAGACGATCGCCGCGTACCACACGCTCGAGACCGTGGCGCGCACGCAAGGCGAGTACGACGGCTACGTGATCGCGTGCTTCGGCGATCCGGGCCTCTACGCCTGCCGCGAGATCAGCGACGTCCCCGTCGTCGGCATCGCCGAGGCCGCGATGCACACGGCCTGCCTGATCGCGCACCGCTGGTCGATCGTCACCGTCATCCCGCGTGTCGAGCCGTTCATCGCCGAAGCCGTTCATCGGGCCGGCCTCTCGGAGAAGTGCGCGTCCATCCGCTGCACGCCGCTGAGCGTCCTCGAGATCGAGCAGGACATCGAGCGCACCAAGCGCCTGATCGTCGAGTACGCCCGCAACGCGATCGACGAGGATGGCGCCGAGGCGATCCTGCTCGGCTGCGCGGGTCTCGGCCCGATCGACGACACGATGCAGGAGGAGCTCGGCGTGCCGGTGCTCGATGGCGTCCGGTGCGCCGTGACGATGCTCGAGGGGCTCCACACGTACGGCCGCACGACGTCGAAGACGAAGGCCTTCCTGTCGCCCGAGCCGAAGGAGCTCGTCAACTGCCCCGGCACGCTGATCGCGGCGTACGCGCGCGACCACGGGGGTGCCGCATGACCCGCATGATCGGCGTCGACATCGGCGGCACGTTCACGGATCTGATGCTCTTCGACGCCGAGACCGGCGGCGTCCACGTCCACAAGGTCCCCTCCACACCGGCCGCACCGGACGAGGCGATGGTCAACGGCATCCGCGAGCTCTGCGCAATCGGCGGCATCGCACCGGGTGACGTGACGGGCGTCTTCCACGGCACGACCGTCGCGACGAATGCGGTACTCGAGTTCGACGGCGCCAAGGTCGGGATGATCACCACCCGCGGCTTCCGCGACGTCGCCCACATCGGGCGGCACCAGCGCCCGCAGCACTACTCCGTCGTGCAGGACATCCCCTGGCAGGCGCAGCCGTTCGCCGAGCGCGCGCATCGCCACGTGGTGACCGAGCGCATCGTGCCGCCGTCGGGCGAGATCCTGGTTCCACTCGACGAGGGCGAGGTGCGTGCCGCCGCCGAGGCGCTCAAGGCCGAGGGCGTCGAGGCCGTGGCCATCTGCTTCCTCTTCTCGTACCTCAATCCCGCCCACGAGCGCCGCGCCGCCGAGATCGTGCGCGAGGTGATGCCCGACGCGTTCGTCACCGCGAGCGCCGACATCGTCCCGCAGTTCCGCGAGTTCGAGCGCTTCACCACGGCGCTGATGAATGCGTTCATCGGACCGAAGACCGGCCACTACATCGAGCGCCTCGACAGCGCCCTGCACGAGCTGGGCGTCACGGGCGAGCTCCACGTGATGATGTCGAGCGGTGGCGTCGCCAGCGTGCGCGCCGCGGCCGAGCGCCCCGTCACGCTGCTGTTGTCCGGCCCCGCCGCCGGCATCCTCGGCGGACAGTGGACGAGCGCCCTCAGCGGCCGCCAGCGTCTGATCACCTTCGACGTCGGTGGAACCTCTGCCGACATCGGCATCGTCACCGAGCACGGCGTGGCCGAGGCCTCGGCCCGCGATACGTGGGTGGGCGGC
>JBILWG010000033.1:0-14307 GCA_044369995.1 Gaiellales bacterium | reverse complement strand
AGTGCACGTGCGCATCGATGAAGCCCGGGACGACGGTGCGACCCCCGAGATCGATGCGCTCGTTGGAGACCTTGGAGGTATCGCCCTCCCAAGCCTCGACGCCCCGTGTGATGCGTCCACGATCATCGATGGGCAGGCCCCGCACGTGCGGCAGGGCGGGATCGGCCGTGTAGATGGTGCCGCCTTCGAGGATCACGCACGGCAGGGTAGATGACCATGGAGCTCAGGCGGAGAGGTATGAAGCGCCTCGCAGTGGTGAGCGCGATGTCCCAGAAGGGTCTGACCCCTTTGGAGCATCGCGCGGCATGGTACGGCGTGTCGGATGATGTCCGACACGCCGTACCATGCCGGTATGCCCATTCTTCCCGCCGAGATCGAACGCCGCATCGTCGGCTTCCAGCAGGCGCTCCGTGCGGCCGAGATCGACTGCGCGCTCCTGATCGAGGCGAGCGACCTCGTCTACCTGACGGGCGTGATGGCGGACGCCCATCTGCTGGTGCCCGCCAGCGGCAATCCGATCCTCCTGGTGCGGCGCAGCCTCGAGCGCGTGCAGACCGAGTCGCCGCTCGAGGACGTGCGCCCCTTCCGCTCGTTCAAGGAGCTGCCGCCGCTGATCGCGGAGCTTGGCGCGAAGCGCGTCGGGCTCGAGCTCGACGTGCTGCCCGCTGGGCAGTACCTCCGGTATCGCGACCTGCTGCCCGACGTCGAGCTCGTTGACGCCTCACTGGTCCTGGCGGGCGTGCGTGCGGTCAAGAGCGCCTGGGAGCTCCAGATGATCAGCACGGCCGCCGAGCAGGTCGCCGCTGCCTTCGCCGCCGCGCCAGCGCTGGTTGCCGAGCAGCCGACCGATCAAGCCATCCAGATCGAGCTCGAGCACCTGATGCGCCGGGCGGGACATCAGGGCCCGCTGCGCTTCCGCGGCCTCAACGGCCAGATGTTCTACGGCGCCGTACTGGCCGGTCCTGACGGCGCCGTGGCGCCGTGGGCCGATACGCCGCTCGGCGGTCCGGGGCCGAGCGCGGCAGTCGGCAAGGGCCCGGGCGGCTGGGAGATCCGCGCGGGCGATGCGGTGACTGTCGATCTCGTCGGCGGCTGGGAGGGGTACCTGGCCGATGCCACGCGCACGTTCTTCCGCGGCACGCCGAATCCCCAGCTGGCCGAGGCCCTCGCGGTGTGCGAGTCGATCCTCGCGTCACTCGAGGACTTGATGCGCCCGGGCACGCCCAGCGAGCAGCTCTATCTGCGCGGCTTGGAGCTCGCAACCGAGGCCGGCTTCGGCGACCACTGGATGGGGCATGGCCCTGGACGCGTGCGGTTCGTCGGTCATGGCGTCGGCCTCGAGATCAATGAGCGACCGTTTCTCGCGCAGGGCTTCGCCGAGCCGCTGGCCTTCGGCAACGTGATCGCCGTGGAGCCGAAGCTCGTCTTCCCGGGACTCGGCGCCGTCGGCGTCGAGAATACGTACGTGATCGACCGTGACGGCCCTGTGCAGCTGACCTAGCTGCTGCGCTCCATGTCAGCGAGTGCCGCGTCACGCGCGGCATCCGCCCCGGCGGTGCCGATGTCGACGCCCGCGGGGACCTCGATGGTCAGCTCTGTCTCGCGCTCGATCGCGATGCGTCCCGCGATCGCCGAGACGTCGAGCAGGTGACCACCGGTCGTGCGGTCGGCGGTGACGAGATGGAGGTGCCAGCCGGGCACCTCGAGTCCCGCGAGGTCCCGGGGGAAGCGGAAGCCGACGATCGTCACGTCGGTCTCACCGACGTCGAACTCGACCTGCGCTGCGACGGCGTCAGCGAGCGTGGGATTCGGCTGGGTCTGCATCGGCACGCTGCGCAGGCGGGCGTGCGCGACGCGCGCGTCGATGCGTACGGCGAGACAGGATGCGGCGGGCGGCGCCAGGGCGTCGACGGCTGCGGTCAGCGCGCCGAAGTCGCTCGCATCACGCAGATCGCCTTCGTGCTCGGCGGTGAAGGGACAGACTACGGCGAATGGCGTGCGCGCATCAGCGGGCACGCGTTCGACGCTGCCGTCGACGCGCGCCACGAGCGCCTCGCCATCGACCACGATCAGCTCGCCGTCGAGCAGGTTGAGCGTGCCGAGCCCGAGATCGCCGTGCTGCAGCAGTTCGCCGATCGTCAGGTCGCCCGTCAACTCGCCGCGCAGCAGCGCATCGATCGTCGAGGCCTGAAAGGCCTCTGCATCGTGGGGGATGCTCACGGCGGCGTCGGCGCGCGCGAGGCGCTCCACGTGTACGCCGCCGATCAGTCCATCGTCAATGGGCATGGCGCGAGCCTAGCGCGTGCGGCGCAGGCGAATCGGACCCCGGGCGGTGGAGGGATCGACCACGCGGCCGCCCTGGGTGATCTCGATCGTCCCGACGGCGACCAGACGCCGAGCGGCGCGGCGAGCCGGCTCCATCAGAGGGCGCCAGTCCTCGCCGCCGACTGCACGCGCCGCCTCCGACGGACAGATCGTGGCCGCCCCGGGCCGCTCGGACAGGAGATCGACGATGGCGGCTTCGAGCGCAGTGTCCGTGGCGGTGACGCCGCGCTTGCGGCAGGCGGCCGAGCAGTAGCGGACCTGCTCCCAGTCACGCGCCCAGGCCTTCCGCCAGGCGAAGGCGCGACCGCAGGAGACGCAGATGCGATCGGGGGGCGTCATGCCAGCGGGGCGTCGAGCGCACGCTGGAGCGTGGCACGGGCGTCGACGCTGACGACAGGACCATGCGCCGGTACGAGGTGCTGGATCGGCAGCTCCATGAGGTGCGGCACGAGCAGCGGCAGCCCATGCTCCATCCAGTAGCGTGCGCCGGGGTCGTCGAACCACGCGGCGGGTGGTCGGCGCAGTCCGCCAGCGCCGTCGCCGATCACGAGATCGGACAGCCAGAGCAGGCCGTGGCACGCGCACTGCACGATCGCCATCCGTCCCGCGCCGGGCGCGTCGGTGACCGTCACCCGGCAGCCCCCGGGCAGGAGCTGGCCATCCTCCAGTAGGTCGTCGAGTCGGCACGACGCCGCGCGCGAGACACCGAGCACGCGTGCGCCCGGATAGCGATCGCGCACCGCGTCGGCGCTGCGGCCATGCCACTCGACGGAGACGACGACCGTCGGCGGTCGCCCGACGCGCTCGACGTCCTGATCGAGGTGGTGCCAGAACCGCTCGGCCTCCTCACCGGCTGGCACGAGCGGATCGATCAGCACGATGCCGTCGGGTGCCTCGTGGTAGACGCACGCCACGTCGCGATCCCAGCCGCCGTACGGGCTGGTGGGATCGTCGTGCCAGTCGGGGTGCGGCGCAGTCCAGCGCCAGAGGCCGTCGCCGATGCGATCGACCTGCATCACAGCCATGAATCCAGCAGCCGCCGAGCGATGCTCGCGGGTGGGGGCAGCAGGGGCAGGGCGTCGCGCGTGAACCACTGCAGGTCCTCGAGCTCGTCCATGTCGGCCTGGATGTCGCCGGCGGCCCATTCGGCGGTGAACCCCAGCATCAGCGAGTGCGGAAAGGCCCAGCTCTGGCTGCCGAACCACTGTGGCTCGCTGATCTCGATGCCCGCCTCCTCGCGGATCTCGCGGCGCACCGCGTCCTCGGCGCTCTCACCGGGATCGACGAAGCCGGCGAGCGTCGAGTACATGCCCGCGGGAAACCGCGCGGAGCGGCCCAACAGCACCTCGTGCTCGCCGCGGGTGATCAGCACGATCACGGCCGGCGAGTGGCGTGGGTACGCGCGGAAGTCGCAGGCTGTGCACGCGCGGGATCGCTCGTCATCGCGCAGCACGGTCGGAGCCCCGCAGAGACCGCAGAAGCGGTGCGTGCGGTCCCACTCGGCGAGCTGGAAGGCCCGTCCGGCCAGCGCCCACGCCTCGTCGTCGATCCGGCCGTGCAGCGCGCGCAGCACCGTGGCCTCGAGTCCGCCGGGAAGCACGGTGTCACGGTCGAGGCGGGCGGTCTCGACCGCCGCCCCGTGGAAGCGGCCGACGTGCACCGTCTCAACGGGCAGCAGCGCCTCGAGGTCGCGGCGGCGTGGCAGCGAAACGCCCGCCGTGGTCAGGATCAGCCCCTCGCCGGCGAACAGCAGCACGATGTCGTCGGCCTGGGGCGCGTCGGGACGGGAGATGGCGGTTTCGAAGGCCATGACGCAAGCATCGCAGGTCGGCACGGCCCCGCTAACCCGTTACACACCAGTGGGGAGGAGAACGGCAGGAGAGTGAGAAGAGTGGGCACATGACTCCCACCGCCACAGCCCCTGCGATGCCGTACGAGACGGCACCGATGCGCCTGAGCGTCGCGCCAGGTGCTCAGCCGGGTACACGCATCATCTCGATGGCCAACCAGAAGGGCGGCGTCGCCAAGACGACGTCGACCGTCAACCTCGCCGCCGCCCTCAAGGAGCGCGGCAATCGCGTCCTGGTCGTCGATCTCGATCCCCAGTCGAACCTCACCATGAGCTTCGGCATCGATCCCGAGCGCCTCGAGCAGTCGATGTTCGACGTGCTGGTGCATCGCCTGCCGATCCAGAGCGTCATCCATCAGCGCGAGGTCGATGTCGCTGCCGCCTCGATCGATCTGGCCGGTGCCGAGCTGGCGCTGTCGGCGATGATCGGCCGCGAGCGCTCGCTCGAGAAGGCGCTGTCGGCGGTCAAGAGCGACTACGACTTCATCCTGATCGATACGCCGCCGTCGCTCGGCCTGCTGACGATCAACGCGTTCACCACCTCGACCGGCGTGATCGTGCCGGTGCAGCTCGAGTACCTCTCGCTGCGTGGCCTCGTGCAGCTCGAGTCGACGCTGCAGATGATCCGCGAGCACCTCAACCCGGTCGTGCACATCGAGGGCATCCTCCCGACGATGGTCGAAGGGCGCACCGTGCATGGCCGCGAGGCACTCGATCTCCTGCAGGCCAACTTCCAGGATCTCGTGTTCGAGACCCGCATCAAGAAGTCCGTGAAGCTCGCAGAGGCGCCTGTCCAGGGGGGCAGCGTGCTTTCCTATCAGCCAGACGGCGCGGGCGCCAATGCCTATCGCGCCCTGGCCGAGGAGGTGCTCAGCCGTGTCGAATAAGCGAGCCAGCATGCATGACGGTCCGCTCGCGGATCTGTTCCGTGCGACCGATGCCGCGAAGCCGGCCGAGCCGCCGCGGGAGGAGCCCGGGGAGCACACGCAGATGATGGAGCCGCCCGCCGCGCCGCCGGCACCGCCCGTGCAGGCCGCACCCGCTCCGACGCCCGCCGCGCCGCACATCCAGCCCGTGCCCGATCCCGTCGATGCCCCGGCGGCCGAGGCAGCGCGTCCCGCCGCGGCCTTCGCGCGTGGCGACATCAAGGGCTCGCCCGTGGCGCGCGACGTCTCCTCGCACGCCTACCTCGCGGTGATCCGCGTCGTGGGCGTCGGCGGTGCCGGCGTCAACGCCGTGGATCGCATGATCGAGGCGGGGATCCGCGACGTCGAGTTCATCGCGATCAACACCGATGCCCAGCAGTTGCAGGCCTCCGAAGCGCCCAAGCGCATCCATATCGGCGACGAGCTGACCAAGGGACTCGGTGCCGGCGCGCGACCCGAGATCGGCCGCGAGGCCGCCGAGGAGTCGGACGAGCAGATCCGCGAGGCGCTGCGGGGTTCCGACCTCGTGTTCATCGCCGCGGGCGAGGGTGGCGGCACCGGTACCGGTGCCGCGCCGGTCGTGGCGCGCATCGCGCGCGAGCTCGGTGCGCTGACGATCGGCATCGTCACGACGCCGTTCCGCTTCGAGGGTGCCCAGCGCCGCGCCCAGGCCGATGCCGGCATGGAGATGCTCCAGGCCAACGTCGACACGCTGATCTCGATCCCGAATGACCGCCTGCTGCAGGTGCTCGATCGCGGCGTCACCATGGTCGATGCGTTTCACGTCGCCGACGACGTGCTGCGTCAGGGCGTGCAGGGCGTCTGCGATCTGATCACCACGCCCGGCCTGATCAACCTCGACTTCGCCGACGTCCGCACCGTCATGCGCGATGCCGGCACGGCGCTGATGGGCATCGGCATGGCGAGTGGCTCGAATCGCGCCCGCGAGGCCGCGACGCGCGCCGTCGAATCCCCGCTGGTGGGGCATCAGATGAAGGGCGCGACGGGCATCCTGCTGAGCGTCTCGGGTGGCCCGGATCTGTCGCTTCACGACGCGATGGAGATCGCGGAGATCGTCCGCGACGCCGCCGACGAGTCCTGCAACGTCATCTTCGGCGCGACCGTCGACGAGAACCTCGGCGACCAGGTGTGGGTCACCGTCATCGCGACCGGCTTTGATCGTCCGGCCGGCGCCCGCCCGCTGGAGGCGTCGATGACCGGTGGCGCGGCGATGATCCCGGAGTTCAGCGTCCCGGTCGCCTCGGACGCCGCCGACGACGTCGACGTGCCCGACTTCCTCAAGTAGCGCCTGCTACTCGAGACCCAGCTCGGCCGCCAGTTCCTCCGGTGTGCGCACGCGTCCGTTTCTGCGCGCGCGCTCCTGCGTCTCGCGCGTCAGCACCATCCCGCGGTGGATCTCGGTGAGCAGCGCGGTCACGGTCTCGAGGCGACGCGTCTCATCGCGCTCCTCCAGCAGGTCCTGTTTGACCTCGATGGGCAGGTCGATACGCGCGATCAGCTGATACGACAGTCCCGGACCCGGCTCGGGTAGATCAGGGGTCGCGTCGGGAAGCTCGTCGGCCAGGCCCGCGAAGGCGGCGAGAGCGGCCGCCTGCGCAGACTCCGACGCCTCGGCAGGATCGTCCTCGACGCCCGTGACGATCGCCGAGCGATACGCGTGCTCATCGTGGACCCGCTCCAGACGCACGACCTCGCGTCCCAGTGTCGCGATGTTGGCGCGGCCATCCGGAAACCGCTCCATCACGTCGGTGATCTCGGCGGTGCAGCCGAGCTCGCGCATGCCCTGCTCGTCCTGCAGCACGAGCACGAATGGCTCGTCGCTGTCGACACAGCGGTCCAGCAGCTCCTGGTAGCGCGGCTCGAAGATGTGGAGCGGCAGCGGCTCGCCCGGCACCAGCACGAGCTCGAGCGGGAAGAGGGGCAGGTCACGAGGCATGGCTGAAGCGTAATCGCGGTCTGGCGTACGGCGCGGCCGTCCGGCATCGCTACCGTATCCGCATGGCCGCTTTGCCTCGCGATCCCGCCGCGCTCGCCGCGCTCGTCCGTACGGGCGATCGGCGTGCAGTGGCGCGTGCCATCTCGCTCGTCGAGGACGAGAGCGACGGCGCCGCCGAGCTGATGGCCACGCTCTGGCCCGCGGTCGGCGGTGCGGCGGTGATCGGGATCACGGGCCCGCCCGGCGTGGGCAAGTCCACGCTGGTCGGAGCGCTCGTCGGCGAGGTGCGACGCAGCGGTCTGACGGTGGGCGTCGTGGCCGTCGATCCTTCCAGCCCGTTCACGCAGGGTGCCGTGCTCGGCGATCGCGTCCGGCTGGTCGAGCACGACACCGACGATGGCGTGTTCTTCCGCTCGATGGGGAGCCGCGGTCGGCTCGGCGGCGTCGCCGAGGCGACCGCGCTCGCGGCAGCGATCCTCAGCGCGGCGGGGATGGACGTCGTCCTGATCGAAACGGTGGGCGCGGGACAGTCGGACATCCGGATCGCGGACATGGCCGATGTCGTCGTCCTGGCGCTCCAGCCGGGCAGCGGCGATTCCGTGCAGGCGATCAAGGCGGGCGTGATGGAGATCCCCGACATCGTGGCGATGACGAAGTGCGACCTGCCCGGGATCGACGCCTTCCGTTCCGAGCTGCGGCTCGCGCTCGGCATCGATCCCGAGACGGCGCCGCGACTCGTGGAGCTCTCCGTGCCCAACCAACAGGGCGTCGACGAGCTGTGGCGCGTGATCGGCGAGGTGCGTGCCGCGTTGGGGGAGAGCGGTGTCGCGGAACGACGGCGAGCGGGGTTGGCCCGGGAGGCCGCGGCGATCGTCGCCGCCCGTGCTGGCGCGCGCGTGCGTGCCGCGATGGCAGCCGACCCTGAGGTGCAGGAGGCGCTGCGGCGTCTGGAGGCAGGCGACCTCGATCCGCTGGCGCTCGTGCGCTACCTCGAGGGGCATACTGCGGGCGGATGATCGATCTTGAGCGCATTCGCGAGGCCGCCGCGCGCATCGGCGACGTCGCCCTCGATACTCCCCTGCTGCACTCCCGCTTCCTGTCCGATCTGACGGGCGCCGACGTCTGGTTGAAGGCCGAGAACCTCCAGCGCACGGGCTCCTTCAAGGTCCGTGGCGCGACGAATCGTGTGCAGCTGCTCACCCCCGAGGAGCGCTCCCGTGGCGTCATCGCGGCCAGCGCCGGCAATCATGCGCAGGGTGTCGCCCTCGCGGCACAGGCGCTTGGCGTGCCCTGCACGATCTGCATGGCGGTCGACGCCTCGCTGACGAAGGTGGAGTCGACCCGCGGCTATGGCGCGCGCATCGAGCTGGAGGGCATCGCCTTCGACGAGGCGATGGCCAATGCGCGCGGGATCGCCGAGCGCGAGGGCTCGGTCTTCATCTCGCCCTTCGATGACGAGGACATCATCGCCGGCCAGGGGACGGCAGGGCTCGAGATCATCGCGGCGCTGCCCGATCCGGACCTGATCATCGTCCCCTGTGGCGGCGGTGGGCTGATCTCCGGGGTTGCGCTCGCGGTGCACGCGCTGCGCCCTGAGACCACCATCATCGGCGTGCAGTCCGAGGCCTGCTCGCCCTTTGCCGATTCCCTTGCCGCCGGCGTGATCGGCTCTGCCACCTCTGCCGGCACGATCGCCGACGGCATTGCCGTCAAGCGCCCCGGCAACCTCACCTTCCCGATCGTGCAAGAGCACGTCGAGCGCATTGTCACCGTCGACGATGAGGAGATCGCCGCGGCTATGACGCTGCTGAGCGAGCGTCAGAAGCTCGTCGTCGAGGGTGCCGGCGCGGCTGGCGTGGCTGCGCTGATGACCGGTGTGCTGGGCGACGTGACGGGCAAGCGCATCGTGATCGTGCTGTCGGGTGGCAACATCGATCTCCTGCTGCTGCAGGGCATCATGCGGCACGGGCTGACGACCGCCGGTCGCTACATGCGCTTCACGACGCGGATGCCGGACCGTCCGGGCTCGCTGCGACAGTTCCTCGATGTGCTCACCGCCGAGCGCGTCAACATCGTCGACATGTTCCATCATCGCGATGGGACGGATCTCGGCGTGAAGGACACCGCGGTCGATATCACCGTCGAAACCAAGGACCACGCGCACGGCGAGCACGTGCTGGTGCAGATCCGCGAGGCCGGTTACCCGGCCGAGCGCATGCACCTCGACTAGGCGACGAATCGGGACTCGGGTGCAGGCGCCATCGGCGCTGATGCGCCAACGGGGTCTGACCCCTCTGGCGCATCCCCAGCGGAGGCGGACGCCCTATGCGACGACGGCGAACTGCGGCGAGCCCATGCCACCGCCGAGTACCGGATGCACGTCGCTGAACCCGCGCGTGGCGAGAATCGAGGCGCCGATGCCGGAACGCTGGCTGGACTGGCAGATCACCGCGGTGCGGCGCGTCGGGTCGAGCCCGTCGAGGGCGGCCGTGTGCAGGCTGTGCAGCGGGATCTGCACCGCACCGTCCAGCGGAGCAGGCAGTTCATCGTCGTTGCGGACGTCCACGATCTGCACCGAGTCGCGCTCGTCGAGGAACTCCTCGACGGAGAGCGGGGGCAGGAGTTGGCTGAGGTCGAGATCCGCCGCCGCGATCCAGCCGCGCTGCACGAAGTGCCCGATCGCCTGCAGCTGACGCGCTGCCTGCTCGGCCTCCGCCTCATCCGCTGCGATCAGCAGCGTGGGCACGTCGGGATCGAGCAGGAAGCCCGCGCGAGTGCCGAAGCCGGTCTTGGCGGCTGGCACGCAGTACGCGCCCGGCACGGTGCCGTGGACGACGTCCGCGGTGTTGCGGACGTCCAGGAGCGGCGCATCAGCGGGAAGCTCGGCGAGGCGCTGCGGGAGTGGTGGTCGGGCCAGCAGCGGGCCGCGGTTGGCGTCGACGATGCGCGCCAGGTTCGGCGGCTTCGGTGCGAGCCCGGCGTTCGCCGCCGACACGAAGGCGTCCTCGCCCATCGGCTGAAGCATGTCGTTGAAGCGTCGCTCGAAGCCGAGCGTGGTGGAGGGCTTCGCGCTCATGCCCTTGCCGCACAGGGATCCGGCGACGTGGCCCGGAAAGACCTCGACGCCATCGGGCAGCTGGAGCAGGCGATCCTGGAGGGTGTGGTACAGGACGGCTGCGCCCTCTTCGCCGTCGATGGCAAGGTCGGGGCGGGCGACGTCGCCGACGAACAGGCTGTCTCCCGTCAGCACGAGCCAGGGCTCGTCGGAGCGCGTGTGATCGATCACCTGCAGGGCGATGTGCTCAGGGCGATGCCCCGGCGTGTGCATCGCGACGATCTCGATGTTGCCGATCGTGATGCTGTCGCCGTCGTTGAGGCCGATGTGCTCGTGCTCGGCCTGCGCCAGCGCGGAGACGTAGACCGGCATGCCGAGCTCGAGCGCCAGCGCGCCGTGTCCAGAGATGTGGTCGGCGTGCGTGTGGGTCTCGATCACGCCGATCAGGCGTGCATTGTGATACTCGAGCGCACGCTTGAGCGGCCGCGTATCGAGGGCGGGATCGACCACGATCGCCTCGTTGACGCCTTGGCAACCGATCAGGTACGAGGCGCAGCCGAGGTCGGTGTAGATGAGCTGCTCGAAGATCATGGATCAATCCTTTCCGATGACGCGGATCTTACACAACTCTACAACCGTTTGGTGGTAGATACTATTCCCGTAGGGTTACTTCTCGCCCTGCGCCCGTGAGAACGACGGCTCGCCGTCGAACATGCGCAGCTTCTCGACGTGAACCCAGTTGAAGCGGCCGCCGAAATTGCCGAGCAGGCTGAGGATGTCCTCGCTGGTGATCACGCTGCCGCGCGTGATGAAGCGCGCGCGCATGACGTCCGTCGGGTCGAGCTCTGCGCTCGTCTTGGGCCAGACCTGGGTGCCACGGCACTCGACCATCTTCAGCTCGAGCTTGGTGCCCTCGGCGATCGCCTGAGCGGCAAGGCCGACGACCTCGGGCTCCTCCTCGGTCTGGAAGAACACGTCGACGCCGATCAGCTCCACCGACTCGGGGATGATGAACGCGGCCTCCTTGCGGGGCACGGGCATCTTCACCTGCTTGACCTCGCGCGCCTGCCACTCGTCGACCTTGTTGCCGAGATTGCCGATGATCGCCTCGGTGTAGGCGGTCGTGCCGACGCTGCCCTCGTCGCCCATCACGTCGCGTGTGCGGATGCCCTGGGCGAGAGTGGCCATGACGGCGTTCTCGACCGTCGAGGCGGCCTCGAGCTCGCCGATGTGGCGCAGCATCAGGACGGCCGACAGGATCATCGCGGTCGGGTTGATCGTGTCCTGGCCCGCGTACTTCGGCGCGGAGCCGTGCACCGCTTCGAAGATCGCCACGTCGGTGCCGAGATTCGCGGACGGCGCGAAGCCGAGTCCGCCGACCAGGGCGGACGTGAGGTCCGACAGGATGTCGCCGTTCATGTTCGTCGTGATGATCATCTCGAACTGCTCCGGCCGCTTGACCAGCTGGTGGGCGCAGTTGTCGACGATCACGTGCCACGAGTCGATCTCGGGGTGCTGCGGAGCGATCTCCTCGAACGTGCGCTTGAGCATGCCCTCGGTCATCTTCATGATGTTCGCCTTGGTGGCGCAGGCGACGTTGGTGCGCCCCTCGGCCTCGGCCAGCGCGAAGGCGAGCTTGACGATCTTCTCGCAGCCCTTGCGGGAGATCAGCTTCAACGTCTGGGCGACGTCTGGCGTCTCCATGTGCTCGATGCCCGCGTAGAGGTCCTCGACGTTCTCACGCACCACGACCAGATCGATGCCACGGCCCGAGTACGGGGTTGGCACACCGGGCATCTCGCGGACGGGGCGGATGTTCGCGTACGTCTCGAACAGCTTGCGCAGCGTCACGTTGGCGCTCTTCTCGCCGAAGCCGACCGGGGTCTCGAGCGGTCCCTTGAGGACGACGCGCGTCTGCTCGATCGACTCGATGGTCGCTTTGGGGACGCCCGTGGCGTCGCCCTTCTTGAAGACCTCGGCGCCGGCCTCATGCTCGTGCCAGTCGATCTTGACGCCGGTGGCGTCCACGATCTTGCGCGCGGATTCCGCGACTTCAGGCCCAACGCCATCACCGGCGATGAGTGTGACTGCTCTGCTGCTGCTCACCCTAGCTCCCCTTCGAACGAGTTCGAGAGTGGAGCATACGAGACCTTGGCGAAATACGTACGAAGACCAGAGGTACCAAGGCGTTAGGATCCGTGCGTGGCGCATCACCACGGGCATTCCCACCACGGCCACGACCATGGCCACGCGCACGGCATGAGCATGGGGCGTGCCCTGTGGGTGTCCCTTGCGCTGACGCTGCTGCTGGGCGTGATCCAGATCGGCGGTGCGATCGCGTTCGACTCGCTGGCGCTGATCTCCGATGCAGTGCACAACCTGTCCGACGCGGTGGCGGTGCTCCTTGCGGTTGGCGCAGCCTGGCTGGCCGGGCTGCCGCCGCGCGGTGTGCGCACGTTTGGCTATCGCCGTGCCGAGGTGCTCGCGGCCGTCGTCAACGCCGTGTTGCTGATCGTGTTGTCGGCGGGCCTCGGCTACGAGGCGATCACGCGGCTGCTGAATCCCCAGCCCGTGGCGGGCGAGGGCGTGGCCGTGATCAGCGTCATCGCGATCGTGCTCAATCTGATCCCGGTGCTGCTTCTGTTGCGCGCCGGTGCGCGCAAGAACCTCAACGCCAACGCCACGATGCTGCACTTCGCCAGCGATGTGCTTTCGTCGTTTGCCGCGTTCGTGGCGGGGCTGGTGATCATCCTGACGGGCTGGAACCAGGCTGATCCCATTGCGAGCCTGATCGTGGTGGCGCTGATCGTCGTGGCTTCGCTGCGGGTGCTGCGCGACGCCGTGCGCGTGCTGCTCGAGGAGGCGCCGCCTGGAGTTGATCCGCAGGCGATCGGGCAGCGCATCGCCACCGTGCCCGGCGTCTGTGATGTCCACGATCTGCACATCTGGCAGATCACCGACGGCTTTCCGGCGCTCTCGGCGCACGTCGTGATCGATCCCGGGGTCGATCCGCACCGCACCTTGCACGAGGTGCAGAAGGCGTTGGAGTCGTGCTGCGACATCGAGCACACCACCATCCAGATCGACGTCGACCACTCGCGTGGTCTGCGCATCCAGTCGCGTCTCACTCAGCCGCAGGAGGCACCATGAGCAGTCCGCTGATCGACGTCGCAGAGCTCCGCGACCTCCACGCGTTCCAGACAGTGCAACTCGTCGACTGCCGTTTCCGTCTCGGCCAGCACGGCGCGGGGGTCGAGCTGTACCGCGAGGGGCATATCCCCGGCGCGCTCTATCTCGACCTCGACGACGACCTGAGCGGCCCGACGCGCGAGGATCGCCACGGCGGCCGCCATCCGCTGCCATCGCGCGAGGCCTTCGCCGCGTCGCTCGTCGAAGCTGGTCTGCGTGGCGATTCGCCGATCGCGCTCTACGACGACGGCACGGGTGGTGCGGCGCGCGCCTGGTGGCTGCTGCGCCATCACGGCGTCGAGAGTCGCGTGCTGCGTGGTGGTCTCGAGGCGTGGACCGAGCCGCTGATCGAGGGCGAGCCGCCACGGGGCGGGGGCGACATCGTGCTCGGCCCCGAGCGCACCGACGATCTCGTGTTCGCCGAGGACGTGCAGGCCGCGATCGCTGCCGGGCGCGTGGTCCTCGATGCGCGCGCCCCCGAGCGCTACCGCGGTGAGGTCGAGCCGATGGACCCGGTCGCGGGCCACATCGTGGGCGCCCTCAACGCGCCGTTCAATGCGCCGGAGCTTCCGTTCGACGCGATCCGCGCTGCTACCGAGCCCCCGATCGCGTATTGCGGCTCGGGCGTGACGGCCGCTGCGCTGATCCTGCGCCTGGCCGACGAGGGCCGTGACGACGTGCAGCTCTACGCGGGCTCGTGGAGCGACTGGTGCGCGCGTGGCCTGGCTGAGCCAGCCGGCTGAGTCAGCGGACCAGCGCGCGCAGCCCCTCGCGGCACTGCGTGGCGCCGCCTTGCGCCGGATGTCGCACGCGGCCGGTGGCCAGGTCTCCCAGCGCGCCCTCGGCGACGCGGCCGACGGCGATCACCTGCGTGGGCTCCAGCAGCGCGACGAGGCGCTCGAGGAACGGGCGGCCAAGTGCGACCTCGCTGGTCTTCGGGGCTCGGTTGCCGAGCGGTTTGCCGGCGGGGTGGGGGTGAAACGGCACGGTGTTCCACAGCACGACC
>JBILWG010000032.1:0-14317 GCA_044369995.1 Gaiellales bacterium | reverse complement strand
GCGGCCGAAGCCGATCTGGTGATCCTGCTCGTCAAGCCGCAGGACATCGCGGCTGCGGCGCGCGAGGTGGCGACCACGCTCCGTCCCGGCGCGTGCGTCGCGTCGGCGGCCGCGGGTGTCGAGCTCGCCACCATCCGCGCCGAATTGGCTGACGGCACGCCTGCCGCGCGCTTCATGCCGAACATCCCCGTCGCCGTCGGCGGTGGCGTGTCCGGCGTCTGCGGCGATGCCGCGGCCACCGCGATCCTGACGCCCTGGCTCGAAGAGGTCGGCACTGCGGTCGCAACCGACGAGTCGATGTTCGACGCCGTCACCGCGATCTCGGGCTCCGGCCCGGGCATGCTCGCGTACGTGATCGAGACGTTCGTCGACGCCGCCAAGGCCGTCGGGTTCGACGAGGCCGACGCCACGCGACTGGCGGTGATGACGTTCGCCGGCACCGGCCGCTACCTCGCCGAGACGGGGGAGAGCGCCACGGCGCTGCGTGAGCGCGTCACGTCGCCGGGCGGCACCACCGCTGCGGGTATCGCGGCGCTGGAGGCCGGGGGGCTGGCCGAGGCGATGACGAGCGCAGCGCTCGCCGCACGCGATCGCGGCACGGAGCTGAGGAACGCCTGATGTTCCTCGACCGCGCCATCATTGCGACGTTCGTCAACTCGCTGACACTCGTCTACACGGTGATGATCATCGCGTACGCGCTGCAGACCTTCGTCCCGGTCGGCTACTCGGCTCCCGTGATGGCGGTGCGCCGCTTCCTCGACGACACCGTGGCGCCCTACCTGCTGCTGTTCCGGCGCTTCATCCCGCCGATCGGGCCGCTCGACCTGTCGGCGATGGTCGGACTCTTCGCGCTGTGGATCGTCTCGCAGATCGTGCAGGGACTGATCGCCGGCTAGGCGTCGCAGCAGCACACGGAACGTCGGCCCGACGATGCGCGTGGGCGCGCGGGCCGTTGAACGCGCGCATCTCGTGGTGGACGAGGCGCGAGCCTCGCCCACCACGATGCGCGATTGGTCCTACTAGCTGAGGACGGCGATCCGGAGACCGCGCCACGGATTGATGCTGTAGCCCGGGATCGTCTGCGGCGTGACGCCGACGGCGGACAGCCACATCTGGTAATCCGTTGCCGTCACGACGCCGCCGTGCCAGCGGCGCCAGACGATCTTCGGGTTCTTCAGCGGCGGCGGCGGGGCGATCGTGTCGGTGATCTCCACGGTGTTGCCGCCCTGATCGAGCGTGCCCCACGGCGAGCGCGTGAGCGCCTGGCCGACGGTGCTGAGGTTGCCGTTGTAGTCCGAGGAGAGCGCCTTGAACGGCGTGATCAGGCACTGAGCGGCCGTGAACTGCGCTGCGCACCAGTACGGCGGGGTCGCCGTGCCCTTGTACGACGCCAGCGGCTGCGTGGCGCTGTTGAGCACGTTGCCCGTCGTCGGGTCGAGCTGGGTCTGCGCCGGCGGGTTCGACGGGCAGAGGGTGGGGGAGTTCGCGCTGGCGACCGGGGAGGCCGGGCAGTTCAGGAACGTGCCCGGGCCGGTCGGGTAATCCCAGTACGAGTGCTGACCGCCGCCCTTCGGATCGAAGTACGCGGCCTTGATCCACTCGTCCTGGCTCGTCACGGCGAAGCCCTTGCTGAGATTGCGCGTAGCCGCGCGCTTGGTCATGGTGTACATGCCCGTCTCGGTCTCAGGCGACAGGCGGACGGTGTACGTGGTCTGCGTCAGCTGCGTGCCGTTGACGGTGTTGATCGTCTTCATCTTCTTCGACAGCACCTTGCCGTTCTGCAGGGAGTTGATGAAGCGCGCGGCGCGCGTGAAGTCCGCGAAGTTGAACGGCTTCTGGGCCCACTCCGGCGAGGCCACGGTGTAGTGGCGACCCGGCAGCGCCTTCGCGGTGCGGTTGATCGAGCCATACAGCGGCCAGACCTTCGAGCCGTTCGGGGCGGCCCACAGGTGGTGGCGGTTCCGGCCCAGCGGATCGACGACGTTGAGGAAGGTCGTCCACTGCGCGACGGTGATCTCGGTCTCGCCGATGTTGTAGTTGTAGTCAACGCTGCCGACCGCCATGCAGGACGTCTCGCTGACGTTCTGCACGCCGACCCCGGCCTGCGCGGGCAGAGCCTGGACGATCGGGAGGTTCTGGAGGCACTCGTCCTTCGAGCCGTAGACGGCGTTGTAGAACGGGATGATCCAGGCGGCGGCGTTGTCGGGTGCCGCCACCGTGACGGTGCTGAGCGAGACGACCTTCGTCGCGTTCGTGATCGGCGGGACGATCTTCGTGACCGAGTTGGAAAGCGCGTTGGCGGTGTACACGTCCCCGTTGGCATCGAGCGCGATGCCGTTGGGGCGGCGGCCGGTGTGGCCGATGATCTCCGAGGCGCCGAACGCCGTGATGCGCGAGACGTCATCGGAGCCGTTGTTGGTCGTGTAGACGTTGCCCGCGTTGTCGAGCGCGATGCCGATCGGGCGGCGGCCGGTCCGGCCGAGGATCGTCGAGGCGCCCGCCGGGGTGATCTTCGAGACGTTGCGCGTATTCCAGTTGGCGGTGTAGACGTTGCCGGAACCGTCGAGCGCAATCGCCTGCGGCCAGCCGCCCGTCGTGCCGAGCGTCGAGGCGACGCCCGCCGCGGTGATCTTGGTGACGTTGTTCGTCTTCTCGTTGGCGGTGTACACGTTGCCGCTGCCATCGACCTTGATCCCGAGCGGGTGCACGCCGGTGAGCTGCAGCGTCGTCACGACGCCGGCCGGCGTGATCTTGGTCACCGTGCTGTCGACGTAGTTCGAGGTGTAGACGTTCCCCGACGCGTCGACGGCCACGCCGGTCGGCTTCTGCCCGGTCGCCCCGAGCGTCGTCGAGGTGCCGGAGGGCGTGATCTTGGTGACGCTGTTCGCCCCGGAGTTCGCCGTGTACACGTTGCCGGCTGCGTCGAGCGCGATGCCGATCGGCCCCTTGCCGGTGGAGCCGAGCGTGGACGACGTGCCGTCGGGCGTGATCTTCGTCACGGTGCCGGCGGTGGTGTTCGTCGTGTAGACGTTGCCGGCTGCATCGATGGCGAGGCCGTTCGGGTTGGGACCAGTCGTGCTGAACGGGGAGGAACTCGCGGCGGCGGAGCCGACCACGGCGAGGGCGAGGAGGAGCGCGAGCGCGACAGCGCGGCTCCCAAGGGAGACGGTTTTGTTCATTCCGGCACTGTACGGTGGTTGACGCCGAAGGTGTACACCGAAACGCCAATGTGAGGGAAACCCCACTTCGGCTGTCAGGCGCCAGCGACGCTGCGGTTGTAAGCGTTTCGCAACGGCAGGAGGAGACGCAGGAGAGTTGCCGTAGCACGCAGCATGGCCATCACTCCCGCAGAGATCCGGCACACCCCGCTTCGCCGCGGGCTGTTCGGCTACAAGCGTCCCGATGTCGACGACATGCTCGACGAGGTTGTCGATGCGTACCAGGAGCTCTGGCAGGAACGCGTCGACCTGCGCGACCAGATCGAGGACATGCAGGCGGAGGTTCGCCGCGTCAAGGAGATGGAGGATCTGCTGCGACGGACGCTGATCAGCGCGGAGAAGAACGCCGCCGATCAGAAGGAGGCCGCCCGCCGGGATGCCGCGCAGATCGTCCGCGAGGCCGAGCAGGAGGCGCGGGAGATTCTCGGCGAGGCACATCACCAGCGCGCTGCCGTGTGGCGCGACACGCAGGGCATCGAGCAGAAGGGTCGTGAGCTGCAGGCGCGCTATCGCGCCTTCCTGCAGACCGCCGAGGCCGTCCTCGATGAGATCGACAACGGGGACGGGTTGGACGAGCACACGGAGGAGCGCGAGCTGTTCCGTGAGGAGATCACGCTGCACTGAGCGCCGCCCTGCCCGTTGCTCGGCGCTAGGGTTCGGACATGGATGCCGCTACCGCACAGACCGCGCTCGAGGCCGAGCGCGCGCGTCTGCAGAACGACCTTGCACAGTTGCGTGGAGAGCTCGTCGACCCCGGTCGCGATAGCGCCGAGCGGCTCGGCGCGGGCTCGGATGACGCCGTCGAGACGTTCACCAACGAGCTGGATGAGGGCATGGAGAATGATCTGCAGGCCAGCCTCGACGAGGTCGATGAGGCGCTGAAGCGCGTCGTGGATGGCACCTTCGGCATCTGCGTCGATTGCGGCCAGCCGATTCCGGACAAGCGGCTCGAGGCGTTGCCGGCCAGTGCGCGCTGCATCGAGTGTCAGAGCAAAGCGGAGCGCCGCTAGCCCGATGTCGGCGTCGTCGCCGACTCCGATGGTCGATCCGACGCGGCCGCAGCGCCAGCCGGCCGATGCGCTGCATTGGACGGCATTCATCGTCATCACCCTCGTCACGATCGTCGCGGATCAGGTGACGAAGAAGATCGCGCGTGACTCCTTCAGCGCTGCCGATCCGGTGCAGGTGCTGCCGTTCTTCGAGCTCACCAAAGCGTGGAACACAGGCATCGCGTTCGGGCAGTTCCGCGACAACCAGGTCATCGTCATCGCTCTCTCGATCGTGGCGATCGCCTGGATGTTCGTGTACTTCGCGCGCTCGGGTGGGCGCTCGCCGGTGCTGCCGGTGGCCATCGGGCTGCTGGCGGGCGGCGCGCTCTCGAACCTGTTCGACCGCCTGACGCAGGGGCGGGTGACGGATTTTCTGCACATCTCGAACTTCCCCGTGTTCAATCTCGCGGACGTTGCGATCACGGCGGGTGTCATCCTGCTGGTGCTGACTCTGCTGTCGAACGAACGCCAGCTGCGGACATGATCGAGCGGACGATCGAGGCCGACCAGGCGGGTGCGCGACTCGATCAGGTGGTGCATGACGCGGTGCCGGGGCTATCCCGCGCCGCGGCACAGCGGCTGGTCGACGATGGTCACGTCACCGTCGATGGCGAGCAGAAGGGGCGGAGCGCGCGCGTGCAGCGCGGGCAGGTCGTCACCATCGACCAGCCTGAGGTCGAGGAGATCGTGCAGGAGGTGCCCGAGCTCCTCGAGCCGACCATCCTGTACGAGGACGCGCACCTGGTCGTCGTCGACAAGCCGATCGGGCTCGTCACGCACGCCTCGCCGGGTTCGCCCGGTCCGTCGCTGGCCAGCGTGCTCGCCGCCCGCGGCCTGGCGGGTGGGGGCGAGGAGGATCGCCCCGGCATCGTGCATCGCCTCGACAAGGAGACGTCGGGCCTGCTCGTCGTGGCGCGCAACGAGGAGACGCTCGACGCGTTGCAGCGGATGATGCGCAACCGCGAGATCGAGCGCGAGTACGTCGCCCTCGTCCATGGTCGCCCGCCCAGCGTCGCGGGCCGCATCGAGGCGCCGATCGGCCGCGATCCCGCCAATCGCACGCGCCGCGCCGTCGACGGCATCGGCGCGCGCCCGGCGATCACGCACTTCGAGCTGCGCGAGGCCTTCCCCGACTACACGCTCGAGTCCGTGCACCTCGAGACCGGTCGTACGCACCAGATCCGGGTGCACTTCGCCGCCATCGGCCATCCGGTGGTGGGCGACCCGGTCTACGGCCCGTCGTCGAGTGACGCGCTGGGCCTCGAGCAGCAGGCCCTGCACGCGCATCGCCTCGCCTTCGCCCACCCGATCACAGGCGAGCGCATCGAACTGACGTCGCCGCTGCCCGACGAGTTCCAGCACGCGTTGGATCAGCTGCGGGCTGCGCGCGGCACGCAGGAGTGACGCCACCGTCGCGCTCGTCGCAGGGACACGGGCCACGCGTGCCGCAGGGAGGGCACCGCATCCGCGCGGATGTCAGGCCCGCTGCGCCCCCAGCCCCGCTCCTGCGCTAGGTTTCCTCCGAACCCACTCCCCCGCTGGGGCGTGGTCGACTGAGCGGTGCCGACAACTGTCGGTCTCAGCGACTGCCAGCGGGCGCACGACCACCTCAACCCAATTGAAGGAGCCACTCACATGGCAGCTGTGACCATGCGCGAACTGCTGGAGGCCGGAGTCCACTTCGGTCATCAGACCCGCCGCTGGAATCCCAAGATGCGCCGCTTCATCTTCGGCGAGCGCGGGGGCATCTACGTGATCGACCTGCAGAAGACGGTCGTCCTCGCCAACGAGGCGCACGAGATGGTCCGCGACATCGCCGCGAGCGGAGGCACCGTCCTCTTCGTCGGCACCAAGAAGCAGGCCCGCGAGGCGATCAAGACGCAGGCCGAGCGCTCGGGCATGCCGTACGTCAACCACCGCTGGCTCGGTGGTCTGCTGACCAACTTCCGCACGATCACGGATCGCATCAACCGCCTCCATGATCTGCGCCGCCTGCTCGCCGACGGCCAGCTCGACCTGCTGCCCGCCAAGGAGCGCCTCGTGCGCCTGCACGAGCTCGACAAGCTCGAGACGAACCTGTCCGGCGTGGCGAACATGCAGAAGCTCCCGAGCGCGATCTTCGTGATCGACCTCAACGCCGAGCAGCTCGCCGTGCGCGAGGCCAAGCGCCTGCACATCCCGCTGATCGGCCTGGTCGATACGAACTGCGATCCGGATGAGGTCGACCTCGCGATCCCCGGCAACGACGACGCGATCCGCTCGAACGATCTGATCGCCCGCGTCATCGCCGACGGCGTGATCGAGGGCCGCAAGCACCTGCCGTCCGCCGTCGAGGGCCTGTCCTCCGACGAGGCCGCCGCCGTCGAGGAGGCCGTCGCGGAGATCCTCGAGGCCGCTGAGGCCGCCGAGGCCGTCGCCGAGGTCGCCGTCGCCGAGGCCATCGTCGCCGAGGCCGTCGCCGAGGCCGCCGTCGCCGATCCCGACGTCCCCGTCGAGGTCGCCGTCGAGGCTGTTGCCGAGGCCATCGTCGCCGAGGCCATCGCCGAGGAGGCCGTTGCCGAGGCGATCGCCGCCGAGGAGATCGCCGAGGTCGTCGTCGAGGCGATCGAAGAGGCCGCCGAGGCCGCCGAAGAGAAGCCCACCGCGTAAGCGGATCTGAACCTGATTACCGCGGCGCAAGCCGAGAAGGACCGAGAATCATGAGCGATTACAAGCCGAGTGCCGCCGACGTCAAGGTGCTCCGCGACCAGACGGGCGCGGGGATGATGGAGGTCCGCGACGCCCTCGTCGAGGCCGCGGGCGACATGGACGCCGCCAAGAAGGTGCTGCGCGAGAAGGGCCTGGCCAAGGCCGCCAAGCGCGGTGGCCGCGCCACCAGCGAGGGCAAGGTCGCCTCGTACATCCACGGCGGTGGCGTCAAGGGCGTCATGGTCGAGATCGGCTGCGAGACCGACTTCGTCGCGAACACCGACAAGTTCGGCGAGTTCGTCAAGGACATGTGCCTGCAGATCGTCTCGATGGACGGCACCCGCTGGATCTCCGAGGCCGACGTGCCGGAGGAGGCCAAGGAGGCCGAGCTCGAGATCTTCCGCACCCAGGCCGCCGACAAGCCGGCCGACGTGCAGGTGAAGATCAGTGAGGGCAAGCTGCGCAAGTGGTTCGAGGAGGTCTGCCTCCTCAACCAGCCGTACTTCCGCGACGAGGATCTCACCGTCGAGCAGTTCCGCGCCGCCCTCTCGTCCGAGATGGGTGAGAACATCGAGATCAAGCGCTTCGCGAGCTACACCCTCGGCCAGGAGTAGAAACCATGACCAGCACGCCGTTCAGCCGCGTTCTCCTCAAGCTCTCCGGGGAGTCGCTGATGGGCGATGCGGGCTACGGCATGGATCCCTCGCGCATCGCTGAGATCGCCTACGCGATCCAGCAGGTGCGCGAGGAGGGCGTCGAGGTGGCGATCGTCGTCGGCGGCGGCAACATCTTCCGCGGCATGGCCGAGTCGGCCAAGGGGATGGACCGCGCGTCGGCCGACTACGCCGGCATGCTGGCCACGGTGCTCAACGCGATCGCGGTGCAGGACGCGTGCGAGCGGATCGGCATCTACACGCGCATCCTCAGCGCCCTCGACATCCAGGAGGTCTCGGAGCCGTACATTCGGCGTCGCGCAATCCGGCATCTCGAGAAGGGCCGCGTGGTGATCTTCGCCGGTGGCACGGGCAACCCGTACTTCACGACGGACACCGCCTCGGCGCTGCGGGCGTGCGAGATCGGCGCCCAGACGATCCTGATGGGCAAGAACGGAGTGGAGGGCGTGCTGGACGACGACCCGCGCGTCAACCCCGACGCCAAGCTGATCGCCGAGCTCACGCACCTCGAGGCGATCGAGCGCGGCCTCAAGGTGATGGACACGACGGCGCTGTCGCTCTGCATGGAGAACGACATGCCGATCCGCGTCTTCAACGTCAACGACGCCGAGAACATCGTCCGCGTGGTCCGCGGCGAGCAGATCGGCACGCTCGTCGCCAGCGGTGCACGTGTCGCGCCGGTCGCGCCGAAAGAGCCGCGCGGAGCGTAGGCAGGATGGCCAGCAAGAAGGCAGAGGCGGATCGCGAGGCGCGTCGCACCATCGCGCAGGCGCAGATCCGCCAGTTCCCCGATCCCGTGCTGAAGGCCCAGGCGCTGCCCGTGGAGGTCTTCGACGACGAGCTGAAGATGCTGCTCAAGCGCATGCATGAGATCGGCGACGACGCGGTCGGCGCTGGCCTCGCGGCGCCGCAGATCGGTCTGCTGCGGCAGATCGCCGTGATCAGCTTCACCGACGATGAGTGGATCTCGATGGTCAATCCCGAGATCGTCGAGTACTCCGAGGAGACCGAGGTCGGCGGCGAGGGCTGCCTGTCGCTCGAGATCCTGCTGAAGGAGCAGCATTCGGTGCCGGTCGAGCGCAGCACGCGCATCACGGTGCGCTGGCAGGACGAGGACGGCGACTGGCAGGAGGACGAGTTCCTCGACATGCCGGCCCGCATCGTCCAGCACGAGGTCGATCACCTCAACGGGATCCTCACGATCGATCGCGCTGCGCCGGCGGACAAGCGCGAGGCGCTGAAGATCCTGCGGGAGAGGCTCAGCTGATCGCGCGCGCGCCGTTCGCGGGCACGTCCGCGTTCGGGGCCGACGTGCTGCGCGGCCTGCTGGCGGCCGGCGTCGAGGTGCCGCTGGTCCTCAGCCAGCCGGATCGTCCGGCCGGACGCAAGCGCGTGCTCACGCCGCCGCCCGTCGCGGCGCTGGCGACCGAGCTCGGCCTGCCGTTGCTGCAGCCCGAGCGGGCAATTGATGCGCTCGACGCGCTGCGTGACTGCACGCCGACGTCGATCGCGATCTGCGCCTACGGCCAGCTGCTGCCCGCCGACCTGCTCGCGCTGTGCCCGTGGCTCAACCTGCACCCGTCGCTGCTGCCGCGCTGGCGCGGCGCTGCGCCGATCGAGCGTGCGCTGATGGCCGGCGACGACGCCACGGGCGTGGCGATCATGGAGACCGTGCTCGGCCTCGACGAGGGGCCGGTCGTCTCGCTGGATGCGATCGCGCTGACGGCTGACACCGATGCCGCCGACGTCGAGGCCGAGGCGTTGCGCCTCGGCGTGCCGGCGCTCGTGCGCGCGCTCGCCGCCGCCGCGGACGGCACGCTCGCCGCCACGCCGCAGGCCGGTGACGGCGCCACCTACGCGCAGAAGCTGGTGCGCGAGGATCGGCTGATCGACCCGTCGGCGGATGGCGTCGAGCTGACGGCCAACCGCATCCGCGGCCTGCGTCCGCATATCGGTGCGCTGCTGGCGCTCGACGACGAGACCTTCACGATCTGGCGTGCCACCCCGGCTGCCGAGGCCGTCGCGGTGGGAGCAGTGGCCGTGGCTGGCGACCGTCTGGTCGTTGGGCTCGCCGACGGTGCACTGGAGATCACCGAGCTGCAGACGGCGGGCAAGCGCGCGCTGGCGACGCCGGACTGGCTGCGCGGCCGCCGCACGCCTCCGACGCGGGCGACGCGGCCGGCATGACGCAGCGCGACCCCGCCCGAACCGTCGCGCTCGACGTCCTGCTCCGTCAGGAGAAGGAAGAGGCGTGGGTCGACCGCGCCTTCAGCGCCGAGGCCGCTCGCGCGCGCTTGGACCCGCGCGACCGCGGCCTCGCCTCGCAGCTGACGAACGGCACGGTCAAGGCACAGCGACTGCTCGACGCATGTGTCATGGCGCTCGCCGATCGTGATCCGGCCAAGCTCGATCCGACCACGCGCTGCATCGTCCGGCTCGGCGCGTACCAGCTGCTCCTGCTCGATCGCATTCCCCCGCATGCCGCCGTCTCGACCGCGGTTGATCTCGCGACGAAGCGCCGCGGCAAGGGCGGGGCGGGTCTCGTCAACGCGCTGCTGCGTCGCGTCGCCGACGGCGGCGCCGACTGGCTCACGGCGCTGCCCGACGAGACGATCACAGACGCCGCGCTGCTGCGCTCGTACCCCGATTGGATCGCCGAGCTGTGGGAGCAGGCGTATGGCCTCGAGGCCGCCAAGGGCCTGATGGACGCGGGCAACGCGACGCCGGAGGTCGCCTTCCGCGTCTCGGCTCTGCGCCTGGGCGCCGACGAGCGCATCGCGGAGGAATTCGCGCGACTCGACTGCGCCCTGCGCCCCGACGATGAGGTGCCGAGTGCGTGCGTCGTCGAGGGCGCCGTCGACATTGCCGCGACGACGGCCTTCAAGAACGGCGACCTGATCCCGATGAGCCGCAGCGCCCAGCGCATCGCGCCCTTCCTCGGCCCCGAGCCCGGCATGCGCGTGCTCGACGCGTGCGCGGCACCCGGCGGCAAGTCGGGCCACATCGCCGACCTGCTCGGCGGCGGGCAGGGGCTCACCTGCGTGGAGCGCGACCCCGGCCGCGCCCGCGTGCTTGCCGAGACCCTCGCCCGGCAGGGCGTCGAGGGCTGCGACCTGCTGCCGATCGACGTCTTCCAGCTGCCGCCGGATCGCACGGGCTACGACCGCATCCTCGTCGACGCACCCTGCACGGGCCTCGGCACGATCGGCTCCCGTCCCGACGTCCGCTGGCGCCGCCAGCCCGCCGAGGTCGACAGCCTCGCTGCGCTCCAGCGCGGCATGATCGACTTCCTCGTGCCGCGCCTCGCCCCGGGTGGCGTGCTCGTGCTCAGCCTCTGTACCCTCGGCACGGTCGAGTCGCAGGCCGCCGACGAGCACGCGATCGACGCCCGCCTCGAGCTGCGCCCCGACGAAGGCAGCGGCGAGGGCTTCGTCGCCGTGCGCCTTCAGCCCGCCTGACCTTCGGGTTCGGATTGGGACCAGACCCCATTCGAACCCTGCAGGCATTGTGGGTGGCGGCAGTGGCGGGCGCGGGGTGGCATGATCCGCCCTATGGCGAACGACGCGTGGGTCACCGAGTTCCAGGTCTGCCCCTCGATCCTGGCCGCCGACTTCGGCGCCTTCCGGGAGCAGGTGATCGAGCTGATGGACGCGGGTGCCCGTACGTTCCACGTGGACGTCATGGACGGGCACTTCGTCCCGGTCATCACCTTCGGCCACGAGGTCGTCGAGGCGATCGCCGGTGAGGTCCACGCTCGCGGCGGCGCACTCGCGGTGCACATGATGGTGCAGGAGCCCGAGCGCTTCGCCTCCGATTACGCCAAGGCCGGCGCCGACTCGTTCACGATCCACGTCGAGGCCACGCGCGACATCCACCGTGCCATGCAGATCGTCGAGGAGGCCGGGATGATCCCCGGCGTCACGCTCAACCCGGCCACGCCCGTCGCTGCGCTGACGGAGGCCGCGCGCTACGCGCGCAACCTGCTCTGCATGAGCGTCAGCCCCGGCTGGGGTGGCCAGAAGTTCATCACCGCGACCGCCGATCGTCTGCCGCAGCTGCGCGCGCTCGCCCGCCCCGACGCCGGCGTCGAGGTCGATGGCGGCGTCGCGGCTGACACGATCGTCGGCTGCTACGAGGCCGGTGCCAATCGCTTCACCGCGGGTTCGGCGATCTACAAGCAGCCGAACCCCGGCGAGGCGTATCAGGCACTCGTCGAGCAGGTGCGCGCTGCCGGCGCCACCATCGCGTAGCCCTCGCTCACGTAGGCTTTCCCCGTGATCGACGACGCCGACCGGCTCCTCCTGCAGCGCGCGCTCGAGCTCGCCGAGCGCGGGGCGCGCACCGCAGCGCCCAATCCCCGCGTGGGGTGCGTGATCGCCCGCAACGGCACCGTCGTCGCGGAGGGCTGGCACATCGCCCCCGGCATGGCGCACGCCGAGGCGATGGCGCTGGACGTCGCGCAGGAGGGCGCGCGCGACGCGACGGTCTACGTCACGCTGGAGCCCTGCGCGCACCACGGGCGCACCCCGCCGTGTTCGGACGCACTCGTCGCCGCCGGCGTAGGGCGTGTGGTGGTGCTCTCGAACGATCCGGCGCCGCACGCCTCGGGCAAGGGGCTGCTGCAGCTGGCGGACGCCGGGATCCCCGTCGATATCGTCGACGACGACGATCCGCTCGCCCTCGCGGCGCGCCGCCAGAACGCGGGCTTCCGCTCTGCCATGACGCTCGGGCGCCCGCACATCACCTACAAGGCGGCACAGACGCTGGATGGGCGTACGGCCACGCGGACGGGCGACAGCCGCTGGATCTCCGGCGCCGCCGCACGCGCCCGGGTACACGAGCTGCGGGCGCAGGCCGGGGCGGTGCTCGTCGGCTCTGGCACGGCGCTGACCGATGATCCCGAATTGACCGCACGGGACTGCGAGCCGCCGGCCGAGACGCAGCCGCTGCGCGTCGTCTGGGATCGCTCCGCGCGGCTCGGCGCGGCCTCCCGTCTGGCGCAGACGATCGACCAGGGCCCGGTGCTGCTGCTGTGCACGAGTGGCGCCGATGCGGGACGGCGCGCCACCGTGGCGGCAACCGGAATCGAAGTGGTCGAGGTGCCGGATCTCCCTGCGGGGCTGGCACTGCTGCACGCGCGTGGGGTCCAGAGCGTCCTCTGCGAGGGCGGGGCGGGACTCGCCGGCGCCCTGCTCGGGGCGGGACTGCTCGATCGCATGATCGTCGTGACGGCGCCGAAGCTGCTCGGCGACCCCGTCGCGCCCGGCGTGCTCGGCGAGACGGGCACCGCATCGGATCAGATGGCCGACGCGCTCAGCCTGGCGGCATGGTCGTGCGAAAGAATCGACGACGATCTATGGATCGACGCGTGGCTGCGAGAGCCGCGCTGACGGAGGCGCCATGTTCACCGGGATCGTGCAGGAGGTCGGAGAGGTGGAGGAGGTGCAGCCCGCCGAGAACGGCGCGCGCATCATCGTCCGCATGCCGGAGCTGGCCCCCGAGGTCGGTATGGGCGACTCGGTCGCCGTCAACGGCACGTGCCTGACCGCCGTCGAGCTCGGCAGCGAGCGCATCGCGTTCGAGGCGATGGGCGAGACGCTCGCCCGCACCACCACCGGAGGCCTGGCTGCCGGCAGCGCCGTCAACCTCGAGCCCGCGCTGCGCCCCACCGACCGCATGGGCGGGCACGTCGTCCAGGGGCACGTGGACGCCGTCGGCGAGGTGACGGGCATCCGCGCCGATGGCATCGCGAAGGTGATCGAGATCGCCGCTCCACCGGCGGTGCTGCGGTACGTGGTGGAGAAGGGCTCGATCGCCGTCAACGGCGTCTCGCTGACGGTCTCGAGCGTGGACGATCGCGCCTTCGAGATCTGGCTCATCCCGCATACGTGCGAGGTGACCACGTTCGGTGGCACCCAAGTGGGCGACACGGTCAATCTCGAAGTGGACATCTATGCGAAGTACGTGGAGAAGTTCGCCGCGGAGCGCTAGCACGCGGCGGGCGATCTCTGCCACTTCGCTACGATGACCCAGCCCCCGTCAACAGGGAATTTCATGCATCAGCCCGAACCACCGTTCAGCTCGATCGAGGACGCAATCGAGGACATCCGCAACGGCAAGATGATCATCATCGTCGACGCCCCGGATCGCGAGAACGAGGGCGACCTGTGCATGGCTGCCGAGTTCGTGACGGGCGACGACATCAACTTCATGGCGACGTACGCCCGCGGCCTCGTGTGCCTCACGCTCACGCCGGAGCGCTGCGACGAGCTCGGCCTCAAACCGATGGTGCAGCACAACGTCACGACGTACGAGACGGCCTTCACCGTCACGATCGAGGCGAAGGAGGGCATCACGACCGGCATCTCCGCGGCCGATCGCGCCACCACCTGCCGCGTGGTCGTTGATCCCAAGACGACGGCCGACGACATCCAGGCCCCGGGTCACATCTTCCCGCTGCGCGCCCGCCCAGGTGGCGTCCTCGAGCGCACCGGTCAGACCGAGGCCTCGGTCGACATGGCGAAGCTCGCCGGCTGCACGCCCGCCGGCGTCATCTGCGAGGTTATGAATCCGGATGGCACGATGGCCCGCATCGATGACCTCTCGGTCTTCAGCGCCGAGCACGACATCAAGATCATCACCGTCGCCGACCTCATCGAGTACCGTCGCCGCACGGAGCAGCTGGTGG
>JBILWG010000150.1:0-4993 GCA_044369995.1 Gaiellales bacterium | reverse complement strand
GTCGCGCGTGGCCTCGTACATCGAGCGGATGTCCTTGCCGTCGACGCGCAGGCCGTAGCGCACGCCGTCGAAGCGCGACAGGTTGGCGGAGGCCTCGGCCGGAGCGATCACGTAGTACGCAGCGAGGCCATGCCGGGAGTACGGCAGCTCCACGTCGACGATCTCCGCGCCGAGGTTCTTGGCGATGGCGAGCGATTCGTCGAAGCGGGCGCGGATACCCGGCTCGACACCCTCCTCGAGCTCGGCCCACGGCACACCGAAGCGCAGGCCATCGAGGCGGCCTGCTTCGGGGACGGCGATAGGCTCGCGCGGACCGGTGCACGTCGCGTCGTGCGGAGAGTCCTTCGCGATGACCTGCTGCAGCAGCGCGGCATCGCGCACGGTCAGCGCCATCGGGCCGACCTGCTCGAGCGAGCACGCGAAGGCGATCACGCCGAAGCGCGAGACGGTGCCGTAGGTGGGCATGAGACCGACCAGTCCGCAGAAAGCGGCAGGCTGACGAATCGAGCCGCCGGTATCGGTACCAAGCGACCATGGGGCACAGCCGGAGGCCACGACAGCAGCCGAGCCACCGGACGAGCCGCCGGGGACGCGCGTGAGATCCCACGGGTTGTGCGTGGGGCCGTAGGCCGAGTGCTCGGTCGAGGAGCCCATCGCGAACTCGTCCAGGTTGGTCTTGCCGAGGCTCACGAGACCGGCCTCGTTGCCCCGCGCGACGACGTCGGCATCCTGGATCGGCACGAAGCCCTCGAGGATCTTCGAACCGGCGGTCGTGGGTACGTCCTTCGTGGACAGCAGATCCTTGTACGCGATCGGCACGCCGCTCAGCGCATCGCCGCCGCTCGCATCCTGTGCGCGCGCCGCGGCGAGCGTGCGCTCCGGATCGACATGCAGGTACGAGTGGACATCGCCGTCGACCACAGCGATCCGATCGAGGTACGCCTGCGCGAGCTCCTCGGCGGTGCACTCCCCCGCCCGCAGCATGCCCATGGCGCGCTCAGCGGTGAGACCGATGACATCGATGCCCGCCACCTAGGCTCCGATCGGCGGCACGCGGAAGCCATCCGCGGTCGGGTCGGGTGCGTTCCGCAGCGCGTCCTCGCGGGAAACGCCGGGGCGCGACACGTCGGGACGCAGCGAATCCGCGTTTTCGTGCGAGTGCTTCGTCGGCGGCACGTCGGCGATCGGCAGCGCGGCGATCGTGTTGACGTGCCCCAGGATGCTGGTCAGCTCGCGACCGAGACGCTCGACCTCGGCATCGTCAAGCCCAAGCCGAGCGAGGGTGGCGACGTGACGCACCTCAGCCGGGGTCAGCTCGATGTCCGACATCTCGTCCTCAGCGGCCGGCGGAGCGCTCGGCTGCCTCGATCGTGTTCTTCAGCAGCATCGCGATGGTCATCGGGCCGACGCCGCCGGGCACTGGCGTGATCAGCTTCGCCTTCGGCTGCACGGCGTCGAAATCGACGTCACCGCAGAGCCCCTCCGGCAGGCGATTGATGCCGACATCGATCACGACCGCGCCATCCTTCACGCAATCGGCGCCGATCATCTTCGGACGCCCGACAGCGGCAACGAGGATGTCCGCCTGGCGGCAGATGCCCGGCAGGTCCCTCGTGCGCGAGTGACAGATCGTGACGGTGCAGTCCTCCTTGAGCAGGAGGTGCGCCTGCGGCTTGCCGACGATCTCGGAGCGGCCCACCACGACGGCATGCGCACCCTTCATCTCGACGCCGTAGGCCTTGAGCAGCTCGATGCAGCCGGCAGGCGTGCACGGCAGCGGACCGGGCTGGAGCGTCATCAGGCGCCCCATGGCGTCGGCGGTGAGCCCGTCGGCGTCCTTGTCGAACGGGATGCGGTTGAGCGCGGCATCGGTGTCGAGGTGCTCCGGCAGCGGCATCTGCACGATCATTCCGTGGATCGCCGGGTCGTTCGCAACCTGGTCGATCTGCGCATGGAGCTCGTCCTGCGTGGTCTCGCGCGGCATCACGATCTCCAGGGAGTGCATCCCGGCCTCGTGGCACGCCTTGTGCTTGTTGGCGACGTACACCTGCGAGGCGGGATCCTCGCCGACGATGATCACCGCGAGGCCGGCGAGGATGCCGGCCTCGTCCCGGAGCTTCTTCGTGCGCTCCGCCACCTCTGCGCGCACCTGCGCCGCAACTGCCTTGCCGTCGATCAGATTGTCCATGCGCTTAGGGTACCGACGCAGGTCGACGAGTGGTTCAGTCGCCGGTGCGGATGAATTGGATGCGGCCGACCGAGGTGGTCTTCTCCGGTGCGTCCCATGGCGCGACGGTGACGTCGCAGACCGCCAGCGTGCGGCCGGCGCGCAGGCACCGTGCCGTCACCTTGAGGGGTGACAGATCGGCCATCCGCAGGAAGTCGCTCCGCAGATCGACCGCCACCCACGTGGCGGGCGCCTTCGCCATCACGGCGTACCAGCCTGCCGTATCCACAAGCGTGGCGAGCGTTCCGCCGTGCAGCATCGGCGGCTCCACGTAGCCGAGCGCAGCGTGGGTCGGGTCGAGGCGCATGACGATGTCATCGCCCTCACGGCCGACATAGGACAGGCCGATCGCGTCGTCGAGGGGCGAGTTCTCGTGGTCGTTCAGCGGGTCATCCATACGTGCAGCCTAGCCGCCGGCGTGGCAGACTCTCCGAAACACCCGAGGAGGAAGCCATGACCCCGAAGTCGAGCGCGTTCAACGATCCCGCGAGCATCGAGCTCGAACTCAACGGTCCCAAGCCCAACGCCACGCGCGGTGAGCCCGTCGAGTCGTCCAAGGTGCTCCACGAGGATGCCCACAGCCAGTCGGGCGTCTGGGAGTGCACCCCCGGCGCGTTCGCCGCTCGGCGCGACGGCTATCGCGAGGTCTTCACGGTGGTGTCCGGCCGTGGCGTCCTGCGCGACGAAGACGGCACGGAGACCGTCCTGGTGCCCGGGGTTGCGGTGGCGACGCCGGAGGGCTGGGTCGGCGAGTGGGACATCGCGGAGACGATCCGCAAGGTCTACGTGATCGCCTACACCGAGCCGACGTCGTAGCGCCCCGGAAGCGGGCACGCCGCGCCTTCGGGGCGGCGCCGCTTCGCGACCTGCGCATAGCCGTGCTCGCCGAGTCGGTGCAGGCCGGGCACGTAGAGCAGCCAGGCGCCGAGCGCACCGAGCGGCGTGCGAATGGCGATCGCACGCACCGCGTCCACGCCGAGTGCGACGTCGCCGCTCGGGAAGCGCACGCGCAGGCCGTCACCGAGTGCCCCGCGGCCGATCTCCGGATAGCGCTCGACGGCGACGGAGTAGCCGAGGTCGTCGAGTCGCCGCAGCCAGTCGAGTCGGCGGACCCAGCGCACGCTGTTGCGGCACATCCCGCAGGTGTCGTCGTAGACCACGATCGGTCGCATGTCCCTCACTTCGCAGGATCTGCCAGAGGAGCCCACGCGAGCCCCGCTGCCCGGGTGGCTCCCGCCATCAGGTCGGCGAACCGCTCGCGATCCTGCAGCTCCACCGGGTAGGCCGGTACCCAGGCGATCAGCTGCACGCCAACGGTGTCGCGTACGACCTCCGCGGCTGCCCAGTGCAGATCCGGGCCGATCTGCACGTTCGGCGCCCCCGCCTGCGCGAGCAGCGGCGCCAGCTGCGCGGCCGCCGGCCCGATGAGAACGATCCGCAGCGCAGCCCGTGCCATCTCGACGCACGTCTCGCGGAGCAGCCGCTGCTCTCCGGGGGACGCGTGCACGCGCCCGTTGTCCATGTCGGCGATCCCTCCGACGATCAGGATCGCCGAGTGGTCGGCCAGCGACCGTACGAAGGCCGTCGCCTTGAGCGGCGTCGCCGCCATCCCGTCGTGGTGCACGGCGACCGCACCGACGTGTCCGATGCACTCGCCACGCCAGCGCGGCGACCGAAACGACTCGATGTCGCCCAGCTCCACATCCGCTCCGAGCGCGTCACGCACGACGCCGAGCGCACAGGCCACGTTGCCGCGATGGTGGGGCGCCACGCGGGTGGCCTGTACCAGCGGATCGGCGACGTCGAAGCGCACCACCTCGACACCTGCGCGTGGCACCAGCGCCGGGACGTCCGGGGGCAGCACCGCGGTGTCACCCGGCTGCTGATGCACGAGGATGCGCTGCTTGGTCGCGAAGTACCGCCCCTCGCCCCCGTGCAGTTCGGCGTGGTCGGGGGTGAGCGACGTGACTGCGGCGATGGCGGGACTCGTCGACATGTAGGCGAGATGCGTGCTGGTCAGCTCCAGCGTCAGGATGTCCGGCAGGCGACCCTCGACGAGCGCGGCGAGCGTGTCCGCGCTCGGCCAGGCGTTCTCCGCGCGGCCCGTGGGCGGGACGAGGACGTCCCAGCCGGCCCGTTCGAGCAGGTGTGCGATCAGGCGCGTGGTCATCGTCTTGCCGGCTGTGCCGGTGACACCGATCACCGGTGTCGGCCACTCGTGCAGGACGAGATCGGCCAGGCAACCGACGGCAATGCCGCGTTCTCGCGCCTGAACGACGTGATCGGCGACCTCGGGCGTCCAGCAGTCCACCATCAGCAGATCGGCCCGCTGTGCCGCTGACGCGCGCTCGTGCACCAACGTGCACCCGTCCGGCGTCTCCACCGCTGGGTCGTGGTCCGCGATCCAGACGTCTGCTCCACGGTCACGGAGGAGCTCGGCCAGCGCGGCGCCGTCGCGATCCAGGCGGTCGACGACGACACGTCGGCCGGCTACCTGCTCTGCCGCGTAGGGATTCACCGACGACCGGCCTTGGTGTGTTGCTGGTGCACGCTGGTCTCCAGGTTGAGGCGCACACTCCCGGAGACCGCTGGGGTCTCCGGGGTGCGAGAGGCGACGACCAGAATCGAACTGGTGTGGACGGCTTTGCAGGCCGCTGCCTAGCCACTCGGCCACGTCGCCGGGCCGAGCGCATCTTACGCGCAGTGCTGCACCCGAGGCCTCAGGAACGCAGCAGGTGAAACTCGTGCACCCACGAGCCGTCCTTG
>JBILWG010000149.1:0-5096 GCA_044369995.1 Gaiellales bacterium | reverse complement strand
CCTGCAGGGCACTGAGCCCGACGCCACCGCAGCCGACGACGGCGACGGTATCGCCCGGGGCGACCTTGGCCGTGTTGATCGCGGCGCCGACGCCGGTGGTGACGGCGCAGCCGACGAGCGCGAGGTATTCCCACGGCAGCTCCGTCTCGACCTTGATCGCGGAGACCTCGGGCACGACGCAGTACTCGGAGAACGTCGAGCTGGAGTAGACGGCAACCGACTCCCCGTGGATCGAGTAGCGGCTCGTGCCGTCGAGCAGGGAGCCGAACTCGAACTTGCCCTGCTCGGTGCAGAGCGCGGGACGGTTTCGCTGGCACATCTTGCACTGCCCGCACGGCGCGACCCAGGCCAGCACGACCTTGTCGCCGACTTTGAGGTTCTGCACGCCGGGGCCGACGGCCTCGACGGTGCCGGCGCCCTCGTGGCCGAGCATCGACGGCACGTCCACGCGTCCGGTCCACTCGATCGTGTGGAGGTCGGAACGGCAGACGCCGCTGGCGCCCAGCTTGACGAGCACCTCGCCCTGCTTGGGATCGTCGACGACGAGATCGTCATGGATGATCAGCGGGGCGTTGAACTCGTGGAGGAGAGCGGCTCGGCAGGTGCGCATGCCGAGGAGTATTCCACGTCTTGCCCGCCTATTCGATCGGCGCCGCCGCGAGGCTGGGGGGAGCTCCGCGGCGGCGCGGTCGATCAGTGGCCGAAGCGCACGTCGGGCAGGATCCGGTCGAGCCACTTCGGCAGGTACCAGGCGGCCCGTCCGGTCAGACGCAAGGCGACCGGGATCAGCAGGAGGCGGATCAGCAGTGCGTCGAGGAGGACGGCGACGCCGAGGATGATGCCCATCTCCTTCGGCGGGATCGGCCCCGAGATCGCGAAGGTGAAGAACACGGCGACCATCACCGCGGCAGCGGCGAAGATCACGCGACCCGAGTGGGCGAGACCGCCGATCGCAGCCTCCTTCGGATCGTGCGAGTGGTCGTAGTGCTCCTTCGCCGACGCGAGCAGGAAGACCGTGTAGTCCATCGAGATCGCGAAGATCATCGCGAAGAAGAACACGGGACCCCAGGCGTCGAGGAAGCCCTGCGGCTCGAACCCGAGGAGGCTGGTGAGGTAGCCATCCTGGAAGATCAGCTTGGCGACGCCGAAGGCGGCACCGACGGCCAGGAGGTTGGTGATCACGCCGATCAGTGCGATCAGCGGCGCCTGCAGCGCCACGAGGAGCAGCAGGAAGCCGAGCACGAGGACGATGCCGATCACGAGTGGCGTGGCGTCACCGAGCGCGACCTCGAGATCGTGGTTCTCGGCTGCCGCCCCGCCGACGAGGACGTTGGCCGGTAGCTCGCCGCGCAGGCGATCGATGGCTGTGCCGAGCGCGGGATCCGATGGGTCGGTCCTGGGCACGGCCTGGATCAGCGTCAGGTCGCCGTCGGCTGACGGCATGCCGGGCATGACCGCGGCGATGCCGGGATCGTTCTGCAGCGTCTCGCTGACGGCCGCCACCTCGGCCGTCGGGGTCACGATCTGCAGTGCACCCGGTGCGCCGGGGCCGAACGTCGACTGGATGGTCTCGTAGCCGACGCGCGAGCCGTCCTCGGACGGGACGACCTTGATCGACGGCATGCCGGTGCGCAGATCGAGTGCCGGGACGGCGAGCAGGAGCAGCAGGGCGACGGCCGCGATGCCGGGGAGGATCGGGTGCTTCCAGAGGAACTCACCCCAGCGGGCGAAGCGCGCCGACCGATGCTCGCCGGCGTGCACCCACGGCAGCGACACCGCGTTGATCCGGGTACCGAGTTTGGCCATCACCATCGGCAGCAGCGTCAACGTGGCGAGCAGGACGAACAGGACCGCGAGCATGATGCCGAGCGCCATCGAGCGGAAGGCGGGGCTCGGCACGAGCATCACCGCCGACAGCGAGATGAGGACGGTCACGCCGCTGAAGAGCACGGCCTTGCCGGCCGTGTCCATCGTCACGCCGACGGCGTCGTTGGGGCTCATGCCACTGCCCATCAGGGCGGCACGGAAGCGAACGACGACGAACAGCGCGTAATCGATGCCCAGCGCGAGTGCGAACATCATGGCGAAGTTCATCGCCCAGATCGACACGTCGAAGACCTGCGTGGCGAGGTAGAGGCTGCCGGCGGTCATCATCAGGCCGATGATCGTGAGCATCAGCGGCAGGCCGGCGGCGACGAGCGAGCCGAAGGCGAGCAGCAGGATGGCGAGGGTGACGGGCCAGGAGTAGAGCTCGGACTTCAGCATCGCGTCCTTGTTGGCGGCGTTGAAGTCGCTCCACATGCCCGGCGCGCCGGTCAGTGCGACGGTGATGTCGCCGTTTCCGACCTTGGCGAGGTCGCCCTTGAGCCGGTCGGCGGCGCGCACCATCTCGGTCGGGTTGAGTCCGGCGCCGCCCTGGACGACGGCGGTGCGCCGGTCTTCCGACAGCGACATGCCGGGCTGCGGCTGCACGACGGTGGAGACCGCCGCGTCGGACTCGAGAATCCGGGTGACGTCGCTGAGCGCCTGCTGGTAGGCCGGGCTGTCGACGCTCTGGGTCTTCGAGGTGAGCACCACCATCATGGCGCTGCCGCCGAGGCCCTGGAACTCGCGGGCGACGACGTCGCGCGCCTCGACCGACTGCGAGCCGCTGGCCTCCCAGCCGGCGCCGGACAGCGCGTGCTCGGCCTTCGGGGCGAAGAAGCCGAGGCCGATCGCCGCTACCAGCCAGACGAGGGCGACGAGCTTGCGGTGCGTCGCGGACCAGCGGCCGAGGCGGCCGATCGGACCGAGGGTGGGGGTGGCGGTGCTCATCGTGCGCAGCCCTTCTGCAGGTGGAAGACGCGGGTCAGGATGAGGGCGGCGCCGCAGGTGCCGGACGCCACGTACAGCAGCTGGTTGAGGCCGACGAACGCCGTCAGCAGGAGGAACCAGGGGGATACGACGACGGCGAGCGCCACGCTGGCGAGCACGAACACGCCGGCCATCAGGAACAGCACGCGCTCGAGCGACCAGGCCAGAGTGGCGGGTGCTTCGGTGATCTTCGGGGTTACTGCAGACATGGAGTCCTCCTCAACTTCACAACCAAACGGTTGACAAGTTGTATCAGGTCGATCGGTGCTCTGCAAGCGGGTCTACAACGCACAGGTGGTTGACGTGCGGCGCGCGCTCCCACTAGACTCTGAAATGTCAGTCCGCTGTTCACGCTGGAGATACCCGATGGAACTCGATCCCAACGAGCACGCCCTCCACAACGCCCCCTTCCTCTGGCGCACGCCCGAGCCGAAGAAGTCGTACGAGGCGATCATCGTCGGCGGTGGCCTGCACGGCCTCGCCACCGCGTACTACCTCGCGAAGAACCACGGCATGAAGGACGTCGCCGTCGTCGAGCGCGGCTGGCTCGGCAACGGCAACGCCGTGCGCAACACGACGATCATCCGGTCCAACTACCTGTGGGACGAGAGCGCGGCGATGTACGAGCACGCCCTCAAGCTCTGGGAGGGGCTGTCGGACGAGCTCGACTACGACGTCATGTTCTCCCAGCGCGGCGTGCTCAACCTCGCGCACAACCTGCACGACGTCCGCGAGAGCGTCCGCCGCGTCGAGGCCAACCGCCTCAACGGCGTCGACGCCGAGTGGCTCGATGCCGACGCGGTCAAGGAGTTCTGCCCGATCGTCGACATCTCGCCCGAGGCGCGCTATCCCGTGCTGGGCGCGACGCTGCAGCGCCGCGGTGGCATCGCCCGCCACGACGCCGTCGTCTTCGCGCTCGGCCGCGCGGCCGACGCCCTCGGGGTCGACCTGATCCAGGGCTGCGAGGTGACCGGCATCGACGTCGTCGATGGCCGCGTGACGGGGCTCCAGACGAGCAAGGGCCCGATCGCCGCCGGGAAGGTCGGCCTCGTCGCCGCCGGGCGCACCAGCCTGTTGACGGCGATGGCCGGCTTCGACCTTCCGATCCAGTCGCACCCCCTGCAGGCCCTCGTCTCCGAGGTCTACGAGCAGGTCCTCAACTGCGTCGTGATGAGCAACGCCGTGCACGTCTACGTCTCGCAGGCGCACAAGGGCGAGCTCGTGATGGGCGCCGGCATCGACGCCTTCAACTCCTACGCGCAGCGCGGCGGGCTCCACGTGATCGAGGAGCAGATGAGCGCCGGCATGGAGCTCTTCCCCCAGTTCTCTCGCGCGCGCGTCATGCGCACGTGGGGCGGCATCGTCGACGTCTGCCCCGACGCCTCGCCGATCGTCGGCCTCACCCCCGTCGAGAACCTCTACGTCAACTGCGGCTGGGGCACCGGTGGCTTCAAGGCCACGCCGGGCTCGGGCTGGGTGATGGCGCACACGATCGCGACGGGCGAGCCGCACGAGCTCAACCGCCCGTTCTCGATGACGCGGTTCGAGACCGGCGAGCTGATCGACGAGCACGGCGCTGCCGCGGTGGCGCACTGATGTTCGAGATCCGCTGCCCGTACTGCGGACCACGCGACGAGCCGGAGTTCAAGTACGGCGGCCAGGCGCACGTCGCCTATCCCGCCGACCCGGAGGTGCTGTCGGACGAGGAGTGGGCGCGCTTCCTGTTCGTCCGCGACAACTCGCGCGGCCGCTACGCCGAGCGCTGGAACCATGCCGCCGGCTGCCGCCGCTGGTTCAACGTCATCCGCGACACGGGAACCCACGAGCTCGTCGGCTCGTACCGGGTCGGCGAGCAGCCGGAGGACGCCCGATGAAGCGCCTCGACGACCGTGGCCGCATCGACCACGACCACTCCTTCGAGTTCACCTATGACGGCCGGACGCTGACCGCGCACCCGGGTGACACGCTGGCCTCCGCGCTGCTGGCCAACGGCGTCGACGTGATCGGCACGAGCGTCCTGATGAGCCGCCCGCGCGGTGTCGTCACCGACAACGTCACCGATCCGCACGCTTTCGCACAGGTCGGCACCGGTGATGTGACCGAGCCGCTGATGCGCATGAACGAGGTCGAGGTGTTCCCGGGTTTCGAGGCCGAGGGACGCCTCCACCAGGGGCTGCTGCCCACCGAGCGCGAGACCACACGCTTCGAGAAGCGCTTCGCGCACTGCGACGTGCTCGTGGTGG
>JBILWG010000031.1:0-14590 GCA_044369995.1 Gaiellales bacterium | reverse complement strand
CCGGCACCATCGAGTGGGAATAGCGAGCCGGCTTGCCCAGCGCCCCTCAGGGCGACGGGTATCCTGCGCGTGTGTCCACCCCCCGGAGACCACCCCGGTCGGCATCGCGTGACGCGGCCATCCAGCGCCGTCGCCGCGGCCTGCTCGTCGTCGTCCTCGGCCTGCTGATCGTGGGCGTGCTGGCCTACGCCATGCGGCCGAGCGACGCCGGCTCCGAGGCCGTGCCCGTCTCGACCGAGAGCGCCATCGACCTGGCGGCCAAGAAGGCGGCTGCCAACGCGGCTGAAGGTGCGAAGGCGGCGGACGCCGTGGAGCAGCGGGCGTGGGGGATCGGGCAGTACGCCAACGCCGTCCCGCCGAGCGATGGCGTCAATGCGGGCGTCGCCACGGGCAACCTCGTGGCGCTGACGTTTGACGACGGTCCGGGGAAGGACACGTGGGACGTGCTCGCATTGCTCAAGCGCTACAAGATGCAGGGCACCTTCTTCGTCGTCGGTCAGAACCTCGACGACCATCCGGGCGCCCTCCGGGCGATGGTCGAGCAGGGCCACGTCGTCGCCGATCACTCGTGGACGCACGCCAGCCTGCCGAGCCTGGACACGGCTGGCCTCCGGCGCGAGCTCGTGGACACGCGCGCGGCGATCCTCAAGGAGACGGGACGCGTCCCGACCCTGATGCGCCCGCCGTTCGGCGACTTCACCGCCAAGACCAACGAGTTCTCACGCCGTCAGGGCATGCTGCCGGTGCTCTGGACCGTCGACAGCAACGACTGGGCGCTGAGCGACCCCGGCACCATCGCGGCCAACGTCCTCAACAGCCCGGCGCTCAAGCCCGGCGCGATCATCCTGCTGCACGACGGCTCGATGAATCGCCAGATGACCGTCGACGCGCTTCCGCTGATCCTCGACGGGCTGGTCGCGCGCGGGCTGCGTTCGGTCACGGTGCCGGAACTGCTGCGTGCCGGGCAGCCGTCGATCGCCAGCCCCGGGGACTACAAGCTGAGCGACTACGCCGACGCCTCGAACTAGAGCGCGGTCCGCAGCCGCGCTGCGTGGCCCTCGATCTCGGCCAGGTCGCCGTCGGTGTGCGGCCAGGGGAAGACGAACCCGTCTCCGGCCACCCGGGGGATCACGTGGACGTGCAGATGGAAGACCGTCTGCCCCGCGTCCGGGCGGGCCAGCGACTGGAAGGTGACGCCGGTCGCACCGAGCTGGGTGACCGCAGCGTCGCCGACGCGAGCGGCCAACTGCATGCACGCCGCGAGATCCGCATCGTCCGCCGCCAGGGCATCGTCCGCATGCGCCCGGGGAATCACCAGCGCGTGTCCGGGGGCCGCGGGGAAGATGTCCATGAAGGCGATCGCGCGCTCGGTTTCGGCGATACGGATCGCCGGCACGTCACCGGAGGCGATCCGGCAGAAGAGGCAGTCGGTCATGCGCAGATGGTATCCCGCCGCCCGGGGCGGACAGGCCTGCGGCGGCCGTGCTGCCGGCGCCGTGGGAGGAGGAGAGACGACGGCTCCGCCCGCGCCCGCTGCACGCCCGCACCGGGATGGCCCGGCGATTCCGTGGCCAGAGCCGGTGTCACCGGAGGCGAGGGCCATGGGAGCACGCGGCGATCGACGCGCATCCGCCCGCCCTGATTACCTTCACCCATGAGCGCGTTCTCCGACCCCCGCTGGTTCGACCGCGAGGCAGCGGTGGAACGGGCGGAGGTCCTCTGCCGTGCCGTGCCCCAGACGGACGGTGCCTACATCAGGCAGGTGGAGACGCAATCGGGCGCGCCGCTGCACATCGTCACGTTCCGCATCTGCGAGGGTTCGCTCAGTGGTCGGCACGCCGGCCTGCTGATCTGGCCGCCGCGCAGCGCCGCAGATCGCGAGCGCGCCCTCGGGCCGCTGGCGACGACACCCGACGAACTGCTGCCCGCTCGGCTCGCGGAGACCACCCTGCGCTGTCGCGTCGAGACCTCGCCGTTCGGCGAACTGGAGGTCCGCAAGCTGATCGAGGTGGCACCGGAGACGCCAGTGCCCGAGCCCGCCGGACCGCACCCTCCGCTCGTGCGCGAGGACCTGCTGCCGGCGCAGCCGCCCGAGGCGCCCGCCACGCGGATCGTCGTGCTGCGCACGCCCGAGCAGGTGCAGGAGGCGGTGGCGCAGCTGGCCGACCAACCCGTGCTCGGGTTCGACATCGAGACGGCATGCACGCGGCTGCCGCCGGAGCGCCGAGAGGAGCGTGATGCCTTCGATCCCTGGAACGGCACCGTACGGCTCGTCCAGATCGCGGCACCGTCTCCCACCGGCGACTTCGTCTCGCTCGTGGTCGACTGCTGGGAGGTTGATCCAGCACCGCTCCTGCGTCTCTTGGGCGATGGGCGCCGCGTGCTCGCGCACAACGCGAAGTTCGAGCAGAGCTGGATCACGTACCGGTGGGGCATCGAGCTCACGGATCTGTTCGATACGTGCGCGTGGTGGACGGTCATCGCCGGGCACCTGAACGCGGCCGGCTTCGAGCACGGAGTCGAGGACGCGAAGCTCGTGACACTCGCGGAGCGCTTTCTGCACGCCGAGCTGGATAAGTCCTTCCAGACGTCGGACTGGGCACAGGAGGAGCTGTCCGATGGTCAGCTGGAGTACGCGGGCGTCGATGCCTCGATCCTGCTGCCCCTGGCGGAGCTGTTGGAGGAGCTCGGCGAGGAGCTCGACTGCGCCGAGCAGGCGCGTCAGGCCTCCCGCGCCGGCGGGCGGCGCGCCGCGATCGCCACGCACTACGCCGCGGGGCGCCACGAGGACGAGCGCACGGAGGCCCTCGCCATGATCGAGAGCGCCGAGTCGGTCGCGGACCTCGCCGCGGCCGGGGCGATCATGCGCCGGATGGTGCTCAGCGCCGCCTCGCGGGCCGCCGTCGCCGACGCCTACAAGGCGCGTCGCTCGTCGTTGGCCGCCTGATCCGCGCGGCGGTCCCAGGCGCCGCTGAACACGGCCCATGAGCCCAGCGCGATCAGCGCACCGCCCCGCAGGATGCGTCGGCGCTGCGTCCGCGGCGCGAGCAGCGTCACCGCGACGAGGCCGAGACCGGCATGCACCGCGTAGAGCGCATGCTCGGACGCACCCAGACGCGCGGAGGCGCTCGGCACCGTCAGCGGCCACCACAGCCACGGGACGGCCTCGTTGAGCCGATCGTGCAGCGCATTCACGCTCGGATCCTGCGCGGCAAGGGGCCGCGATAGGCGGTCGGCGAGCCCGGGGAGGGGAGGTGCATCGTCGTGCATGGGCCTCATGGTACGGTTCCGCCTCGTGCGGTGGTCAACCCGCGCATCCACTATGCCTCAGAAGACTCTCTCCGCAAAGCCCGCCGACGTCGAGCACGGCTGGTTCATCATCGACGCCGACGGCGAGGTGCTCGGCCGCCTCGCCACCCGCATCGCCGAGGCGCTGCGGGGCAAGGGCAAGACGAACTTCACGCCGCACGTCAACACCGGCGACTTCGTCGTCGTGATCAACTGCGAGCGCGTACGCGTCACCGGGAACAAGCTCGAGCAGAAGAAGTACTACCGCCACTCCGGCTATCCCGGCGGCCTCCGCGAGCGCACGCTCCAGGAGCAGCTCGATCGCAATCCGACCGAGGTCATCCGCCATGCCGTCAAGGGCATGCTCCCGAAGAACAAGCTCGGCGCGGCTCAGCTGAACATGCTGAAGGTCTACGCCGGCTCCGACCATCCGCACGCGGCACAGCAGCCGCAGCCGCTGCCGTAAGGCGAAGAGGGAATTCGATGAGCGATAAGGCCACGTATCAGGCAACCGGCAAGCGCAAGACGTCGGTCGCGCGCGTCACGTTGACGCCCGGCACCGGGATCGTCACGTGCAACGGTCGGCCGGCCGAGCAGTACTTCGACCGTGCTCCGCTCCGCGCGCTGGCGCTCAGCCCGCTGGAGGCCGTCGGCCTCAAGGATCGCTTCGACGTGCGGCTCCTGCTGCACGGCGGTGGCGTCAGCGGACAGGCCGGCGCCACGCGCCACGGTATCGCCCGCGCCCTCGTCGAGGCCGATCCGAATCTGCGCGGCGACCTCAAGCGCGCCGGCTTCCTCGCCCGCGACGCCCGTGCGGTCGAGCGCAAGAAGGCCGGCCTCAAGAAGGCCCGCAAGCGCCCGCAGTTCTCCAAGCGCTAGGGAGTCGTCGGTATGGCCCGTGCCTGGTTCGGCACCGATGGCATTCGCGGCGTCGCCAACGAGCGCCTGTCGCCGGAGCTCGCGCTCCGCGTGGGACGCGCAGCGGCGCTGCGTCTGCGGGCGACGCATCCAGCGCCTGTCATTCTGATCGGCCGCGACACGCGCCGTTCTGGCACGATGCTCGAGGACGCACTGGCCGCCGGAGTCGCCTCCGCCGGGGGCCATGCCGTTCGCCTCGGGGTCCTGCCGACACCGGCCGTGGCGTGGGGTGTCGTGCAGCGCGGGGCGGCAGCCGGCATCGTGATCAGCGCCAGCCACAATCCCTACCCCGATAACGGCATCAAGCTGTTCGGGGCCGATGGCTACAAGCTCCTCGATGCGGAGGAGGAGGCCATCGAGGCACTGCTCGACGGCGCCGGCGAGCTGCCGACGGGCGCGGCGGTCGGCACGACCAGCACGGCCACGGGTGCCGCGGAGGCCTATGCGGAGTGGGTGGCCGAGGTCGCCGGGGTGCCTCTCGACGGCCTGCGCATCGTCGTGGACTGCGCGCATGGTGCCGCCACGACCGTCGCGCCCCGCCTCTTCGAGCTGCTCGGCGCCGATGTGGTGCTGATCGCGTGCGAGCCCGACGGCTGCAATATCAACGTCGACTGCGGCTCGACGCACCTCGGCCACGTCGCAGCCACGGTGGTGGCGGAGGGAGCGACGCTCGGCGTCGCCTTCGACGGTGATGCCGACCGCGTGCTGTTCGTCGACGCCGCGGGCAATCCGGTGGACGGCGATCACATCCTCACGCTGCTCGCCGCCGACGCCCTCGCGCGCGACGCGCTGCCGGGCAACCGCGTCGTCGTCACGAGCATGGCCAACCTCGGCACCCACCACGCTCTCCGCGCGCTCGGCTGCTCGCTCGAGATCACCGACGTCGGCGACCGCTACGTCCTCGAGGCCATGCGCCGCGACGGGTCCGTCCTCGGGGGGGAGCAGTCTGGCCACGTCATCGCCTTGGATCATCAGACCACCGGCGACGGTCCACTCACGGCCACGCTGGTGCTGGCCGCGCTCGCCCGCTCCGGTCAGACGCTGGCCGAGGCCGCGCAGGCCGTCGAGAAGTTCCCGCAGAACCTGATCAGCGTCCGCGCGCGCCGCGAGGGGCTGGACGACTGCTCCGCGCTGTGGGACGCGATCGCCGCCGCCGAGCTGCGGCTGGGCGACGAGGGGCGCATCGTGGTGCGCGCGTCCGGCACGGAGCCGCTCGTGCGCGTCATGGTCGAGGCACGCGATGGCGCCGAGTGCCGCGCCATCGCCGAGGAGCTGGTCGCCATCGTCGAGCGCGAGCTGCCCGCCGTCAGCTGATGCACGGCGGGGCATCCCGCCACGAGCGGTAGGATTGCCCCTGTGTGCGGGATCATCGGCTACGTGGGGGCGCGCCCCTGCAAGGAACTCGTCCTCGCGGGCCTGGAGCATCTCGAGTACCGCGGCTACGACTCCTCCGGACTGGTCCTCGTGGCCGAGGGAGCGCTCGACCGCGCCCGTGCCGTCGGTCCCGTCAAGGAGCTGCGCAAGGTCGCCGGCGACGTCTCCGCCACCGCGACGCTCGGCATGGGGCATACCCGCTGGGCCACGCACGGTGGGGTAGAGGTCCGCAACGCCCACCCCTTCACCTCGGAGGACGGCCGGTTCGCCGTGCTGATGAACGGCATCTTCGAGAACTACATCGAACTGCGCGCCGAGGTGGCCGCCAAGGGACATACCCTCAGCTCCGACACCGACACCGAGGCGCTGGTCCACCTGATCGAGGAGGAGTACGACGGCGATCTCGCCGAGACCTGCCGGCGCATCTTCCCGCGCCTGGAGGGACATTTCGCGTTCCTCGCCATCGCCCTCGACGAGCCCGACCGGATCGTGGCCGCCCGCCTGGCCTGGCCGCCGCTGGTCGTCGGCCGCGGCGAGGGCGAGAACTTCATCGCCTCGTTCACGCCGGCCTTCCTCGAGGAGACGCGCCAGATCCAGGTGGTGGACGAGTCCGAGCTGGTGATCGTGACCGCAGGCGGCGTCGAATTCCGCTCGATGGCCGACGGATCGTTGATCGAGCATTCGATCGAGCAGGCCGACGAGTCGATCGAGGTCGCCGCCAAGGGCGGCTACGACACCTTCATGCTGAAGGAGATCCACGAGCAGCCGACGGCCATCAGCGACACGATCGCCGAGCGCTTCCACCACGGCGAACTGCACCTCGACGGCTTCGGGTTGAGCGATGACGATCTCCGCGACATCAATCGTGTGCTGATCGTCGGCTGCGGCACCGCGCTGCACTCCGGTCTCGTCGGGCGCTACCTGATCGAGGAGTGGGGCGGTGTGGCCACGGAGGCCGATGTCGCCAGTGAGTGGCGCTACCGCAACGGCGTGTTCGATCCCCGAACCCTCGTCCTCGCGATCTCCCAGTCCGGCGAGACGGCCGACACGTTGGCGGCCATGCAGATCGCCAAGGAGCGTGGTGCCCGCGTCGTCGCCGTCACGAACATCATGGGTTCCGCCATCGCCCGCGCCGCCGATGGCGTGCTGTACACCCGTGCGGGCCTCGAGATCGGCGTGGCCGCGTCGAAGACGTTCACCGCGCAGGTGACGCTGATGACGCTGATTGCGCTGCACCTCGGGGCCGTCCGGGGCACGCTCAGCCCGGCAGAGGTCTCACTGATCGGCGCCGAACTGCGGGAGGTCCCCGAGCTCGTGCAGGAGCTGCTCGACGACAAGGCGCTCGATGCCCAGCTGGACCTCCTCGCCGACCGGTTCGCGCACGACCGGTTCTTCCTGTACCTCGGGCGGCATCTCGGCCTGCCCATCTGCCAGGAGGGCGCGCTCAAGCTGAAGGAGATCTCGTACATCCCGACCGATGCCTACGCGGCCGGCGAGATGAAGCACGGGCCGATCGCCCTGCTCGGCGAGGACACCCCGGTCGTCGCCGTTGCCACCGACAGCCACGTCTTCGAGAAGATGGCGTCGAACCTCGAGGAGGTGCGAGCACGGGGGGCGCACGTGATCGCTGTCGCCACGGCGGGCAACACCGCGATCGAGCGACACGCCGAGCACGTCCTGTACGTGCCGCGCACGCGCCCGGAGCTGCAGCCGATCCTCGCGATCATCCCGTTGCAGCTGCTGGCCTACAAGATCACCGGACGGCTCGGCCTCGACGTGGATCGTCCGCGCAACCTGGCCAAGACCGTCACCGTCGAGTGAGCGACGGACTCGCCGCACCGCGGTTGCTGGTCGGCCTTGATCTGATCGAGATCGAGCGCATCGAGCGCGCGCTCGAACGACATCCCGAGCGCTTCCGGGCGCGCTGCTTCACGGCGCGCGAGATCGCCGAGCTGGACCGCAAGCCGCGTCCCAGCGAGAGCTACGCCGGGCGGTTCGCCGCCAAGGAGGCGATCGGCAAGGCGCTCGGCACCGGCGTGCACTTCACGTGGACGGAGATCGAGGTGGCCGGCAAGGGCAAGCCATCCGTCACGCTGCACGGCTGGACCAAGGGGGTCGCGGCACGCAAGGGCGTCGTGGCGATCGACGTGTCGATCACGCACTCGCGCACGACGAGCGCCGCAGTGGCGATCGCCATCCTGGGTCCCGACGCGCTCTAGGACTCGTCGGCCGGGGCGTCAGCCTCGGCAGCGGGCTCCTCGGCGGGAGCCTCGTCGGCCTTCTTGGCGGCCGGCTTCTTGGCGGGAGCCTTCTTGGCGGCCGGCTTCTTGGCCGGAGCCTTCTTCTCCTCAGCCGCAGGTGCCTCCTCGGCAGCGGACTCCTCGACCGGAGCCTCCTCGACGGGGGCCTCCTCGACGGCAGTCTCCTCGACGGGGACATCGGCTGCCTTCTTCGGCGCGGCCTTCGTCGCCGTCTTGCGCGTGACACGGCGCTTCTTGGTCTCCTCGACCAGCGGACCACGCGCGATGACGCGTGTGGCACGCGACTTCTTGCGAGCAGCGGTCTTGGCGTGCAGCGCGCGCTTGGCGGCGGCGCGATCCACCAGCGAGATGTAGTTCTGGTGCGCAGCCTCGACGGCCGCGGCATCACCGCTCTGCACAGCCTCGGTCAGGCGGCGGAATGCCGTCTTGATCGAGGAGCGGTAGCGGATGTTCTCCATGCGCTGACGCTCAGCGACGAGGATGCGCTTCTTCTGCTGCTTGATATTTGCCATAGACCTTGTGTGTCCACGCGAGGATCTCCCCGCAACGCTGCGGAGGGTAGCAGGGTCCTGAGCGCCTCCGCGCAACCGGAGCGCGTGCCATCATCGGTGCATGGCGACGAACGAGGACGCGCCGATCGCCGGCGCCCGCAGCCGCTCCGTCTCCGCTGCGCTGTTCAGCGCCGCTACGGGCGTCTCGCGCCTGCTCGGATTGGCGCGCGAGGTCATCTCCGCGCAGCTGCTCGGCGTGTCCGCGCCGGCCAGCGCCTTCGTGGTCGCCAACAACGTGCCGAACACGGTGCGCTCGCTCGTGGCCGACTCCGCGCTCGGCGCGTCGTTCGTGCCCGTCTTCAACGACCTGCTGGTCAAGGGCGAGCGGGAGCGGGCATGGCGCGTCGCCTCGAGCGCCCTCACGCTCGCAACGCTCGCCCTGATGGGCATCACGGCACTGGGGATGCTGTTCGCCCGCCCGCTGCTCGGCTTCGCGAACATGTCCGGGGAGCAGCTGGACCTCGCGGTCCAGATGACGCGGATCCTGTTCCCGGTCCTGATCCTGCTCGGCATCTCGGGTCTGGTGCAGGCGATCCTCAACTCGTTCGACGAGTTCGTCCTGCCGGCGATCGCGCCCGTGTTCTGGAACATCGTGATCATCGGGTTCCTGCTCTACGCGTTCACGGAGCCCGACCTGAATCAGCGGGCCGTGATCCTCGCCGTCGGCACCCTCGTGGGCACCGTCGTGCAGATGGTGATCCCGCTACCCGCCCTCCGCGGCAAGGGCGGGCGCCTCCGTCCGCTGATCGACGTACGAGACCCGGCGGTTCGACGCATCCTGATGCTGCTGATCCCGGTCGCCCTCGGCCTCGGGCTCGCGAACGTCAACCTGACGGTCTCGACGTACATCGCCACGTACGTGGATCCGACGTACGCCCCACGGGCGATCGACGCGGCCTTCCGCGTCTACATGCTCCCGCAGGGGATCTTCAGCGTCGCCGTCTCGACGATCATGTTCCCGAGCCTGGCCCGGGCGGTCGCGTCCCATGACTTCACCCGCTTTCGGCAGTCGCTGGCAGACGGCACCAAGCTGATCGTCTTCCTGCTGCTGCCGGCCAGCGCCGTCATCGCCGTGCTCGCGGAGCCGATCATCCGGCTGCTCTTCCAGCGCGGCGCATGGACCGCGAGCGAGACTCCCGGCGTCGCCGAGGCGCTGATCGCCTTCAGTATCGGGCTTGCGCTGAACGGCGTGATCCTGCTGCTGACCCGCTGCTTCTTCGCGCTGCAGCACGTCTGGGCGGCGACGGCGATCGCGCTCGTCAACCTCGTGATCGCCGCTGGCCTGAGCCTGCTGCTGTTCGGCCCCTGCGGCGTGTGGGGCATTCCCCTCGCCAACTCCATCGCCAACATGGTGGTGGTGCCCCTGATGTGGCTCCTGCTCTCGAAGCACGTCGGCAACCTCGATGCCCGTGGTGTGCTGACCAGCACGGTGCGCTGCCTGCTGCTGTCGATCCTCGCCGCGGGCATCGCGTGGCTGGTGTGGTGGGGGCTTCAGTCCGTGCTGGGCGAGTCGCTCCTCGCGCAGCTGATCGCCGTCGGTGCCGCGATCGGCAGCGCCGGGCTCGTCTACCTCGCGATCATGCACCTGCTGGGCATCCCCGAGGCTCGGCGCATCCTGGCGCTCCTGCGCCGACGCCCGCTCGAGGAGCCCGCGTGAGGCTCACGCTCGACCGCGTGCCGTGGCCCCTCAACGCGGTGCTGATCGTGCTCTCCGACTCGCTCGGACGCTTCCAGCGCCATCGCTGCACCACCGCAGCGGCAGCCATCGCCTTCCACGTGCTGTTCAGCGTCTTCCCCCTGATTCTGCTGATCACCGTGGTGGTCGGCTCCCGCATGCGCAGCGCCGAGGTTCGCGTGACCATCACCGATGCGCTGATGAACGCACTGCCGCTGGATCCGGCGGCGCGGGAGGACATCGACAGCCTGCTCCAGATCGCCAACGCCAATCTGCCGGCGATCGGCGTCATCGGCGCCGTGGCGCTCGTCTGGTCGGCCAGCGGCATGCTGGGGAGCGTGCGCGGAGCCATGGAGCTGGCGTGGGAGGGCTACAGCGGCACCCGCCCGTTTCTCCGCGGCAAGCTCGTGGATGCCGTGCTGCTGACCGTGCTGGTCACCGTCATCCTGTCGTCGTTTCTGATCGGCGTGCTCCTCAGCTTCGTGCCCCAGATTCCCCGTGACGCCTTCGGCACGTCGGGGTTCGGGCACGACGCGGCGATCGTGATCCGCTCCTGGATCGGCCCGCTCGCCTCGCTCGTCTCGAGCATGGTGGTGATGCTGATGGCGTACAAGTTCCTGCCGAAGCCCCGTCCCGCGTTCCGCTACGCGCTGGCCGGCGCCGTGATCGCCGGGATCCTGTTCGAGGTCGCCCGCCGCGTGTTCACCGTCTACGTGGAGAAGATCGCCCGCTACGACCTCGTCTACGGCTCGATCGGCTCCATCATCGCGTTCCTCTTCTTCGTCTACATCGCCGCGATGATCCTGCTCTACGGCGCCGAGCTCGGCGCGTCGATCCGCCGCGTGCACGACGTCGGCCGGCTGCTGCCGCGGCGGAAGGCGAAGCCGGAGGCGGGATGACCGGTACCCTGTGCGCGTGGACCAGGATCTGATCCGGAACTTCTCGATCGTCGCGCACATCGACCACGGCAAGTCGACGCTGGCCGACCGCATCCTGGAGATCAGCGGAGCCGTGGCCGAGCGCGACATGCAGGACCAGCTGCTCGACTCGATGGACATCGAGCGCGAGCGTGGCATCACCATCAAGGCGCAGGCCGTCCGCGTGCCGTGGGAGCGCAACGGGGTGACGTACCAGCTCAACCTGATCGACACGCCGGGCCACGTCGACTTCACCTACGAGGTGTCGCGCTCGCTGGCTGCGTGCGAGGGGGCGCTGCTCGTCGTCGATGCCTCTCAGGGCATCGAGGCCCAGACGGTCGCCAATGCGCATCTGGCGATCGACAACGGCCTGGAGATCGTCCCGGTCATCAACAAGGTCGACCTCCCTGCTGCGTACCCCGATGAGGTGGCGCTCGAGACCGCGGAGTTCCTCGGCGACGACCCGCTCAACGTCGTGCGCATCTCCGCCAAGAGCGGCCTCAACGTCAACGAGGTGCTCGATGCCGTCGTCGACCGCATTCCGCACCCGATGGGCGATCCGAGCGCGCCGTCGCGCGCGCTCGTCTTCGACTCGGTCTACGACCAGTACCGCGGTGTGATCGCGTACATCCGGGTCGTCGACGGCGTGCTCAAGAAGGGCGCCACGATCAAGTCGATGGCCACCGGCCAGACGAACGAGATCGAGGAACTCGGCGTGATGAGCCCGACCATGACGCCCGTGCAGCAGTTGGGCGCGGGGGAGGTGGGCTACGTGATCACCGGCGTCAAGGACGTCGCGGAGATCAAGGTCGGCGACACCTTCACCGACGCGATCAAGCCCGCCGAGCAGGCACTCGAGGGCTACGTCGAGGTCAAGCCGATGGTCTTCGCCGGCCTCTTCCCGAGCGACGGCGAGCAGTACGAGGATCTGCGGGATGCGCTGGCGAAGCTGCGTCTCAACGACGCCTCGCTGATGTACGAGCCGGAGAATTCGCAGGCTCTCGGCTTCGGCTTCCGCTGTGGCTTCCTCGGCCTGCTGCACATGGACGTCGTGCGCGAGCGTCTGGAGCGCGAGTGGGACCTCGACCTGATCGCGACGACGCCGAACGTGCTGTACGACGTGCTCACGACCGCCGGCGAGACCATCGAGGTGCGCAACCCGTCCGACATGCCGCCTGCCTCCGTGATCGAGCACGTCGAGGAGCCGTACGTCCGCGCCACCGTGATCGTGCCGAAGGAGTACGTCGGTCCGATCATGAGCCTCTGTCAGGAGGAGCGTCGCGGCGACTTCGAGAAGATGGACTACCTGTCGGAGACGCGCGTGGCGATCGTCTACGCCCTGCCGCTGGCCGAGATCGTCCTCGACTTCTACGACCAGCTGAAGAGCCGGACGAAGGGCTATGCCTCGTTTGATTACGAGATGATCGGCTACCGCGAATCGAACCTCGCGAAGGTCGACATCCTGCTCAACAACGAGCCGGTGGATGCGCTCAGCATCATCGTGCACCGCGACAAGGCCTACGAGTCCGGCAAAGCGCTGGTCGAGCGCCTGCGGAAGATCATCCCGCGGCAGTTCTTCGACGTGCCGGTGCAGGCGGCCATCGGGTCGCGCATCATCGCCCGCGAGACGATCAAGGCCAAGCGCAAGGACGTGCTCGCCAAGTGCTACGGCGGCGACATCTCGCGCAAGCGCAAGCTGCTCGAGAAGCAGAAGAAGGGCAAGAAGAACCGCATGAAGTACGTCGGCGCCGTCGAGGTGCCGCAGGAGGCCTTCCTCAGCGTCCTCTCGCTCGACACCGACTAGATGCGGCGCTCACGATGCGGAACGCGTCCGCATCGTGGAAGCCTCGACCCACCACGTGGTGGGCGGCGAGGTGCGGATCGGCGGCGACCGGCGTAGCGTGGCCGGCATGACCAGCACTCGCATCATCGGCCTCGGCTCCATGGGATCCGGCATGGCCCGCAACCTCCTCCAGAGCGGCTTCGCGCTGGCCGTCGACGATCTCGACGCAGCCCGGGTCGCGGCCCTCGTCACCGACGGCGCCCACGCCGCAGCGCCCGGCGCCGTCACCGAGTCGGTGGTGATCCTGTCCGTGCCTGCACCGCAGCACGTCGAGGCGATCTGCCTCGGCGAGGACGGCCTGCTGGCGCGCATGCAGCCCGGAACCGTGCTCGTGAACGCCTCGACCGTCGACCTGCCCACGGCACGCCGGCTGGACGAGGCCTGTGCCGCAGCGGGCGTGCTCCACGTGGACGGTCCCGTCACCGGCGCCGCCGACAGCGCTGCCGCGGGCACGCTGGTGTTCATGTGCGGCGCCACGGACGAGGCGCTGGAGGCCGCCATGCCGCAGCTCGAGGCGATGGGCACCGACATCGTGCACCTCGGTCCGGCCCCGGCGGGCACGGCCTCGAAGCTGCTCACCAACATGCTGTGGTTCATCCACGTCTCGGCCCTATCGGACTCGATGAGCCTCGCCGCGCGCTGCGGCGTGGACATCGATCGGTACGCCGCGCTGGTGCAGGGCGGCAACTGCGCGGCCAACTCGTGGGTGGCTCGCCACGACCTCCCGAACATCCTGGCCGACGACGACGACCCGTCGTTCACACTCGCGCTGTGCGTGAAGGACCTGCGGCTGATCGGGGAGCTCGAGGCAGAGGTCGGCTACGCCAGCGACTTCGCCGCTGCCGCGCGCGCACGCTTCGGCGCGGCGCTCGAGCGCTTCGGCCCCGAGACGGGTGAGCTCGCGGTCACGCGCATCGCCGAGACCGCGGCGCAGACCTCGATCCGCTCCGGCCGCTGACTCGCAGCGGGGCCCGACGGCAGGTACCGGGCGGAGCGGGGGATGGCCTCAGACCCAGCGCAGCCACTTGAAGATGCCGAGCAGCACGGCGATCGTGCCGACCAGCACCGCGACGATGGCGGCGAAGGCGTAGGCGGTGTGGTCGAACGGCACGGGAACGTTCATGCCGAACAGGTTGGTGGCGAAGGTGACCGGCAGGAACACGACGGTGAGCACGGTCAGCACCTGGAGGATGCGGTTCTGGCGATGGTTGATCGCCGTCTCGTTCGTCACCTCGAGCGCCTCGGCCACCTCCTTGTAGTTCTCGAGGAGGTCCCAGATGCGCTCGGCCGAGTCGACCAGGTCGTCGTAGTAGATGTCGAGGTCCTCGCTCGCCAGATAGCGCTCACCCGCACGCTCGAGCTGACGGAGCACGGGACGCTGCGGCTTCGTGATCTTCCGGTAGCCGATGATCTCCTGCTTCACGTTCGAGATCTGACGAACGATCGACTCATCGGGGTCGCGCTCGAACATGTGATCCTCGATCTCCTCGAGCTTGCGCCCAATCTGGTCGAGGATCGGGAAGCAGTACCCGTAGAGCGAGTCCAGCACCTCGTAGAAGAGGAACCCGCTGCCCTTCGCGAACCACTCGGCACGCTCCACCTCGTTGGCCTCGAGGCGACGGAAGACGTTGCTGACCGGCTTGAGCGGCACGTTCGGGATCGTGATCAGATAATCCGGACCGATGAACGCATTGACCTCGGCGGGGAAGAGGCGCCCCGACGACTTGTCGTACCACGGGAAGTGCAGCACGACGAAGACGTAG
>JBILWG010000148.1:0-5103 GCA_044369995.1 Gaiellales bacterium | reverse complement strand
CGTGGAGGATGCACAGGCGACGGCCGCGAGGGTCGTCGAGGAGCGCAACCTCGCGCAGGTCGGCGGTGACGATGCGCTCGGCGAGATCATCGACGCGGTCCTCGCTGCGCACCCCGATGAGGTCGAGGCCTTCAAGGGCGGACGCGAGCAGGTGATCGGCTTCCTCGTCGGGCAGTGCATGAAGCAGAGCGGCGGCCGCGCCGACGCGAAGGCCCTGCAGGGCCTCCTGCGCGAGCGACTCAGCGCGTAACGGTGCGCCAAACCCGCAGAGGCGGGTACCATTGACGGGCGTACAGACGGGAGAGAAGCGCATGCAGTCCGACAAGATCTGGTTCGACGGGGAGCTCATCGACTACCACGACATGAAGGTCCACGTCCTGACGCATGCCCTGCACTACGGCTCCGGCGTCTTCGAGGGCATTCGCGCCTACGAGACCGACCGTGGTCCCGGGGTCTTTCACCTCAGTGATCACGTCGCGCGCCTGCGTCGCTCCGCCGAGCAGTACTTCATGCACATTCCGTACTCGAACGAGCACATCGGCGAGGCGATCCACGAGACGATCGCGGCCAACGAGCTTCCCTCGTGCTACATCCGCCCGCTGGTGTTCCGCGGTGCCGGCGAGATGGGCGTCAATCCGCTCAATTGCCCGGTCCACACGATGATCGCGGTCTGGAAGTGGGGCGCGTACCTCGGCGATGAGGCGATCCAGAACGGCATCCGCTGCATGATCTCGTCCTGGCGCCGCATCGGTCCGAACATGATCCCGGCGACGGCGAAGGCCTCCGGCCAGTACCTCAACTCGCAGCTCGCGAAGATGGAGGCCCTCAAGCACGGCTACGACGAGGCCATCCTCCTCAACGAGGCCGGCCTGATCGCCGACGGCTCCGGCGAGAACGTCTTCGCGGTGATGAAGGGCAAGCTCTACACGCCGCCGATCAGCGCCTCCTGTCTGCCGGGTATCACGCGGCATGCGGTGATGGAGATGGCCGAGACCATCGGCATCGAGACGATCGAGCGCGAACTCACGCGCGCCGAGCTCTACTTCGCCGACGAGGTCTTTCTGACGGGCACGGCCGCCGAGGTGACGCCGGTGGCGTCGCTCGACGACCATCACATCGGCAAGGGTCCGATCACGCAGCAGATCCAGGACATCTTCTTCGCGACGGTGCACGGCAAGCACGAGCTTTCGACGACGTACCTCGAGTACCCGAAGGGCGCGTGAGCCCCGCCAGCGAGCCGATCCCGCTCGCGCAGCCGGACGTCGGCTCGCGCGAGGAGGAGCTGGTCCTCGAGGTGCTGCGCTCGGGCATGCTCTCGCTCGGCCCGATGGGGCCGCGCTTCGAGCGCGCCTTCGCCGACTGGGTCGGCACGAAGCACGCGGCAGCGGTGTCGAGCGGTACGGCCGGGTTGCATCTCGGTCTGGTCCGCGCCGGCGTCGGCCCCGGCGATGAGGTCATCACCTCGCCGTTCTCGTTCATCTCGTCAGCCAACTGCGCGCTGCATGCCGGCGCGGACGTGGCGTTCGCCGACATCGATCCGCTCACGTTCAACATCGATCCCGCCGCGCTGGAGGCCGCCATCACGCCGCGCACGAAGGCGATCGTGCCGGTGCACATCTTCGGGTTGCCATGTGACATCGAGGCGATTGCAGCCATCGCGAATCGGCATGGCCTGGCTATCGTCGAGGACGGTGCGGAGGCGCTGGGCGCCGTGCGGCAGGGCAAGAAGATCGGCACCCATGGGTCGCCGACGATCTTCGCGTTCTATCCCAACAAGCAGATGACGACCGGCGAGGGCGGCATCGTGACCACCGACGACGATGACGTCTACGAGGACATCCTCAGCCTGCGCAATCAGGGCCGCGCCGACTCCGGCGCGTGGCTCGAGCATGATCGCCTCGGGTGGAACTACCGCATGGACGACCTCTCTGCGGCCGTCGGTCTGGCGCAGGTGGAGCGACTCGACGAGATTCTCGGCAGGCGAGCCGTCGTCGCGGAGCGCTACGGCGCACTGCTGGCAGGCCTTCCAGGCGTGACGCTGCCCAGCGTGGTGGACGGGGATGTTCGCTCCTGGTTCGTCTACACCGTGCTGCTCGAACCCGGCGTGGATCGCAACGCAGTGATCGGCCTGCTCGCCGAGCGGGGCGTCGCCTCCAAGCCGTATCTGCCGTCGATTCATCTGCAGCCCTTCTATCGCGCGCGCGGGCATCGGGAGGGCGAGTTCCCGATCAGCGAGGCCATCTCCGCCCGCGCACTGGCGCTGCCGTTCTTCGGGAATCTCACAGGTGCGCAACAAGAGCGTGTCGCGGCCGAGCTTGCCACCGTCCTCGCAGATCCGCCGGTAGTCTGAGCGCCATGGCAGCGTTCGTCTCGACGCCCGTGGTGGCGTACTCGACCACGACCGCGTGGATCGCCGCACCGGCGATCGGCGCGGGCGACTTCGCCTGGCTCGAGGTCGGCAGCCAGGACGGCGACGTCCGTGCCGTTGCCGCGTTCCGCGGCGATCGGCTGATCATCCGGACCGGTGGTCAGAATCGCACGGTGGTGCATCAGCCGTGCGCTGCGATGCCCTGCAACACGGTGCAGGCGCCGGTCACGGGAGCCGACGGCTCCTTCGCCTACGCCGTGGCCTTTCCCGGCACGGCCGGTTACGTCGCCAACGTCAACGCTGCCGGCGCCTCGAACGTGGTCGCCGAGGACCAAACCGATGCCGCCGCCATCACCACGCCGCACCTTGTGGCGACGAGCGGTGCCGCGGTGCTGTGGGTCGATGGCAATCAGATCATCACCGCCCCGAACGTCGGCGGCACCGGTGTCGTGATGGTGACGGCCGAGCAGGCCGGCGGCGAGATCACCTCGCTGGCGGCGGGACCTGCCGGTATCGCCTGGTCCGCACGGACCGCCGCTGGCGGTTCGCTGATCGGGTTCCGCGCTGCGATTGGGGCCATCTCGGTGCGCGCCGCCGAGCCCGTGGCGGCCACCGCCACGCTCTATTCCGTTGCGCTCGCCGACGATGGCACGGTGGTGGCGATTCGCCGGACGCTGGCCAAGGGGCGCCAGCAGATGTCGCTGATGGCGTACGACACGGCCGGGGCCGGCCGCGTCCTGCTCCAATCGGTGCGGTTCGGCAAGGGGGAGCCCTTCGAGGCCACACGACCTTCGGTAGCAGGTACCCGCGTCGCCGTGCGTCTACGGGGCGGCGCCGGCGCTACACGCGACGAGCTGTGGATCGTCGACCTCGCGAGCGGCAAGCGCGCTCGCGTCACTGCGGTCGAGCGGCGTGAAGCACGCCTGACCGACCCGTCGTTCGGGGCGGGCCGACTCGTCTGGGCACGGGACGATGTGTCGTCGCGCGGCCGTCTCATCAAGGCCCGCGTCTACTCTGCGGCCGTCAAGCCGTAGTCGGGCTGCGGACGTCGTTTGGCCGCGGCTGGGGCTAGAACGGCGAGACGTAGAGCGTGATCTTCGTCCCGCGCGGCACCTTGCTGTCGGCAGAGGGTTCCATGCTGAAGACGCGATCCTCGGGGTTGAGCAGACCATCGGCGTTGATGGCGCCCGCCTCCAGGCCGGCCCTGGCGAAGGCCGCACGCGTCTCCGCCACCGTCTTGCCCATGACGTTCGGGACGATCGTCCCGTCGTAATCGCCGCTGACGGAGATGGTGATGACGGCGCCAAGCGCGGCCGGCTGGTTCGGATCGGGCGACTGGGCGATGACGGACCCGAGCGGCAGCCCCTCGGCGTCCTGCTGGTCCACGACGACCACGCGGAACTGGGCCGCCTGCAGGCGTGCGATCGCGCCTGCGGTGGTGCTCGGCTGCGCCGACGTGGCCACCACGTTCGGCACGAGGACGTTGGGAATGCGGCGGGCGATGATCAGCGTGACGATGCTGCCCGGCTGCACGGCCGACAGGGGGGTGGGCGACTGGACGACGACGGTGCCCGGCTTGTCGCCCGGTTGAGCGGCGCGATACTGGAAGCGGATCTGCAGGCCGGACCCCGTGGCAATGCTGTTGGCCTTGCGCTTGTTCGACGCGGTGAAGTCGGGCACCGAGATCAGGTCGGACTCGCACGGGCCCATCTCGAGGGGTGCCAGCGCCTCGGCCCAGACCACGACCTGGGCGTACTTGCAGCCTGGCGGCACCCGCCGGCCGGTGCGCGGATCGACGGAGACCGGAAGCGAGGGAACGCCGACGGGGTCCGCCCAGTCCTCGACCTCCTCGCCGCGCAGCGACCCGCGCATGTACTGATTCCAGATCAGCGCGGGGAGTGTGCCGCCGTAGACGGGCGAGCCGTTGTACTGCGTCCGCATCGGACGAGCCGGATTCTCGTAGCCCACCCAGGTCGAGACCGTTCGCTGCGGCGTGGAGCCGACGAACCAGGCGTCCTTGAAGTCGGAGGTCGTACCGGTCTTGCCCGCAGCGGGGCGACCGATGTTGGCGGCCTTGCCGGTGCCGAACCGGATGACGCCGCGCATCGACTGCGTCACCTCCAGCGCGTCGTCGACGGGAACGGCCTGCACCGCGATCGGGGTATTGATGATCTCCGTGCCGTCGGGGAACTCGATGCGCTTGATCGAGATGGGCTCCATCGAGGGATCCGTGATGCCCGAATCAGGGGTGTGGAACAGCACTGAACCCCCGACCCGCATGCCGTTGTTGGCGATCGTCGCGTAGGCATGGGCCATCTCGAGCGGCGTGACGCCGACGAACAGGCCGCCGAGGCCGATGGCAGGCTGGCCCTCATCGATCGGGGAGATGATGCCGAGACGGTGTGCGACGTCGGCGACGATCGACGGCTTGATCAGCATCGTCAGCTGGGCGAAGACCGTGTTATCGGAGAGCGCCATCGCCTCGGGCAGCTGCAGATCCTTGCCGTACTCATCCTCGCTGTTGGTGACGTACCAGAACTGCCCGCCGCCGAGGTCGAACAGCTGCTTCTCCGAGCGGAAGGTGGTGGACGGTCGCACGCCCTTCTCCAACGCAGCGAGGTACACGAACGGCTTGAAGGCGGAGCCCGGCTGGCGGTGCGCGTCCGCGGGCACGTTGAACTGGTGCTTGATCGAGTAGGGCTTGCCGCCGGCCATGGCCAGGACCTCGCCGGTGC
>JBILWG010000147.1:0-5124 GCA_044369995.1 Gaiellales bacterium | reverse complement strand
GCGATCCCCGCGGGCTCCGACGGTCTGCCGCTCGGAGCCGGAGAGCCGGGCTGATTCCCGTGCGGCTCGCGGACCTCGTGAGCTGGCTGGACGAGACGCTCGACGCGCGCTCGTTCAAGGACTACGGGCCCAACGGCCTGCAGGTCGCGGGCGCCGCCGAGGTCGCGCACCTCGCAACCGCGGTGTCGGTGTCGCTCGAGGTGATCGAGCGCGCGATCGCCGATGGCGCCCAGGCGCTGCTCGTGCACCACGGCCTGTTCTGGCAGGGCGACGATCCGGTCATCGGCGATCTCGAGCGTCGCCGCCTGCAGACCCTGTTCGCGGGCGATCTTTCGCTGCTCGCCTACCACCTGCCGCTCGATGCCCACCCGATCCTCGGCAACAACGCGCTGCTGGCCGATCTGCTCGGACTCGTCGAGCGCGCGCCGTTCGGCGAGCACGGCGGCGTGCTGCTCGGCGTGCAGGGCGCGCTGCCCTCCCCCGCATCGGTCACCGAGGTCGCGGCGACACTGGGCGCGCAGCTCGGCTCGACGCCGCTGGTGCTGGCCGGTGGCGAGCATCCGGTGCGCACGGTCGGCATCGTCTCGGGCGGCGCGGCCAAGGATATCCGTCAGGCCGCTCTCGCGGGCCTCGACGCCTTCATCACCGGCGAGCCCCGCGAGGATTCGGCCTATCTGGCGCGCGAGCTCGGCGTGCATCTGATCGCCGCGGGACACAACGCCACCGAGACCGTCGGCGTGCAGGCGCTCGGCGCAGCCGCCGCTGAGCGCTTCGGCATCACGACGGTGTTCCTCCCCGTCGTCAATCCCGTCTAGCCGCTACCCTCGCGGCAGCATGCAGGCGCAGCACTCCTCCTCGGCTCTCTGGACCCGCAGCGGCGCGCTCTGGCGCGTGCTGGATCGTTCCCTCTTCGAGGTGCGTGTGCGCGAGCTCGCCAACGCGATGCTCGAGCTCGAGCGCGCCCCCGAAAGCATCCTGGCGCTGGAGCATGCGACGACGAGCGAGGCGCTCACCTTTGCCGTCGCGGCACTCGAGGCGGGCATGACCGTGCGTCTCGGCATGGCGCAGCAGCCACTCGCAGCGGCCCTGGTGGCGACGCCGGTGCGGGCCGCCGCGCTGGCGCAGCAGACGGGGATCGATCAGGTCGCCATACCGAGTGCGACGACCTCGGATGGCGGCCGCTCGCTCGAGCGCCTCGCCGCGCACGGCGTCCTGCAGGCGGCGCTGCATCCCGATGCGCTCGCCGAGCGCTCAGCGCAGCGCCGTGACGACCAGGTGGCGATCATCGGCGTCGACGGCACGGGCTTCACCCTGCAACAGCTCCACGCTGCGATGCGATCCTTCCAGCGGGTGCCCGACCTGCTGCGTGCGGATGAGCCGGTGCTGATCGCCGTTCCGCTGACGGAGCCCTGGCTGCTGGCGTTCGCGCTGGCCGCGATCGAGGCCGGTGCACCGGTTGCGCTGGGCGAGCTCGGCGATGCACCGATGATCCGCCCAGGCGTCATCGTCGCCTCCGTCGCCGACGTCACCGACCTCCCCGAGCCGGGTGCCAGCGGCCCGCGGTTTCTCGCCGGTCTCGCCCGCCGACTCGGCCGCAACAGCACGGCGCCGCCCGCGCGCTGCCTGATCGTGCCGGACGGCTTCGTCGACGCCGACCTCTGCGGGCAGCTGCACCTCAGCGGCACCAACGTGCTGCACGGCATCGGCGACCCGCGCCTGATCGTGCCGGCGGCACTCAACCAGCCGCATCACCATCGCCTCGACGCCTACGGCCTGCCGCTGCCCGAGCACACGGCGACGATCGAGGACGAGCGCCTCGTCGTGCGCGGCCCGGCGGGTATCGCGACCGGCCCGCTCGGCACCGAGACCGCGATCGGCGCGCGCATCGACGCCGACGGCTTCGTCGTGCCCGCGCACGACTGACGCGCGCTCAGAGCCCGAGCAGCTCCCGGAAGCCCGCCTCGTCGAGGATCGGCACGCCGGCCTTCTCGGCCTTCGCGACCTTCGACCCCGGCGAGGCGCCGACCACGACGTACGCAGTCTTCTTGGAGACGGAATCGGTGGTCTTGCCGCCGAGCCGCTCGATCGCGCTCTTGGCCTCGTCGCGACTGAAGCCCTCGAGCGTCCCCGTGACGACGATCGTCATGCCGCTGAGCGGGCCATCCAGGACGGGCAGCTCGTCGGCGGCGAGCTCGAGCGTGACGCCCGCGGCCGCCAGGGCCTCGACCTCGGCCTGCCGCTCCGGATCGGCGCACCACCCGGCCACCGCCTCGGCGATCACGCCACCGACGCCGTCGACCTCGGCGATCTCCTCGGCTCCGGCCTGCATCAGCCGCTCCATCGACCCGAACGCGCGCGCGATCGCCTGTGCGGTCACGAGCCCGACGTGCGGGATGCCGAGGGCGAACAGGACGTTGCCGAACGGCCGCACCTTGGAGGCGGCGATGGCCGCGATCGTGTTGTTGGCCGAGGTCTCCTGAAAGCCCTCGAGCGGCAGCAGGTCGTCGACGGTCAGGCGGTACAGGTCGCTGGCACGTCGCACGAGCTCGAGCTCGTACAGGCGATCGACGAGCTTCTCGCCGACGCCATCGATGTCCATGGCACTCCGGGAGATGAAGTGCTTGATGCCCTCCACGTCGCGGCTCGGGCAGCGCGGGTTGACGCAGAAGTGCTTGGCGTCCTCCTCGTTCTTGACGACCGGCTCGCCGCAGGCGGGGCAGTCGGCCGGCATCTTGAAGACCTGCTCCCTGCCGGTGCGGTCCTCGAGGACGGGGCCGATCACCTGCGGGATCACGTCGCCGGCGCGCTGCACGATGACGGTATCGCCGACGCGGATGTCCTTGCGGTTGATGTCCTCTTCGTTGTGCAGCGTGGCGTGCCGCACGACGACGCCACCGACCTCGACGGGCTCGAGCTCGGCGAAGGGGTTGAGTGCGCCGGTGCGTCCCACGTTGATCTCGATCCCGAGCAGCTTCGTCGTGCGCGTCGTCGGCGGGAACTTGAAGGCGATCGCCCAGCGCGGGTCGCGGCCGACGGCACCGAGCGTGGCCTGCAGGGCGAGGCTATCGACCTTGACCACGGCGCCGTCGATGTCGTAGCCGAGGGCCTCGCGGTCGTGCGCGATCGCGTGGCAGGCCTCGCGCACCGCCTCGATGCCGGTCATCGTCGCGATCCGCGGGTTGACGGGGAAGCCGCGCGCCGCCAGCCACTGGAGCGCCTCGTGGTGCGAGTGGAACTCGATGCCCTCGAGTGCCCCGATCGCGTAGCTCCAGAACGCCAGCGGCCGCTCGGCGGTCATCGCCGGGTCGAGCTGGCGCAGCGAGCCGGCGGCGGTGTTGCGGGGGTTCATGTAGACCGGGAGCCCCGCATCGAGACGCTCCTCGTTGAGACGCCTGAAGGCCTCGAGTGGGATGTAGCACTCGCCGCGCACCTCGATCAGCGCCGGCGGATCGGGGTCGTCGATCGACAGCGGCACGGCGCGGATCGTGCGCACGTTGGCCGTCACGTCCTCCCCCGCCTCGCCGTCGCCGCGTGTGACGGCGCGCTCGAGCAGACCGTCGCGGTACACGAGCGAGAGCGCGAGGCCGTCGATCTTGGGCTCGACGACGAAGGCGGGCTCGCCCGCGTGGCCGGCGGCCTCGAGCAGCTTCTGCAGCCGCTGATCCCAGGCCAGCAGCTCGTCATCGTCGCGCGCGTTGGCGAGCGACAGCATCGGCAGCAGATGGCGCACCTCGGTGAAGCCGCCGGAGACGCCCCCGCCGACGCGCTGCGTGGGCGAGTCGGGGCGCACGAGCGCCGGATCGACCGCTTCGAGCTCGCGCAGCTCGCGCAGCGCCGCGTCGTAGGTGGCGTCGTCGACGACGGGCGCGTCCTGCAGGTAGTAGGCCCGATCCCACGCGCGCAGCTGCGCGGTCAGCTCCTCGACGCGCTTGGCGCTCACCCGGCCAGCACCTCGAGCAGCTCGGCGGGCGTGTCGACGATCGCGTGCGGGTGCTCGGCGGCGAGCGTCTCGCGGTTGAACACGCCCCACGTGACGCCGATTGCGGCGCAGCCGGCGGCGTTGGCCGACTGCAGGTCGAACGGCGAGTCGCCGATGTAGACGGCCTGCTCCGGCGTGGCGTCGAGCCGCTCCAGCGCCTTCAGGACCGGCGCGGGATGCGGCTTGTGGACGGGCGTGTCCTCGGTCGTGATGATCACGTCCCACACGATCGGCGACGGCAGCGCGTCCCAGGCGAGGTCGACCGCGTCCTTCATCTTGGACGTGACGATGCCGAGCCGCGCACCCTCGCTCTCGAGCTCCACGAGCAGCTCCTCCATGCCGTCGTAGCGCCGGATCAGCCGCGCCGTGTTGGCGTGGTTCCAGCGTCGGTACGTGTGGAACAGCTCCTCCGCCTTGTCGGGGCTGAACTGCTCCATCTGCTCCATCAGGGGCGTGCCGATGCCGGCCATGATCTCCTCGTTCGACGGCGCCTCGCCGAGCACCTCGCGCAGCGCGTGCTCGTGGGACGCGCGGATCAACTCGACCGTGTCGAGCACGGTGCCATCGAGGTCGAACAGGACGACGGGCCAGCGGAGAGCGTGCACAGCCGCAACGTAGCGCGCCCATCCAACGGCGCTCCGTCATCGAAAGGTCTCGTGGATCGTTCTACGCTTTCTCCGATGCCGAGCTTCTCGCTTACCCCTCTGCAGCGCCAGATCTACTGGTCGGCGCCGTCGCCCGTGATCGAGCGCGGCCGTCGCCGCACGGCGTTCGGCCTGCTGCTCGTGCTCGGCGTCGAGCGTCTGCTGCGCGAGGGTCGTCTGCGCGGTCCGCAGACCCGGCTGGCGATGGCGCAGGCCCAGGCTGCCCGTCTCCTGGCTGCCCCCGTCACGGGCGCCGCGTGGAAGACCCGCCGTGGCGACGTGTTGCGCGGCGACGGCGACGAGCTCGCTGCCGCGCTGGTCGCCAAGGCGACGGGCGGTCAGACCGATCTGTCGGCTGGTGCCTGCCTGATCGCCTCGTGCGACCTCCTCGACGAGATCTGCGACTGGCTGGCCGACGGCCAGCTGCTCGGCGCCGCGGCCCCCTCCGCCATCGACCGCCTCCGCGTCGCCCAGGTACTCCTCCGCGAGCACAGGTTCGAT
>JBILWG010000030.1:0-14682 GCA_044369995.1 Gaiellales bacterium | reverse complement strand
GTACTACCTCGCGAAGAACCACGGCATGAAGGACGTCGCCGTCGTCGAGCGCGGCTGGCTCGGCAACGGCAACGCCGTGCGCAACACGACGATCATCCGTTCCAACTACCTCTGGGACGAGAGCGCCGCGATGTACGAGCACGCGCTCAAGCTCTGGGAGACGCTGGCGGACGAGCTCGATTACGACGTCATGTTCTCGCAGCGCGGCGTGCTCAACCTCGCGCACAACCTGCACGACGTCCGCGAGAGCATCCGCCGCGTCGAGGCCAACCGCCTCAACGGTGTCGACGCCGAGTGGCTCGATGCCGACGCGGTCAAGGAGTTCTGCCCGATCGTCGACATCTCGCCCGAGGCACGCTACCCCGTGATGGGCGCGACGCTGCAGCGCCGCGGTGGCATTGCTCGCCACGACGCCGTGGTCTTCGCACTCGGCCGTGCGGCCGACGCGCTCGGTGTTGACCTGATCCAGGGCTGCGAGGTGACGGGCATCGATGTCGTCGACGGCCGCGTCACGGGTCTTCAGACCAGTAAGGGTCCGATCGCGGCTGGGAAGGTCGGCCTCGTCACGGCTGGTCGCACGAGTCTGCTCACGGCCATGGCGGGCTTCGACCTGCCGATCCAGTCGCACCCGCTGCAGGCCCTCGTCTCTGAGGTCTACGAGCAGGTGCTCAACTGCGTCGTGATGAGCAACGCCGTCCACGTCTATGTCTCGCAGGCGCACAAGGGCGAACTCGTGATGGGTGCCGGCATCGACGCCTTCAACTCCTACGCGCAGCGTGGTGGGCTCCACGTGATCGAGGAGCAGATGAGCGCAGGCATGGAGCTGTTCCCGCAGTTCTCTCGCGCGCGCGTCATGCGCACGTGGGGCGGCATTGTCGACGTCTGCCCCGACGCCTCGCCGATTGTCGGCCTGACCCCCGTTGAGAATCTCTACGTCAACTGCGGTTGGGGCACCGGCGGCTTCAAGGCCACGCCGGGCTCCGGCTGGGTGATGGCGCACACGATCGCAACGGGCGAGCCGCACGACCTCAACCGACCGTTCTCGATGACGCGCTTCGAGACGGGCGAGCTGATCGACGAGCACGGCGCCGCAGCGGTCGCGCACTGATGTTCGAGATCCGCTGCCCCTACTGCGGCCCGCGTGACGAGCCGGAGTTCAAGTACGGCGGCCAGGCGCACGTCGCCTATCCCGCCGACCCCGAGGTGCTGTCGGATGAGGAGTGGGCGCGCTTCCTGTTCGTCCGCGACAACTCGCGCGGCCGCTACGCCGAGCGCTGGAACCATGCCGCCGGGTGCCGCCGCTGGTTCAACGTGATCCGCGACACGGGCACCCACGAGCTCGTCGGCTCGTACCGCGTGGGCGAGCAGCCGGAGGACGCCCGATGAAGCGCCTCGACGACCGTGGACGCATCGACCACGACCACTCCTTCGAGTTCACCTACGACGGCCGCTCGCTGACCGCGCACCCGGGCGACACGCTCGCCTCCGCGCTGCTGGCCAACGGCGTCGATGTGATCGGTACCAGTGTTCTGATGAGCCGCCCCCGTGGCGTCGTCACCGACAACGTGACCGACCCGCACGCGCTCGGGCAGGTCGGCACGGGTGCCGTGACCGAGCCGCTGATGCGCATGAACGAGGTCGAGGTGTTCCCGGGTTTCGAGGCCGAGGGACGCCTCCACCAGGGGCTGCTGCCCACCGAGCGCGAGACCACACGCTTTGAGAAGCGCTTCGCGCACTGCGACGTGCTCGTGGTGGGTGCCGGCCCTGCTGGCCTCAGTGCCGCGGCGGCCGCTGCCGATGCGGGCGCTCGCGTGATCCTCGTCGACAGCCAGGCGCACCTCGGCGGTGCGCTGCTTGGTGGCGAGAAGCTGATCGACAACCAGCCGGCCACGCGCTGGGTCGCCGACGTCGAGGCGCGCTTGCGTGCCAACCCCGACGTGACGATCCTCACCCGCACGACCGCCTTCAACAATGGCGACCAGGGTGCCGTCGCGTTGATGGAGCGCGTCACCGAGCACCTGCCCGAGGCCAAGCGTGGCGGCCGCGCCGTGCGCCGCATGTGGCAGGTCCGCACGCACGAGCTCGTCGTCGCGACCGGCGCAACGGAGCGCCCGCTGGTCTTCGCCGACAACGATCGGCCGGGCGTCATGCTCGCTGCCGGCGTGCGCGGCTTCCTGCATCGCTTTGGTCTCGTGCCCGAGAAGCTCGTGGTCTTCACCGCCTGCGACGACGCGTATCGCACCGCGATCGATCTGGCGGGTGCCGGCGTGGCGGTGCAGATGGTCGTTGACGTGCGCAAGGACCCGCAGGGCTCCTTGATCAAGCGCGCCCGCGAACTCGGCATCGAGATCCGCGACAACGCCGCGGTGATCGGCACCGATGGCGATGCCGATGGCGTGCTCAACGCCGTCCGTGTTGCGTCGCTCGACGGCGGCGTGCCCGAGGCGATCGCCTGCGACTGCCTCGCCGTCTCCGGCGGCTGGGACCCACTCTTCGATCTCCACCTGCACGTCTCCGGTGGTTCCCGCTGGAACCGCAAGCTCGTCGGCTTCGTCCCGGACGGCTCGCTGCCGGGCATCCGCGTGACGGGCGCTGCCGCCGGCATCTTCGGCACCGCCGGTTGTCGGCGTGACGGCCACGTGGTTGGTCTCGTCGCTGCCGAGGGCACAGGCCACGGCACCACTGCCGATGGCCCCGTCGCACCCGAGGGCCACGACGCCAACGAGGGGCCGACCGCCGATTTCGTTGACGTGCCAGGCACCGAGCGCATTCACGCGTTCGTCGACCAGCATCGCGACGTTGCGCTGGCTGGCGTCGATCGCGCACTGGGCTCCGGCATCCATCACGTCGAGCACGTGAAGCGCTACACGCTCGTGGGCACCGGCACCGAGCAGGGGCGCACCGCGAAGGTCAACGCCGGCCGCCTGACCGCGCGCCACTTTGGGCTCGACTTCGCCGAGGTCGGTATCTCCAACGCTCGTCCGCTCGCCCAGCCGATGACGTTCGGGTCGCTCGCCGGCCGCTCGCTCGGCGTGCGCTTCGATCCGGTTCGCACGACCTCGATCCACCCGTGGCACGTCGCGCACGGCGCGATCTTCGAGGACGTCGGCCAGTGGAAGCGCCCGTGGTTCTTCCCGCAAGGCAGCGAGGACATGGACGCCGCGGTGCTGCGCGAATGCGCGGCCGTGCGCGAGGGCGTCGGCATGATGGACGCTTCGACGCTGGGCAAGATCGACGTCAAGGGCAAGGACGCCGGCGAGTTTCTCGACCGCCTCTACACGGGTGTGATGAGCTCGCTCAAGCCGGGCCGTGCCCGCTATGGCGTCATGTGCAAGGCCGACGGCATGGTGATGGACGACGGTGTCGTCCTGCGCCTCGCCGACGACCACTTCATGGCCACCACGACCACCGGCGGCGCCGCGGGTGTGCTCGACTGGATGGAGGACTTCCTCCAGACCGAGTGGCCCGACCTCGACGTGTGGCTGACGAGCGTGACCGAGCAGTGGGCAACCGTCGCCGTCGTCGGACCCAAGGCCCGCGAGGTGATGGCTGTGCTCGCACCTGAACTGGACGTGACGCAGGACGCCTTCAAGTTCATGCAGCTGGAGGACGCTGTCGTCGCGGGCATCGAGAGCCGCGTGGCGCGCATCTCGTTCTCGGGCGAGCTGGCCTTCGAGATCAACGTCCCGATGACGTACGGCCTCGCACTCTGGGAGGCCGTCTATGCGGCCGGCCAGCCGTTCGGCATCACGCCCTACGGCACCGAGTCGATGCACGTGCTCCGCGCCGAGAAGGGCTACTTCATCGTCGGCCAGGAGACAGACGGCACCGTCACGCCGCTCGACCTCGGACTCGACTGGATGATCGCCGACAAGGAGTTCGTTGGCCGCCGCAGCCTGCGCCGCTCCGACATGTTGCGCGACGACCGCAAGCAGCTCGTCGGCATCCTGCCGGTCGATCCCAAGGATCGCCTGCCGGAGGGCGCACAGCTGATCGACAGCGCCGAGTACGAGATCCCCGTGCCGATGATCGGCCACGTCACCTCGTCGTACGAGAGCTCCGCGATGGGGCGGACGTTCGGCCTCGCCCTGGTACGCGGCGGTCGCAATCGCATCGGCGAGACGATCTACGCGCCGCTGGCAGACCGGACCGTGGCGGTCGAGATCGTCGACCCGGTGATCTTCGACCAGGAGGGGGCGCGCCGCGATGGCTGACCGCGCAGAACCGCTGGCGGCACTGCAGAGCCGCATCGATGACGCCGGTTTCGCCGGCACCACGCTGACAACCGTGCCGTTCATGGCGCAGGTCGGCCTGCGCGTCGAGCCAGGCAGCGCAGCCGCCGGCCGCGTCGAGGCCGCGCTCGGCTTTGAGCTGTCGGAGGCCAATCTGGTGTCCGAGTCCGGTGGTCGGCGCGCGATCTGGCTGAGTCCGGACGAGTGGCTGGTGATCGCCGCCGACGGCGAGGAGCGCTCGCTCGTGGCGCTGCTCGAGGAGGCGATCAGCGGGGAGGGCTCCGTCGTGGATCTCTCTGCCAACCGTACCGGCCTCGAGCTCGCCGGCCCGGAGGCCCGCACCGTGCTCGCGACGTGCTGCTCGCTCGACTTCCATCCGCGTGCCTTCGGCCCCGGCCGGTGCGCGCAGACGCTGATCCACAAGGCCGGCGTCCTGGTCGAGCAGCGTGGCGACGATCGCTATCTCCTGCTCGTGCGCCCCTCATTCGCGGCGTACGTCGCCGAGTGGCTGGTCGACGGCATGCTCGGCCTCAAGGCCGACACCGCCGCCTAGGACTGGAGCGGCCGCCGCTCGGGGGCGTCCATCCACGGACGCTCGCGCTCGAGGGCCGCGCCGATGGCGAACGTCGTCGCGTCGTCGAAGGTGCGGCCCACGATCTGCAGACCCGTCGGCACACCGTTGTCGCCGAACCCGCTTGGCACGTTCAGGACCGGGCAGGCGCTGAGGATGTTGAAGAGCACCGTCATGATCCCGTCCCAGTAGGAATCCGTCGGGCTGCCGCCGATCTCCATGCCGTGGCCGACGTAGCCGTCGCCGGCGAGGAGGCCGCGCATGCCGACGGTCGGGCAGAGCAGCGCGTCGTGGGTCTCGAGGACCGGGCCGACGATGTTCCAGATCTCGGCCTCCGCCTCGATCTGCGTGTACCCGCTGGCCACCTCCTCCCGCTCCGCGAAGTAGTCGGCGAACTCGATGGTGTAGTCCGTCATCTCCGCGCGGTGCTCGGCGAGCATCCCGGCGATCCACGCCCCGAAGATCGAGGCATAGTGGTAGTCCGACGCGACGAACATGAGATCAGGGGAGATGGCGAGCGGAACCTCCTCAACGGTTGCACCGGTAGCCCGGAGCGCGTCGGCCGCGGCGAGCGTGTTGCGCACGACGTCGGCGTCGACCGGGAAGCAGCCGCCGAAGTCCGTCGTCACCGCGATCCGCAGGCCACGGATGTCGCCGGGATCCGTAGGCAGTTCGAGCTTGGGGCGGAGCGAGCGGTGGTCCATCGGGTGCGGGCCGGCCAGCACGTTCTGAAAGAGGCGCATGTCCTCGACGGTGCGCGCCAGACCACCGTTATGGCCGTACATGTCGAGGCCGAATGGTGGATCGCATGGCACACGGCCGTGCGGCGCCTTGAACCCCACGACCCCGTTGAACGAGGCGGGGATGCGGATCGAGCCGCCGTTGTCGGAGCCACCGGCTAGCGTCGAGGTGCCGGCGGCAAGCGACGCGCCGGAGCCGCCGGAGGAGCCGCCGACGGCGAACTCCGGGTTCCACGGGTTGCGCGTCACGCCGTGCAGGCGCGAGTGGGTGAACGCGGCGCACGAGAACTCGGGGGTCGTGGTGCGCGCGTGCTGGATGCAGCCGGCGTCGAACATGCGCTGGGCGAGCGGCGAGGTCTCCTCGGCGACGAGGTCCTTGTAGATCAGCGAGCCCTGTGACCACGGCTGGCCGGCAACGGGCATCTCATCTTTGATCGAGGTGACGATCCCCTCGAGCGGCCGGGCCGTGCCATCCAGCCACCGCTGCTCGGCCGCTTTCGCCTCCGCGCGCGCCTCGTCGTAGCGCGTGAAGCAGAAGGCGTTGATGGCCGGCTCGACCGACTCCGCGCGGGCGATCAGCGCATCCAGAACCTCAACGGGCGAGAGCGTCCGGGCGGCGAAGCCTGCGAGGGCATCGCTGGCGGTGAGGTAGGCGAGATCGGTCATGGAGTGCTCCGAGCGGGAGAGGAAGGCCTCGACGGTGGCGGCGTACAGATCGGCCTCTTCGATGTGGGCGACGTGCGAGGACTCCCCAAAGCGGACGAGCTCCGCCTGCGGGATGCCTTCCTTGATCTTAATCGCGCAGGGCTCGCCGAGCTCGTCGCCGCCGACGGCGAGGAGCGCTCGCTTGATTTCCACCCGCGGGCGTTCGGCTCCGGCCGGTGCGCGCAGACGCTGATCCACAAGGCCGGCGTGCTGGTCGAGCAGCGCGGCGACGATCGCTACCTCCTGCTCGTGCGTCCCTCGTTCGCGGCGTACGTCGCCGAGTGGCTGCTCGACGGCATGCTCGGCCTCAAGGCCGACGCAGCCGCCTAGGCCTGCATCGGCCGCCGTTCGGGCGCGTCCATCCACGGACGCTCGCGCTCGAGCGCGGCGCCGATGGCGAACGTCGTCGCGTCGTCGAAGGTGCGGCCCACGATCTGCAGACCCGTCGGCACACCGTTATCACCGAATCCGCTCGGCACGTTCAGCACGGGGCAGGCGCTGAGAATGTTGAAGAGCACGGTGATGATGCCGTCGAAGTAGAAGTCAACAGAGCGTCCGCCAATCTCCATGCCGTGGCCGACGTACCCGTCGCCGGCGACAAGCCCGCGCATGCCCACCGTGGGACAGAGCAGCGCATCGTGCGACTCGAGGACCGGGCCGACGATGTTCCAAATCGCGGCCTCGGCCTCGATCTGTGTGTAGCCGCTCGCGTCACCCTGTCGCTTCACGAAGTGCTCGGCGAACTCAATGGCGTAGTCCGCCATCTCATCGCGGTGCTCGGCGAGCATGCCCGCGATCCAGGCACCGAAGATCGACGTGTAGTGGTACGCCGAGGCGACATAGATCAGCTCGCGGGGGATTGCGATCGGGAGTTCGTCAACGATCGCGCCAGCCGACCGCAGCGCGTCTGCCGCCGCCAGTGTGTTGCGCGCGACGTCGTCATCGACGGGGAAGCCGCCGCCAAAGTCCGTCGTCACGGCGATCCGCAGTCCGCGGATGTCGCCGGGGTCCGCAGGCAGTTCGAGCTTGGGGCGGAGCGAGCGATGGTCCATCGCGTGCGGGCCGGCCAGCACGTTCTGGAACAGGCGCATGTCCTCGACCGTGCGGGCGAGACCACCGTTATGGCAGTACATGTCGAGGCCGAATGGCGGCTCGCACGGCACGCGGCCGTGCGGCGCCTTGAACCCAACGACCCCGTTGAACGAGGCGGGGATGCGAATCGAGCCACCGATGTCGGAGCCACCGGCCAGCGTCGAGGTACCAGCGGCGAGCGAGGCCCCCGAACCACCGGAGGAACCGCCGACCGCGAACTCCGGGTTCCACGGATTGCGCGTCACGCCATGCACGCGCGACTGCGTGAACGCGGCGCACGAAAACTCGGGGGTCGTGGTGCGCGCGTGCTGGATGCAGCCGGCGTCGAACATCCGCTGCGCCAGCGGCGAAGTCTCATCCGCGACGAGGTCCTTGTAGATCAGCGAACCCATCGACCACGGCTGGCCGGCAACGGGCATCTCGTCCTTGATCGAGGTGACGATTCCTTCGAGCGGCCGTGCCGTGCCATCCATCCACCGCTGCTCGGCCGCCTTCGCCTCGGCGCGCGCCTCGTCGTAGCGCGTCCAGCAGAAGGCGTTGACCGTTGGCTCGACCGCCTCGGCACGCGCGATCAGCGCGTCGAGCACCTCGACGGGCGAGAGCGTCTTCGCGGCGAAGCCCGCGAGGGCATCGCTGGCGGTGAGGTAGGCGAGATCGGTCACTGCGGCTCCGAGCGGGAGAGGAAGGCCTCGACGGTGGCGGCGTAGAGGTCGGCCTCCTCGATGTGGGCGACGTGCGAGGACTCCGCGAAGCACACGAGCTCCGCGTGCGGAATGCCCTCCGCGATCTTCAGCGCACAGGGCTCGCCGAGCTCGTCGTACGCGCCGTACGTGACGAGGGTCGGCTGCGTGATGCGGTGGAGGTCGGCATCGCGCGACCAGTCCTTCATGTTGCCGACGAGGGTGAACTCGTTGGGGCCGTTCATCGTGTTGTAGACCTGATTGCCGTCGAGCGACTCGCCGGTCTTCGCCATGCATTCGGGCCACGGGTCGAGGCGGCAGACGTGGCGCATGTAGAACGCCATCTCGGCCGCGGGGTAGCGCGGATCATCGAGATCGCCGGCCAGCAGCACCTCGCCGTGCGGCGCGGGGAGCTCGGCCATCAGTCGGCGGCAGTTCTCGCCGAACAGCGGCATGTTCGACGAGGTCGAGGCGAGCACGACCTTCTCGATTCCCTGCGGCTGCCGGCAGAGGTAGTCGATCGACAGCCAGCCGCCCCACGACTGGCCGAGCAGGTGGCAGTGGTCGAGCCCGAGCGCCTCGCGCATCTGGTCGACCTCGCTCGTGAAGTAGTCGATCGTCCAGAGCGACGTGTCGTCGGGCATGTCGGAGCGGCCGCAGCCGAGCTGGTCGTACACCACGACCGGGCGGTGCGCGGCGAGACGCTCCTCGAGCGGCTCGAGGTAGTACGCGGCGGCACCGGGACCGCCGTGGAGCAGCAGGATCGGCAGGGCGTCGCCACCACCGCTTCTGCGGTACCAGATCCGGCCGTGTTCGAGCTCGATGAATCCCTCTTCCGACATGGCGCCTCCTCGTCCGGGAAAGCCTACGGGCATTTGGCGCGCGCGTCATACTCCCGGGCATGAGCGATCCGCATTGCGCCACTCCCGCCGGCAAGCCGCGTGCCCGCGCGCTCGGCATCCCCTTCGACGGCACACCCGGGCCGTGGAACGCGATCACCGACGTGGCGGGCGTCGAGGTCGGCTACACGACGGTGATCGAGGGCGACGACGTCCGCACGGGTGTGACGGGTATCCATCCGCGTGGCAAAGCCCATCCGCACGACGCCTGCGCCGCCGGGGTCTACTCGCTCAACGGCAATGGCGAGATGACGGGCTGGGCATGGATGGAGGAGACGGGCACGGTCAGCCTCCCGATCGCGATCACGAGCACCGCCGCCGTCGGCATCGCCCAGGCGGGCATCAACAGCTGGGTGCACTCGCGCTTTCCGGACCCGAATGACGAGTGGGCGCTGCCTGTCGCCGCCGAGACGTGGGACGGCTTTCTGCACAAGCTCAACGATCGTCGCATCACGGAGGAGGAGGTTCACGCCGCGCTCGACACGGCTGCGTCGGGTCCGCTCGAGGAGGGCTCGGTCGGCGGTGGCACGGGCATGAACTGCTGCGGGTTCAAGGCCGGCTCGGGCACGGCGTCGCGGCGGGTGTCGTGGGGGCCGGAGACGTTCACCGTCGGCGCCTTCGTGCAGGCCAACTTCGGCTCGCGCTCCGAGCTGACGATCGCCGGCGTCAAGCTCGGCGAGGCGCTCGCGGACGACGACCCGCTGGGATCCGACGACTGGGTCGTGCCGCCGGGCGCAGGCTCGATCATCGTGATCCTCGCCACCGACGCACCGCTTCTGCCACCGCAGCTGAAGGCGATGGCACGTCGCATCCCGCTTGGTCTGGCCCGGCTCGGCACGACGGGCTCGCACTTCTCGGGCGACATCTTCCTCGCCTTCTCGACCGCCAACCCAGGAGCCTTCAGCGGGGGCTTCCCGCTCGGTGAGCCGACGGCAGACGAGATCAGCGAGCTGCGGTTTCTGCCCTGGACTCGGATCGACAGCCTCTTCGCCGCCACGGTCCAGTGCGTCGAGGAGGCGATCGTCAACGCGCTCGTCGCGAACGAGGAGATGCACGGCCGGCTCGGACGGCGCGTGCCCGGCCTGCCCCGTGACCGCGTCGTCGAGCTGCTGCGGGCGGCCGGCCGGATCTAGCTGCGCGCGATGAGCGCGGCCTCGATGGCCGCGTGGGCGCGGTAGGTCTCGTAGCCGATCTCCGCGCGCTCCAGCATCGGCTGCGCCGAGAACCGCACGATCACGGAGTTGGCCGCCGTGTTGATGCGGCAGACCTGGCCGAAGAGTCCGAGTGCCTCGTAGATGCGCCCCGGCTCGACGAGCCAGAAGGCGTTGCGATACTCGGCCCACGCGGCGCGATCCTCGTCGGCGAGCTGGGTGCAGGCGGCGAAGGCACGTCGCGTGTCCTCGGAGCCGTCGCGGGTCGACGCGATCCAGTCCGCGGGAATCACCTGCTGGCCGTCGACGATGCCACCGTCGAGGTGCGCGAGGCCGTAGCGCGCGATGTCGCGCAGGGTCGCCGTCATGCCGCCGCCGGTGAACGGAAAGCCGGCGGTGTCGACGGTGATCAGCGCGTCGTGCTCGGCGCCGATGCGCGACCACAGCCGGTCGCTCGCGAGATCGGCGAAGGGCCGGCCGGTGGCCACCTCGAGCACGCGACCCATCACGCACGTCAGCGGGGTGCGGTACTCGAAGCGCTCGCCGTGCGGATAGGCCCGACCGAACTCGCGGAAGCTCGCGAGCGTGCCGATCGGCTCGGCGCCGTCGAGCGGCAGCGACCCGCTCTGGCGCATGAAGCGCAGGACGGCCGCCTCTTCCGTCGGGTCGGCGAGCAGGTCGTGTGTCTCGTCGAAGTCGGTGCCGGCGGTCATGTCGATGACCTGGCCGATGGTGGCGTCGGCAACGCTCGTGCCCGCGAACTCCGGTGCGATGTCGCCGATCAGCGCGTCACGCGTCAGCGTGCCGCGGGCGATCTCGATGCCGAGCAGCGATGCCGTGACCGACTTCGTGACGCTGGCGAGCATGTGCCGGGTGTCGGCGTCCAGGCCGTTGCAGTAGCGCTCGTAGACGATTGAACCGTTCTGCACGACGAGGAGGCCCTCGGTGTACGAGGTGTCGAGATGCTCGGCGAGCGTGATGGTGCTGCCCGAACGACTCGTGAGCGTCAGCGCATCGAGGTCCACCGGTGCCGTCGGCAGCACGCGTACGGGACCGTCACCGCGACTGATCGTCAGCAGTCCCTCCCGAAACTCCGGGATGCGCTGCAGCGAGCGCGTGCCGTACATGTCCCAGAGCCAGTTGCTGAGGGTCAGTTCGGGTTGCCCGGTCATCCGCTGGAGTATGCCCCATCGTTGCAGCCGACTATGCTCCCTGAATGAGCACGATGACGTCGCTGATCGTCCGCGTGGCGGGAGCCCTGCTGGTGCTGGTCGCGATCGTCGCCGGCGCGACGCTGCTGACGCGGACGGTGCCCGCCGCTGCCGTCACCAGGGAGGCGCCGCCGTGCAAGCCCTGCGAGGGCTTCGCGACGGGGCAGCCGTTGCAGACGCCGAACCAGGTGACCTCGGTCAACGGCGTGCTCGACTACACGTTGACGGCGGGCATGAGCACGTTCGACCTCGGCGGCCGCACGGTGCGCAGCCAGGTCTACAACGGCCAGTTCCCCGGCACGACCATGGTGGTGGATCCGGGCGACACGATGAACGTCCTGCTGCGCAACCGGATGAAGGCGCGCTACCTGCCGTACGGGGCGTCGTCGGAGAATCCGCCGCCGATCTTCCCGGGCCAGCCGTACGCCGTCTATCCGCAGCCGCTCGGCAACGTCACCAACCTGCACGTCCACGGCATGCACGTCTCGCCGACCGCTCCCTCGGATGACGTGCTGCTGCGGATCCCGCCCGGCGGCCAGTACCAATATCGGTACGAACTGCCCGAGGATCACCCCGCCGGCGTCTACTGGTATCACCCGCACGGGCACCGCTACACGGACATGCAGGTCGGCGCGGGGCAGGCGGGCGCGATCATCGTCAGGGGCGGCCTCGACGAGGTGCCCGGCATCGCGGGGCTCGAGGATCGTCTGATGGTCTTCCAGAACGCGACGGTCCACAACGGCACCATCGCCAGCTCGCAGTACCTGCCACCGGACGGTCGGCTGATCACGATCAACGGCCAGGTTCAGCCGCGGATCGACATCCGACCGGGCGAGACGCAGCGCTGGCGTCTGCTCAACGCCTCGTACGAGCGGTTCCTGAAGATCCTGCCGATGGGTGGCGCACGCTACTGGCAGCTGTCGTCCGACGCCAGCACCTTCGCCCATCCCAAGCAGGTCGGCGAGCTGTGGCTGGCGCCCGGTCAGCGCATGGAGGTGCTCGTGCAGGCGGGGCAGAATCCCGGGACGTTCTCGCTGATCCAGGCCGAGTTCAACCAACGGCCCACCCCGTACGGCAAGCAGCCGCGCGTCCAGGTGGCGACGCTGAAGGTGTCGGGCGCGGCCATGACGCCGCAGGAGATTCCGGCCAACCTGCTGCCCGCGCGCGACCTGCGGGGTCCGAACGTGCGCGTTGCCGCGCGGCATACGATCCGCTTCACGCAGGCTCCGCCACGGTTCTTCATCGACGGCGCGATGTTCCACGACCATGACGGCAAGGCCGGACCCACGTTCGTGGTCGGGCTCAACACCGTGGAGGAGTGGAAGATCGCGAACGATTCGCCGGAATGGCACAACTTCCACCTGCACGTCGACGACTATCAGATCGTCCGTCGTGACGGCAAGGCGCTGAAGGGCGAGCCCGAGTGGGCCGATTCCATCGCCGTCCCGCCGGGCAAGACGATCACGATTCGCATTCCGTTCGGCGATTACCCGGGCACGTTCGTGATGCACTGCCACGTGCTGGTGCACGAGGATCACGGCATGATGGCCGTGGTGAAGGTCGTCGACCGGGGTGCGCCACCGCTGGTCGTCCCGCAGACCGCGCCGTAGAGCACGCCGGCGGCGCCTCCGCTCGGCGTGAGCGTGAGCCTGCGGTGCGGTTGCCGCGTACAGTGCTCTTCCACGGCAGCAAGAACATGAGTGAACCGGAGTCCGTCAGATGCATCGCAATTCCATCGCACGAGTAACCAGACTGGCCATCGTTGCGTTGGTAGTCGCGATCGCCGGGTCGTCGAGTGCCTCCGCGGCAACTGCCGCGCCCAAGGGCCCACCCTCGCCGCTCACCGACCCGGCGGAGATCCAGAAGCTGGCCGCTGATGCGTACGCCTGGGCGTTGGCTCCCGAGTTCGTCTATCGCTTCCTGAAGTACAACGCGCTCAAGACCGCGCCGGTCAACGTGCTCGGGGGCAAGGGCACATCGGCCGCCGCGTGGAACAACCTCGCGACGAATGCCGGCGACGCGTCGGTGCTGTATCTCAACTCGATGATCGACCTGAGCGGGCGCCCGGTGGCGGGCACGCCGAATGGCGGTACCAAGGAGATGGTGCTCACCGTGCCGCCGTCGGCCAGGAACTACTACGTGGTCAACCTGCTGGACAACTTCATCAACTCGACCGGCAGCATCGGCACGCGCACCACGCCGTCGCTGAAGCCGACCTCGTACCTGATCGTCGGCCCCACGTCGCAGTACGCCCGCCAGCGTGTGGCCACGATCGACGGCTTCACCTACCGCGTGCTGCCGACCGACACGAACTACAACTGGATGCTGATCCGCATCCGCGCGGATTCGCTGGTGCCGTCCGACAATCCGGCATCGGTCGCGTCGATCAGCGCGAGCACGCTCCAGAAGTTCGCGTTCAACACGCTCGCGCAGTTCCAGGCCAACGGCAACAAGCCGATCTATCCGACCACGACCTCGTATCCGCCGAGCAAGGCGCAGTTGCAGCGGGCGCAGAAGTGGAAGAACGCCCCCACGCAGGCGCTTGCGTTCTTCAAGCAGGCAGGCCGCTCGCTTGCGCTCAACCCGCTGCCGTCGCGCACGACGGGTCTCGGCAACACGCCGCTCGCGGCGCTGCCCGCGTGGGTGGTTCCGCAGGCCAACGCGAGGAAGACGTTCCAGAACCCGTCGTACGGGCAGGCCAAGGCGCTGCGCCTGTTCGGACCGCTCGGGCTGCGTGCGAACGGCTACCTCGTGCCGCGCAACTGGGGCTCCGACCAGCTCGACGCCCTGCAGGCCGGCTATGAGGCCGGGCAGGCCACGGTGGCCGCGATGCAGTCCGCGTTGGGCGCGTCGCAGACGACCAACTTCTGGTCGTACCTCAACAACGACATCGGCACGTACCCCAACAGCGTGGTCGGGTACCTGTACCGCGCCACCGTCGTCGTGGCCGGAGGCTCGGCCAACGTGCCGCTCGATGCCGTCTATGCCCAGGCGAACAATCTCGACGGCACGAACGCCACGCAGCTGCTGGGCGACAACACGTACAAGATGACGTTCACGCCGCCGCCGGCAACGACGACGACGCTGCCGCTCAACGGCACGTTCCCGCCGACGGTGAACAACGCGTCGGGCGACGCCAGGGGCTTCTGGTCGATCCACGTGTACCAGACGGATCCGACCCAGTCGGCTGCGCCGTTCATCACGCAGGCGAGTGCGCGCAACCTCGCCTACTCGCAGGCGAACCTCGCGGTGAAGTCGGTGGATGCCAGCGGCGACACGATCACCGTCGGCATGCCCACGTGGGGCGGCGCACCTGAGGCCAGCCAGCCGGTGCTCTTCGGCACGGGCGCGCAGGCGTACGGTCTGCAGCCGAACGTCACCTACTACGTGGCGTCGACGCC
>JBILWG010000146.1:0-5143 GCA_044369995.1 Gaiellales bacterium | reverse complement strand
CTATGTGAAGAACTACACCAAGCAGTTCGGCAAGGCGCCCGGCACGTGGGGCATCTACGCGTACGACTCCGTGCGCCTCTGGGCCAACGCGGTGATGGAGGCCGGGACGACCGACCTCGACGCGTTCAGCCAGGAGATCCTCCACACCAAGAACTTCGCCGGCGCGACCGGGCCGATCACGATCGCGCCGTCGACGGGCAACCGCCCGAACGTCCCGATCGCCATTCTCGGCGTGTCCAAGGCCGGGCGGTTCGTCCTCGAGAGCATCCACACGTAGTCGCGGGAATGCCAGCGGCGCGTCGTTCGTCTACAGAGGTAGACGGGCGACGCGCCCGGCATACTGAGGCCACGCATTCGCACCGGTTTTCCAAGGAGCACCCCATGAGCAACGCAGTCGAGATCAACAGCACCAACTGGCAGGGCGAGGTCGTCGAGTCCGACATTCCCGTCCTGATCGACTTCTGGGCCGAGTGGTGCGGACCGTGCAAGGCGCTCGGGCCGATCATCGACGAGCTCGCGGGCGACTACGCCGGCAAGATCAAGGTCGGCAAGGTCGACGTCGACGCCGAGCCGGGCCTCGCCGGGCAGTTCGGCGTGATGTCGATCCCCATGATCGCCCTCTTCAAGGATGGCGAGCTCGTCGAGCGCGCGGTCGGCATGATGCCGAAGGACCGCCTGGCCTCGACGCTCAACCTCGCCGCGCACTCGGCGTAGCCGCCGTACACTCCGTTCGACGACCGGGCGGAGCCACAGCAGATGACGCAGTACGCGCCAATCGAGGATCACGGGATCATCGGCGACCTGCACTCGGTCGCCCTCGTCACGCAGCAGGGTGAGATCGACTGGTACTGCTGCCCGCGCTTCGACTCGCCGAGCGTCTTCGGCGCGATCCTCGACGGCGAGAAGGGCGGGCTGTTCCGCATCAGCCCGGTCGACCAGGACACCCGCACCAAGCAGCTGTACCTGCCGGACACCAACGTCCTGATCACCCGCTTCCTGTCCGACCAGGGCGTCGGCGAGGTGATCGACTTCATGCCCGTCGGTGCGGCCGAGGAGGATCGGCATCGCATCGTCCGCATCGTCCAGTGCGTCCGCGGCCACATGCACTTCCGCCTCGACTGCTCGCCGCGCTTCAACTACGGCCGCACCGAGCACGAGCTGTCGATCGACGCGAACGGGGCCGTCTTCTCGACGGACGACCTGACGCTGGCGCTCGACTCGCCCGTCGCCCTCAGCGAGGACGCGGGGGGCGTGCACGCGTTCTTCACGCTCGAGCCGGGCGATCGCCGCACGTTCGTGCTGGAGCGCATCCCCGACGGCGGCCACTCGGCCCGCCCCTTTCCCGAGGAGGTGTGCCAGCACCTCTTCGCCGACACCGTGGACTACTGGCGGCGCTGGCTCAACCAGTGCACGTACCGCGGCCGCTGGCGCGAGACGGTGCGTCGCTCCGCGCTCGTGCTGAAGCTGCTCTGCTACCGGCCGACCGGCGCGATCGTCGCCGCACCCACGACGTCGCTGCCGGAGGGCATCGGCGGCGAGCGCAACTGGGACTACCGCTACACCTGGATCCGCGACGCGTCGTTCACGCTCTACGCCTTCCTCAAGCTCGGCTTCACCGAGGAGGCGCGCGACTTCATGGCGTTCCTGAAGGCGCGCGCGCTCGAGCAGCACTCCTCGAACGCCGGGCCGCTGCAGATCATGTACGGCATCGACGGGCGGCACGAGCTCGAGGAGTTCGAGCTCGACAACCTCGAGGGCTACCGCCAGTCGCGCCCCGTCCGGGTCGGCAACGGCGCGGCGGGCCAGCTGCAGCTCGACATCTACGGCGAGCTGATCAACAGCATCTACCTGTACGACAAGCGCGGCGAGCCGATCGACTACGAGCTGTGGAAGGTCGTCGTGGAGCTGCTCGACTGGCTGATGCTGCACTGGGACTCGAAGGACGAGGGCATCTGGGAGGTCCGCGGCGGGCAGCAGCACTTCACCTACTCGCGCCTGATGAGCTGGATCGCCTTCGACCGCGCGCTGCGCATCGCGCAGACACGCGGCTTCCCCTGCCCGCGGATCGCGTGGCGCGAGACCCGCGACGCGATCTTCGAGCAGATCATGACGCGCGGCTATTCGAAGGACCGGCAGGCGTTCGTGCAGGTGCTCGACGGCGACGTGCTCGATGCCTCCACGCTGATGATGGTGATGGGGCACTTCGTGTCGCCCAACGACCCGCTGATGGTGTCGACCCTCGACGCGATCCGCGACGAGCTCGTGACGGACTCGCTCGTCTACCGCTACAACCCGGCGCTGGCCGCCGACGATGGGCTGAGCGGGGAGGAGGGCACGTTCTCGATCTGCTCGTTCTGGTGGGTCGAGGCGCTGGCGCGGGCCGGCAATCTCGATGAGGCGCGGCTCGCCTTCGAGAAGATGCACACCTACGCCAACCACCTCGGGCTGTACTCCGAGGAGATCGGTCCCTCGGGCGAGGCGCTCGGGAACTTCCCGCAGGCCTTCACGCATCTCTCGCTGGTCTCCGCCGCGCTGTACCTCGATCGCGCGCTCGATAATCATCGGGCCCGCGTGCGTTAGGGTTCCCGCTGTGAACATCAAGAACCCCGCCAACGACCTCAAGACCCGGGCGCGGAAGTACGGGTTCGTCGTGCTGCTGCAGCCCGAGCGGCCGTCGGGCTGGCTCGCGCTCGTGCGCCCCGCCGGTACCGCGTTCCGCGAGCCGATCGAGGCCTCTGCGCCGACGCGCGAGGAGGCGATCGCGGCCGCCAGCATCATCTTCGAGAAGCAGCTGATCGCCCAGCTCGTCGACACGCTCACCGCCGGCGGCGTCGAGGTGCCCAGCTGGGAGCCGGGCGTCGAATGGGACGATCACGTCGATCGGCTGTTCGCCGCCGTCGACGCCAACGGGCTCGAACGCTAGCGTGCGATGAGTCCGGCGAGGCCGCGGATCGGGGTCGTCGGCCACGTCGAGTGGGTGCTGTTCGGGTACGCCGACGCCGTGCCGGAGGCGGGGGAGATCGTGCACCTCCGCGAGCCCTTCGAGGAGCCGGCCGGTGGCGGTGCGGTGGTGGCGATCGCGCTGGCGCGGGCCGGTGCGGAGGTGCTGTTCTACACGGCGCTCGCCCGGGACACCGAGGGCGAGGCGACGCGGGCCCGCATGGCCGAGGAGCAGGTGGAGCTGCGCGCCGGGGTGCGCGGCGGACGCCAGGCGCGCGCCATGACGATCCTCGACGCCAGCGGCGATCGCACGATCATCGTGTCCCAGCCCAACGAGTATCCGCGCAGCGACGACCCGATCGGCTGGGAGGACCTCGACGGCTGTGCGGCGGTCTACGCGACGTGCGGCGAGCCCACGGGCATCGAGGAGGCGCGCCGCGCCGGGATCCTCGTCTGCTCGGCGCGGCAGCTCGACGCGCTCGTCGAGAGCGGCGTGAAGGCCGACGTCGTGATCGGCTCGCTGTCGGACCGCGGCGAGCAGATCGACTTCCGCATTCTCGGCAAGCACACCAAGGCGATCGTGATGACCGACGGCGAGCGCGGCGGGCGCTGGATGTCGACCGACGACTCGGGGCTCTGGGCCCGGCAGCAACTGCCGGGCGAGACGGGCGATACCTACGGCGCGGGCGATACGTTCGCCGCTGGACTGACCTATGCGCTGGGCCGCGGGCTCGGCATGCACGACGCGGTGGAGGTGGCTGCCCGCTGGGGCGCGGCCGCCGTCTGCCATCGCGGTCCATACGGCGCATGACGGGACATCGTTCGCGGTGACCTGCCGGTAACGGAGGGTTGATCTCGGTCCGGGCGCTGATGTAGCATCCTCCCGTCGCGCACCCAGCCCGCACCCCGATCTCCGGGTCGCTGCGACGGGAGGAGTCGAAGATGCCTGCTTCGCGGTCGTTGGTTCTCGTGTTCGCCGTGGCAGCGGCACTGCTGTCGATCCCCGGGCTCGCGCTCGCCGACACGACCGTGACAGGCGAGGTGACGTCCGAGTCCGGCGGCGCCGTGCTCGAAGGGGCCAAGGTCGTCGTGATCGATCGCAACGGCGCGGGTACTGCCGACGATCGCGCGGTGGGCGCGGACGTAACGGACAGCGGCGGTGACTTCTCGATCGTGGTCGAGACGGGCGGCGGCGGCGCGGAGCCGGCCGACGGGGACGCTGTCGAGCTCCTCGTGCACGACGCGGGCACGCAGGTCGAGTCGCAGGCCGTGACCCTCAGCGGCGGCACCGTGGTCTCCAACGTCGCGGCCACGCCCTCCGGCACGACCTTCGCGGCGCTCGACATCTTCGGTGGGCAGGTCAGTCGAGTGCTGGCCGGCGGTGCGCCGTGCGAGTTCTATCTCGCGACCTCGGTCATTCCACAGGTCTTCGTGACGACCGACTGTGCCGGCACGTGGACACCGGTGACCGGACAGACGGATTCGTCCGGCTCCGGGCTCAATGGCGACACGGCGATCAACGGCAGCAACATGGCGACGAGCGGCGTTGAGGGCGAGGTCGCGGTCATCGTCAACGGACGTGTGCAGTACTCCCGCGACTACGGCGTCACGTGGAGCACTGTCACCGGAACCATTGCCGGCGCGGGGAACACGCGCGAGCTCTACTGGGGCCACGTGGTCGGAGGCGCCGACGTGATCGTGGTGCGCGACGGCACGAGTACCTGGAACGCCGACCTGTCGAGCGCGACGCCGACGCTCATCACCATGACCTCCTCGTTGGTGGCCTCGCAGTACGACGGGATCGCCGTGGGCAATGGCGCGACGCAGCCGTACATCGCGATCGCCAGTGAGGCCTCGTCGGACTCCATCACCGTGACCATCCGGCCGCTGGCCGCAGGCGCGACGCCCGCGGCATCGTCCGAGAGCTTCAGTGTCGCATCCGGCGGCAGCGGCGCGTGGCCTGCGAGCCAACCGGTGCGCGTGGCGTTCGGTGGCGCGGCGCGCACGAACTGGCCCAATGTTCTGATGCTTTCGGTGCTGGAATCCGGTTCCGACGTCGTCAAGGTGCTCTCGGATGTCGATGACAACGGCTTCAGCTCGACCGTCACCGCGAACCGCACGGCCGGTGGCAACTGCGGCAGCAACGCTGCGGAGATGTCGATCGGGCGCGGGTTCGATCCGCGAGACTCTGGCGGCACGGCCG
>JBILWG010000029.1:0-14793 GCA_044369995.1 Gaiellales bacterium | reverse complement strand
CCGAGAAGGCGCCATCGACCACCCGGCTGTCGAGGTCGTACCGGTCCGTCTTGGGCCCCTCCTCGAAGAACGGCTTCGGCGTGAGGCGCACCAGGCTGCCGTCGCGGATCGTCAGGTACCGCTCGGGGTAGAGCGCGACGTAGCCCTCGACGTGCCACCCCGCGTAGGTGCCGTCGAGAATGCCGACGCGATGCGTCTCGACCACGTTGGTGGTGGACCGGACGCGCACCGTCGACATCGTCATGGTGTAGGTCTCGGCGAAATACGGCGATTGCGTGTCGTCTCTGACGTTCGCAGTCCAGGGATCGGTGATGTTGAGCGTCGCGGCGGTGTACGGGCGCACCGTGGTGACGCCCGACAGCACGGCGAAGTGCCCGCCGATCCGTCGGAAGAACGTGCCCCCGTTGTCCGTGCCCGAGGCGTACCTGCCCAGGATCAGCGCCACCACCGCGCCGTCGATGCCGATTTCGGCGAGCTCCTGCGCCGTAGGCGGCAGGCGATCCGAGGAGCGGTACGACCCGCCCACGGCGTGCAGCGTGCCGACGGCCGCGGCGCGACCGAGGTGCTGCTGGAACGTGTCGACGAACTCGAGGACGCCCGTACCGCCCGTCGCGTTCGTGCCCATCTCGACGCCCATCGCCCGGATCGCCTCCGTGCCGGCGTCGTAGTTCTCCGGTGCGGCGAAGTCGGTGGTGCCATCGACACCCGTGCGGAAGCCGCCGCGGGCGAGGTAGGAGAGGACGTCGACGGCCGTGGTCGGCGCGCAGTAGTTGATGCCGTTGCCGGGCAGCCCGAGAACCGTCAGCGTCCGGGCGCGAACCTGATCGAGGTCGGGCATCCTCGAGGTCTTCCAGGCGAGCCCGCCGAGCGAGATCTCGGTGGACAGCTCGACGGGACTCGGCGCCGCCGCGGCGTGCGGCGCCACGACGCCGGCGACGAGCACCGCGACGAGACCGACGAGACGGCGCGGATTCATGCCGGAAGCCTACCGTCCGCGTGGTCGAACGTCATGGCTGGCGGAGCAGCTCGCGCGTCAGGCAGGTCGGGCCGCCATCGCCCTTCAGCGACACGTCAGCGCCCTGGTACGCGTGCACCTCGATGCCCTTGGCCTCCATCGCGCGGCGGATCTTCGGATTGCCGTCGAGCACGACGACGACGCCGGGGGCCGTGGCGAGGATGTTGCAGCCCATCGTCCAGTACTCGTCCTCGTCGAGGGAGATCACGCCGATGCCGCGCTCCTGCAGCTCCTGCATGAGGGTGACGGGCGCGAGCGGCTCGAACACGACTGCGAGGTCGAGCGTGACGGGCGAGATGAAGCTCATCAGATGCAGCACGTGCTCGGCGCCACGATCGTGCGGCAGGTCGAAGCGCAGCGTCTTCGCACCCTCGGCCGCCAGGATCTCGTCGAGTTGACGATGCGCCTCGGCATTGGTGCGATAGCCGCGCGCCACGGCCAGCGTCTCGTGGTCGAGCCAGACCATGTCGCCGCCGTCGGCGGTCGCGGCACCTGTCAGCCGTCCGACGATCGGCACGCCCGCGGCCTCGAGGTCGGGCACCATGCCCTCCCCCTCGCCGACCCGCTGCGGCTTGGCGGACTGCAGGACGATCGCACCCTGGCCGCACACCCAGACCGGGTCGCAGACGTAGACGGAATCGACGAGCCCCTCGAGCGGCGCAGCGACCACAACCTCGCAGCCGAGGTGCGCCAGCAGTTCCCCGAAGGCCTCGTGCTCGGCCGTCAGCCGGGCCGGATCGGGCTCGCGCCAATCGGCGGCGGCGAAGTCGCCGTGGGTGACGGGTCGGCGGATGAGGACGCGGCGCAGCGGATCGACCATCGACTGCACGCCGTAGCGAGGAGCATCGGACATGGCGAGAAGCCTACCCGCTGCAAACCGCGCCTACGGCGTGTAGTGCTCGAAGCCGAGCGAGACGACGGCCGTGCCGATCAGGGCCAGCGGCAGTGCGACCTTGAGGCCGCGTGACAGCCGCGGGCGGGAGGCGACGTGGATCGCGGCAAGCCACATCACGACGAAGATGCCCATGCCGTAGCGCGGGAGCGCGAGATAGGTGCCCGCGAGCACCGGCAGGATCACCGCCAGCGCGCCGTAGAGGAGGTACTCGCCCGGCAGGCGCTTGCGGATCAGACCCTCGATCAGCAGGAGACCCCACGTCATCGCGAACGCCGTGTCGAGGATGTACATCAAGCGCGAGGTGTCGTGCAGACCGACGTAGAGGCCGTTCAGGATCGCGATCGGAAGCCCCAGCACCAGCAGCACATTGACGCCGCGACCCCACCCGGCCGCCTGCGCCGTCTGCGTCGCGAAGGGGTTGCCGGTGCGGTAGTAGAGGTACGCACCGAAGGCCACGTAGGCGAGCGGCAGCAAGAGGAGGGGCGAGAGCCGCAACGCCAGCCGCCAGCTCGGGCGGCGCCCCTCGTCCTTCCACACGCGCAGCGCGAGCGCCGGCGTCAGCAGGATGCCCTGCGGGCGCGCCAGCACCGTCAGCGCGCCGATGATGCTGGAGCCAAGCACCCAGCCGCGCTCGAGCAGGACGAAGGTCAGCACCGTCAGCAGCAGGTAGAGGCTCTCCGTGTAGACCGACGAGAAGAGGTACGCGACGGGGAAGAACGCCGTCAGCCAGACCGCCGTGCGCGCGACACGCTCGCCAGAGCGCCGGGCGATCAGCCCGTGCAGCAGCACGATCGCGAGCAGGAAGCAGACGGTCGAGACGATCACGCCGGCGACGAGGTAGGTGACCGAGAGGGTCGCCGCCACCTCGCGCACCATCAGCGGATAGAGCGGCGAGAAGGCGACGCCATTGCCGTGCGCGACGGTCGGGTCGTACCCGTAGTCCGCGATGCGCTGGTACCAGATCCCGTCCCACTTGCCGAACGGATCGAGCATCGCGTCGAGCACGCTCGAGCCGTCCTCGCGACGCGCGAGGCCGATCGCGCCGACCACGAGCATGGAGAAGACGCGCGACAGCACGCCGATCGCGAGCGGATACCGCCAGCCGTCCAAGCGCGCCCGCACACGTGGCGCATCGACGGCGGCGACGGCCATCGGCGCTAGGCGGACTCGGGCTTGCGCGCGATGACGGTGAAGATATCGCCGAAGCTGACCCCCACCGTGCGCTCAGCCAGCCCGACCTTGTCGAGCACGGCGGTCGCGAGACGACCGATGGTCGGCGAGTAGGCGTCGAGGCGCGAGGCGAGGTACGTCAGGCGGACGCGACGCACGTGGGTGGAGACCTCGGCGATCTGGAAGCCCTCGCGGCGCAGCATCTCGCAGAGCGTCTGGCGCGAGAAATACACGAGGTGCATCTGCATGTACCACGGCCAGCGCTTGCCGAAGGCCTTGGCGAACAGCGATTCGACATCCATCGTGGAGACGGCGAAGATCCCTCCGGGGCGCAGGGCCGCGTAGATCGCCCGGATGTCGAGCGCCGGGTCGGGCAGGTGCTCGATGACGTCCCACAGGGTGATCACGTCGTAGCCGCCCTCGGGCAGCGGCGCATCCTCGATCGCACCGCAGTGCACGTGCCCGTCGATCCGCGAGTTGGCGATCTCGGCACCCCAGCGCGACGGCTCGACGCCCGCGACGTCGAAGCCGGCGTCCTGTGCAAGGGTCAGGAACGTGCCGACGTGGCAGCCGACGTCGAGCAGGTGGCCCGACCGGCGGTACCGCTGCACGTGGGCGAGGCTCTCGGCGAAGGTCTCGATGCGCCCCTGCTCCTCGTCGATGTACGACTGATCCTCGACGTCGCCGTAGTTCTCGACGACCGCCTCGTGGTGCGGCCGGGGATTCATGTAGACGAGATGGCAGGAACGGCACTCGACGATGCGACCATGCTCGCCGAACGCGCTCGACGTGCACGTGTAGTGGACGCGCGGGTCGGCGACGCGCGCGCCGATCGTGTCCTCGACCTTGACGCGGTAATCGTCGGCGCCGCACAGCGGACAGCAGACGAACACCTCGGCCTTCGGGCGGCGATCCTGCGCCGTCGTCTCGGCGGTCTCCTGCTGCTGGTCCTTGCTCATCGAGTCGGCCTTCCGAAGCGTGCGGTTGAGATCGGCGGGGAGAACGGCCCGGCGAGGGGGCCGAGCCCGAACGGGCGATTGATCATGCGACCGGCCACCCACCAGCCGAGCAGGGCGACGGCGATCCCGACGAGGATATCGGAAATGTAGTGATCGGCGAAGTACACGATGCAGAAGTACATCGTCAGCGGGTAGAGCAGCATCACGTAGCCGAACCGGCGCTTCCACGTCAGCGCGAAGATCGCGACGAGGGTCGAGTAGCCCGTGTGGAGGCTCGGCACGGCGGCGTACGGATTGGGCAGCATCAGGCTCTCGATGAACGACTTGTTCGCGGACACAGGCGCTGCCGCGGCCTGGGCGTACCCGATCTTGGTCATCTCGGGCAGGAGTCCGATTTCCGCGGCGGCCCACGGCGGTGCGGCCGGGTAGACGAGGAAGATGAAGGCGCCGATCAGCGAGGTTGCAACCAGCGCGGTGGCGCAGCGGTAGTAGTGCTCGCGGCGATCGAGCCAGATGATGAAGAGCAGGGTCGGCGGCACGATGAAGTGCGCGCGATTGAGCAGACCAAGCACCTGGTCGTACCACTGCACGGTGCCCGTCCACATCCAGTCCTGCAGCACGACGGTGGCATTGCGTCCGAAGAAGATCACCTCGTCGAACAGGAGATGCGGCATGTAGTACGGCTCGGGGTTGGCGAGGTGGGCGAGCCCGCGCAACTGCTCGTAGATCAGGATCGCGACGATCATCGGCAGGAAGTCGCGCACGTAGCCCCGCGCGACGCCGAGCACGAGCGCGGGCACGAGCAGGATCAGGAAGTACCGGTCGGGCGAGAGGTAGACACCCTTGAACAGCACCATGCCGCCGAGGCCGACGAGGTACGCGAGGATCAGCGCGATCACGCGGTTGCGCGTCCAGACCGGATCGGGACCCGGTAGGAGCGGAGCGACCTCAATGGGGCCGTGGGCAGGATGGGTGTCGGACGGCACCAAAGCAGCGTTCTCCGTCGCAGGGTACCTCCCCTGCTTGGCCGTGTGGGGCAACCGCACCTGCGAGGTGTGCGAACCTCCGGATGATGCCAACGCCTGCCGCTTCCGCCGATCAGCTCTCCGCGCTGCGCACCGGTGTCGGCGTGCTCGCACCACCGCGGGCCTTCGTCGCTGTCGAGGGGCCTGATGCCGAGGCGTTTCTGCAGAATCTGCTCACGCAGAACCTGACGGGCCTCGCCGACGGCGCGTCGCGTCGAGCGTTGCTGCTCACGCCGAAGGCGAAGGTGCTCGCCGACCTGCGCGTCACGCGTCGCGGGGGTGAGCAGTTTCTCCTGACGGTCGAGCCGGTAGCTGCCGATGCCCTGGTGCGCCAGTTGACGCGCTACCGCCTCGCTTCGAAGGTGACGATCACGGCCTCGGCCGACTGGTCGCTGGTGTCGCTGATCGGTCCTGCCGCCGCGACCATCGATGTCGACGGGACGTCCTGCTGGACGACGCTTGGCACCCTGCCGCGACTCGACGTGATCGTGCCGGCGGCAGAGCTTGCGCCTGCCATCGCGACGGCCGTGCAGTCAGGTGCCCTGCTCGTCACGATCGACGCGGTCGAGGCACTGCGCGTCGAGTCTGGCGAGGTGCGCCTCGGCTTCGACGTCGATGAGCGCTGGATGCCAGCGGAGGTCGATCTCGTCGAGACCGCGGTGTCGTTCGACAAGGGCTGCTTCATCGGCCAGGAGCCTGTCACGCGGCTCCACCGCCGTGGCCATGCCAACCGGGGCCCCCGGCGACTCGCGCTCTCGGCATCGGTGGAGCCCGGTACGGTGCTCGAGCTCGAGGGCAAGGAGGCCGGCGTCGTCACGTCCGTGGCGGGACCACCGTGGCTCGACGTTCCGCGCGCGATCGGCATCGTGCGCGTCGAAGTCCCCGAGGGCGCGGCGCTGACGGCGGGCGCAACGACGGCCACCACGCTGGCGTAGCCGCCCGTCGCTGCTCGGCGCCAAACGCGAAGAGGGTCCCGGTCGAAACCGGAACCCTCCGCGTAGTGCGCCCGGGACGACTCGAACGTCCGACCTCTGCCTCCGCAGGGCAGCGCTCTATCCGCTGAGCTACGGGCGCGCAGCGAGCGGGAGAATACCCGAGTCCGCGCGGCGCCGCGCCTGTCGCGGCTCGACGACGCCGCCTCAGTACGGGCGGACGGCGCCCGCGTAGGCGTCCATCAACGGGGAGATCTTGACGACATCGCCGGTCTGCGGTGCGTGGATCATCTGCCCATTGCCGATGTACATGCCCATGTGGTGGAGATCCGAGTGGAAGAACACCAGATCACCCGGCAGCAGCTGATCGGCCGGCACGCGGGTGCCCTCGTTCCACTGCGAACCGGTGTAGTGGCTGAGGCCGATGCCGAGCTGGGCGTAGACGTAGGACGTGAGGCCCGAGCAGTCGAAGCCGCCCGGTGACCCACCACCCCACACGTACGGCGTGCCGAGGTACTGCATCGCGATCGAGACGGCCTGCGCACCAATGGAGCCATCGGTCGGCGGTAGCTCGACGGGGGCAGGGGCGGGCTCTGCGCCGGCGGCCGAGCCGCTCTCCGCCGTTGCCGCGTCGGCGACGGATCCACCGATCGCCACCTCGTCGTTGCCGGGGGCGTTGGTGGCAGCCTGCTGGGCGGCGAGCGCCGCGAGCGCCTGCTGCCGCAGCCGTTCCTGGCGAGCGGCCTCCTCGGCGATCAACTGCTGGATCTCGTCCTCGAGGCCCGCGACCAGCTGCTGGCTCTGCGCGATGCCGGCGTCGATGCGCCGCTTCTCCGCGGCGCGCTCGGCCCGGAGCGCCTGCGCGCGGTCCTGCGCGACTTCGAGGCTGCGCCGCTGCTGCTTGAGGCTGGCTTTCGTCGAGCGGAGGTCCCCGACCATATCGGCGGCCTGCCGCTGCGAGCGGTCGAACAGGTCGGTCACGGCAAGCACCTGCGACAGCGTCTCCTGGCCGAGCACGGAGGCGAACAGGTCGGGCTCGCCGACGCGGTACGACTGCTCGAGCTTGGCGTCGAGCTCGGTCTGCGAAACGCGCAGGTTCTGCTCGGTCACCTTGATCTGGCGCTGGTTGAATGCGATCTCGGCGTTGACCTCCTTGAGCTGCACGACGGAGCGGTTGTACCGCTCGATGGCGGGCTCGAGCTCAGCGCCGAGCTTGGCCAGCTCCGCACGCGCTGCCTCAGCCTGGGCGCGCTTGCTGGCGATCTCCTGCTTCGGAGCGGCCTGCGCCGGCAGCGCGGCAACGAGCGCCACCACGAGCGTGGCGAGGGCGAGGAGACGACGGGACGGAGTGAGGGGCAGGCGACGGTGCAACGGCGAGGCTCTCAGCGGGTTCGCGGCGGCTCGGCGCAGTCCTGCGCGGCCGACGCTCCTCAGGTGAGAGGACGGTGATTCCGGGTTGCGCCCAACCTATCACCGGTTCGGTGCGCGGTCGCATCACAGGTTGGCAACGACGACGCGGCGTACTACCCGAACATGCCGCCGGTACGCCGACGCCGCGCCCATACGGTCATCACGTGCCTCTGCGTCATCGCCCGCCCCGAAGTCCGCGCCCGACAGTGGGCATCGTCCTGCGCACGCTGCTGATCGCCGTCTGCCTGCTGGCTCCGAACACGGCGTCGGCGCTCGCCGCCCCGCCGGCGCCGGGCGAGCAGTGGCAGTCGCGAACCCCGGGCAGTGGAAGCCGCATGGACGGCATCGCGTATGCGAACGGCGCGTACATCGCCGTCGGGATCAACTCCGTGACGACAAGCACCGACACGATCACGTGGACGCAAGCAGCCGCCCCGAGCGGCAACTGGTACGACGTGACCTACGCCAACGGGCACTACGTCGCGTCGGGCGCGAACGCCTTCATGTCGAGCACGGACGGGGTGACGTGGACGACGACCGCGGCCTCGGGATCGCAATGGGGCGGAGTGGCCTGGAGCGGAACACGATTCGTCGCCGCCGGCTGGCCGAGCGGTGTGATGACGAGCGAAGACGGCGTCAGCTGGACGACCCGTACGGCTGCTGCGGCAAACGGCTGGGCGGATGTCACCTGGGGCGGCGGACTGTTCGTCGCCGTCTCGTCGAACTGCACAGCCAACTGCGTGATGACGAGCCCCGACGGCATCACGTGGACGGCACGTACTGCACCGGTCAGCACGTGGGAGAGCGTCACGTACCACGGAGGGCTCTACGTCGCAGTGGCCTCAGGCGGCACCGTGCGGGTTGCCACGAGCGCCGACGGCATCACGTGGACGTCGCAGTCGGCGCCGGTTCAGGAGTGGCGGGGCGTCACGTACGGCAATGGCCTCTTCGCCGCCGTCGGCACGAGTGGCACGAGCCGCGCGATGACGAGTCCCGACGGCGTGACATGGACCCTGGCCACCACCCCCTCGACCCTGCAGAACTGGGCAGTGGCGGCGGGGCCGGGGACGTTCGCGGCCATCGGCAACGGCTCCGTGATGACGTCGCCGATCGACCCGGTGCTCACGGTCACGAAGGACGGCACGGGCACGGGCACCGTGACGTCGTCGCCCAGCGGCATCTCCTGCGGCCTGACGTGCACGAAGTCGTACCCCTTCAACGCGAGCCCCGCCCCGTCCGTCACGCTCACCGCGACGCCAACGGGCAGCAACACCTTCGCCGGGTGGTCGGGCGCGTGCACGGGGACGGGCACGTGCACCGTCACGATGGACGAGGCACGCTCGGTGACGGTGACCTTCGGACTGCCGACGTTCATGCTGACGACGTCGACCTCGGGCGCGGGCTCCGGCTCGATCGCGTCGAGTCCCGCGGGGATCAGCTGCGGCGCGACATGCACCTACGACTTCGTCACGGGCACGTCGGTCACCCTCACCCCGACCGCCACGGCGGGCTCGCGCTTCTCCGGTTGGAGCGGTGCGTGCACCGGCACCGGCACCTGCACCGTCTCGATGACGCAGGCCCGCAGCGTGACCGCCGCGTTTATCCCCGTCTGGACACTCACCGCCGCAGCTGCCGGTAACGGCTCGGGCTCAATCTCATCGAGTCCCAGTGGCATCACCTGCGGCGCGACCTGCACGGCCACGTTCGACGACGCCACCTCGGTGACGCTCACCGCCACCCCAACCGGCACCGACGTCTTCACCGGCTGGAGTGGCGCCTGCACCGGCACGGGTACCTGCACCGTCTCGATGACACAGGCGCGGTCGGTCACCGCGACGTTCATCCCCGTCTGGACCCTGACCGTCGCGACCTCAGGCACCGGAGCCGGATCCGTCTCGTCAAGTCCGAGCGGGATCACCTGCGGCGCGACGTGCACCGCCACGTTCAACGACGCCACCTCGGTGACGCTCACCGCCACCCCAACCGGCACCGACGTCTTCACCGGCTGGAGCGGTGCCTGCACCGGCATAGGCTCCTGCACCGTGGTCATGACCCAGGCCCGCAGCGCGACCGCGACATTCACGGAACGGCCCTCCGATCCGGCGAGCACGCCCGCGGCGGCGTCCAGCACACCACCCGCGACGCCGACGGTGGCGGCCGGCACGCTGACGATCAGCGGCACACGGGTTGCCCAGTCGCGCGGACGCACTGCCGTGGCGACGGCGATCGTGACGACCGCGGCCGCGACGGCCGACGGCACGCTCGCGCAGCGGACGGTGATCCTCGGGCCTGCTCGCGCCATGCGCACCGCGTGCGTAATCGCCGCCCGCCCCGTCCGCGCCGGCACGGCCACGATCCTGCGCTGCCGCCTCGACGCGTCGACGCGCGAACGTCTGCGCACGGGAGCCCTGCGCGCACGCGTCGAGACGACGTACGTGACCGCAGCCGGCGACGCCACTGTCACCACCACGGTCGCCCGCCCGCTGACCCTGCCACGCTCGGCGACGCGCTCGGCGGCAGCGATCGCGACGGAGCCCATTCGTGCGCCCGAGCGCGGCGTCCTGCGCCAGGTCGGCACGGCCGCCGACGGGACCGTGATCTGCACGAGCGCGCTGCGGACGACGCGCGCAAGCACCGTCGCCGTCGGCTGCGCGTTCACGCCAGTCGGCCGCGATCGTCTCCAGCGCGGCTCCCTCGTCGCGCGTCTGGTGACGACCTTCACGCCCGATCGCGGCGAAGCCGAGACGATCCGTGTCCGGCGCGTGGTGTTCGGGATCACCGCACAGCCGGGCGTGACCGGCTAGCGCGGCGTGGAACCCGAACACCGCGGCTGTCGGCTCGAACGGCGTCCATACCCTGCGCCCATGCCCCGCCTGCGTTCAGGTTTCGTCGCCATGCCCCGCCGACTCGTCGTGCTCGCCGCGCTGCTCGGCGCTTTCGTCAGTGTGCCGGCGGCCGGAGCGGCGTCCAACGTGACGGTGCTGTCGGGCCTCAACGGCACGGTCTACTCGAGCGCCGTGGATGGCAGCGGCAATCGCTTCTACGGCGGCGACTTCACCGCCGTGGATGCGCAGCAGACGAGGCAGAGCGCGGTGGTCGATACGACAACGGGAGCGCCAGACACATCGTTTCCCGCCGTCAGCGGCGGCTCCACCTCCAGCGTGAACGCGTCCGTCAGCGATGGGTCGGGTGGCTGGTTCATCGGCGGGTCGTTCACCTGCGTCAACAGCGATACGACCAGCGGCTGCACGGGCGCCGGCGAAGTCGCGCAGGTGGGGGTGGCGCACATCCTCGCCAACGGCGACATCGACACGAGCTGGACGGCGCAGCTGGCCGGCACCTCGCCCGTCGCCTACACCATGGTGCGGATCGGCTCGACGCTCTACGTCGGTGGTGCGTTCTCGAACGCGCTCAGCAGCGGCGTCTCCTCGACGACGCGCACGAACCTCGCAGCGTTCGACACCACGACGGGCGCGCTGCAGAGCTGGAATCCCATCGCGATGGGCGCGCCTAGTGGCGCCGTCTGGTCGATGATCAACAACGGCTCGACGCTCTACGTCGGCGGCGCATTCACCTCGATCACGCCAGTCGGCGGTTCCGCGACGACGCGTAATCGGTTCGCCGCCCTCGACGCGACCACAGGTGCGCTGCTGACGTTGAATCCGAACATCAACGGCACCGTGCGCGCACTTGCCCTCGACGCGGCCGCCGGCATCGTGTACGTCGGTGGCGACTTCACCGCCGCGACGGCGAACAGCTGGCCCTACAAGGGCATTGTGGCGGTCAACACTGCGGGCGGTGTCAACTCGACGTGGGCACCGAACGTGGTCAACGCAACCGACGGCGCTGGCGTGACGGCATTGGCGTTCGACGCGATGAACAGCAAGCTCTACATCGGCGGCAACTTCACGGGCGTCTACTCCACGTCGTACCCCCGCTCGCGCCTTGCGGCGCTGTCCACGAGCAGCGCCTGCATGTCCGCGAACTGGGCGCTCACCGCGACACGCGACACCTGCATCGACGCCTGGTCGCCGGGGACGCTCCAGATGAGCCGAGACGTGCTGCTGACGGCGAATACTCCGACTTCCCTGTCGAGTAACCCCGTCATGACCCTCTCGCTCGACGGCAGCACCCTCCTGGTTGGCGGCTGCTTCACGGGCATCGGCACGACGATCCGGCGCGGCGCGGCGCGGATCTCGACCACCACCGCCGCGGTGGCGGCGTGGGATCCGAACCCGAGCGCGAACTGCGTGAACACCATCCTGCCGGGCTCCACGACGACCTATCTCGGCGGCAGCTTCACCACCACGGGCGGCACCAAGCGCGCGGGCGTCGTCTCGTACGACGCGGCCGGGGCGCTCCGCGCCTGGAACCCCGGCGTCGACGCCCGCCCGACGACCATGGAGCTGAATGGCTCCACGCTGTACCTCGGCGGGTTGTTCAACATCGCCGGCGGCCAGCAGCGCATTCAGCTCGCAGGCCTGGATCTCTCGAGCGGCGCGGCAACGGGGCTCTCCATCTCCGGCCTCTCCACGAGCACCTCGGGCAACGCGGACGACACCGTCAGAGACATCGCAGTGACCGCCGCCGGCACAACGATCTACGTAGCCGGCCTGTTCAGCTGCGTCGGAGATCGGTACGCGGGCTCCTGCGGCGGCACAACGCGCGGCTACGCGGCGGCCTTCGCAACCGCCAACGGCGCTCTGCAGGCGTGGGCGCCCGCGTTCGGTGGCACACCCGTCGCAACGCGCCTCGCGCTGGATGCAGACAACGTGTACGTATCAGGCGGCTTCTCGGGGTTCGTCGCCAACGGCACACCCTATACGCGTGTGGGCGTCGCGGCCTTCGCGAACGATCCGACGACGACGACCGTCCGTCCCTGGGACGCCGGGCTCGACGCTGGTGTCTGGGGCGTCGCTACCGACGGCACCAACGTGTATCTGGCCGGCCAGTTCTCCGCAGTGCAGGGACAGCCGCGGGTGCAGATGGCCGCGGTCGCGGCCGCCGATGCAAGCACCGTCACGCCGGCGCTGCGCGCATGGGCGCCATCGATCGGCCAGCTGTCGCTCCAAGGCAGCGAGGCCGCATTCCTCGACATCTCCGCCGACGGGCAGTACCTCTACGGCGTCAACCAGTACATCCGCGGCACGAACGGCGGCACGGGCCCGCGCGTGATGACGAGTGCCGACGGCGCGAGCTGGACCGGTCGCAGTGCGGCGACGGACTTCGGCTTTTGGAGGTCCATCGCCTTCGGTGGAGGCACCTTCGTCGCCGTCGCCAGCACCGGCGCCGGCAACCGCGTCATGACGAGCACCGACGGCGCCACCTGGACCTCGCGCACATCCGCGGCCGACAACACGTGGGTCTCCGTGGCGTACGGCAACGGCCTCTTCGTCGCCGTCGCCAACACCGGCACGGGCAACCGCGTCATGACGAGCCCCGACGGCATCACGTGGACCAGCCGCACCTCCGCGGCCAACAACGAGTGGACCTCCGTCACCTACGGCAACGGCCTGTTCGTCGCCGTCGCCCAGACCGGCACGGGTAACCGCGTCATGACGAGCCCCGACGGCATCACGTGGACCAGCCGCACCTCCGCGGCTGACATCGCGTGGACCTCTTTGGCCTACGCCAACGGACTCTTTGTCGCCGTCGCCAACACGGGCACCACGCGCCTCATGACGAGCCCCGACGGCATCGCCTGGACGGCCGGCACAATCGAGCAGAGGGCGTGGAAATCGATTACGTACGGCAACGGTCGCTTCGTCGCGATCTCCAGCGAATCGGCCGGTGGCTACGCCTCGACCAGCACCAACGGCACCGCGTGGACGACCGCCTCCCCCCTCGCCGTTACCGGGACCTTCAACTCGGTCGCCTACGGCGATGGGCAGTACGTCGCCGTCGGCTCGGGACAAGGCGGTGTCAACGTGCTGACCAGCGCCGACGGCACGACGTGGGTGCCGCAACGCAGCGGCACGCCCAGCACGTGGACGGGAGTCGCGTACGGCGGCGGGCGCTTCGTCGCGGTAGCGAACGCCAATCTCGGCAATCGCAGCGGCGGGCTCGCCGTTCGACTCGGATCGTGTGTCTCCAGTTGGAATGCCGCGACCTGCGTGTCCGACTGGGATCCCGGTCTGCGTTCGGGAGTTGCCGTGAACGCGTTCTCGCTCCTGCCGGACGGTGGTGCCGTGGCCGCCGTCGGCTCATTTGCCCCGGTCACCATCGGCACCCCCACGAGCACCCGCTTCGTCTTGACGGTCGACAACAGCAGTGCCGGATCGCTCGCCGTCTCTGTCGGCGGCTCGGGATCCTTCAACGGCCTGCCCATCTCCTGCGGCACGACGTGCTCCGCCTCCTTCACGCCCGGGGCGGTCGTGACACTCGTGGTGAATACGACCACGGGTCTCGGCTACCAGTTCTCGAGCTGGGGCGGTGACTGCTCCGGTACTGCGACGTCGTGCACGTTGACCATGGACGCCGCGAAGTCCGTGTCCGTCGGCACCGCGACGGCGAGCGGCGCGACCACGAATACGCTCACGCTCGCCACGACGGGCACCGGGACGGGGACGATCACGACCGTTCCGACCGGCGCGACGTGCCCTGGCTCCGGCGCCGGCTGCACCGCATCGTTCGCCTCGACGGAAACGCTGCAGCTCGTCCCCACCGCGACGTCCGGCGCCTTCATCGGGTGGAGCGGTGCCTGCACGGGGGTCGGCGCCTGCGTCGTCACGATGAGCCAGGCACGAAGCGTCACGGCGGAGTTCGGCCCGTCGCAGACGCTCTCGCTCGCCACGACCGGCACCGGCGGCGGGTCGATCGCCTCGTCCAACCCGTCGGGCTTCACCTGCTTCTCGACCTGCAGCCGCTCTCTTCCCGACGGCGCGACCGTCACCCTCACGCCGATCGCCGACAGCACGAGCCTCTTCACCGGCTGGTCCGGCGCGTGCACCGGCACGGGCACCTGCACCGTCCCCATGACCCAGGCCCGCACGGTCACCGCCACCTTCGCTAGCAGCGTCACCTGGACGCTGACGACCGCCGCGGCCGGGACCGGTTCGGGCTCGATCTCGTCGAGTCCCAGCGGCATCACCTGCGGCGCCACCTGCACCGCCTCATTCGTCGATACCACCAGCGTCACGTTGACCGCCACGGCCAGCAGCGGATCGGCCTTCACCGGCTGGAGCGGCGCCTGCACCGGCACCGGCACCTGCACCGTCTCCATGACGCAGGCCCGATCCGTCACCGCGACCTTCGCCACGGTCCCCACCTGGACCCTCACCACCAGCACCAGCGGCACCGGCACGGGCTCGATCTCCTCCAGCCCCAGCGGGATCAGCTGCGGCGCCACCTGCACCGCCTCGTTCGTCGATACCACCAGCGTCACGTT
>JBILWG010000144.1:0-5182 GCA_044369995.1 Gaiellales bacterium | reverse complement strand
AAGAACCCGGTCTTCTACGTGCAGTACGCACACGCCCGCTGCGCATCGATCCTGCGCAAGGCGGCCGATGAGGGTCTCGCCGTTGACGGGGTCGGCAGCGCCCACGTGCCCGAGGCGGCGGAGCTGGCACTGATCCGCCGGCTCGCCGAGTGGCCTGAGGTGGTGGCGAGCGCGGCGGAACTCCGTGCCCCGCACCGCATCATCTCCTGGACGCATGAGCTGGCGGCCGACTTCCATGCGTTCCACCACGATCTCTTCGTGCTGCACGAGGACGCAGACACGCGCGCGTTCCGCCTCAGCGCGGTCCGCGCCACCCGCGAAGCGCTCGAGCGCGCCTTGGGCCTGATCGGCGTGAGCGCCCCGGATCGCATGTGATCGACGTCCGCAGCATCCAGGCCGACGAGGGCGAGCTGCTGCGGACGGTGCGTCTCGCCGCGCTCAAGAGCGCTCCCGCCGCCTTCCTCGAGACCTACGAGGAGGTCGCAGCCGATCCGGCCGACGTCTGGGCTGCGCGTGCCGCGGCCAGTACGGGGGAAGGGGATCAGCTGATCATGGTGGCACTGGACGATGGACGCCCGGTCGGCATGGCCGGCATCGCCCGCGAGATCGGACAGCGCCGCCGCCACCGCGCGACGCTCTGGGGCGTGTGGCTCGACCCCGCGCACCGCGGGCGGGGCGTCGGTCGCCAACTGGTCGCCACGGCTCTCGACTGGGCGCGGGCGCTCGAGGTGCGCGCGGTGTACCTCGAGGTGGTCGAGAACGAGGATCCGTCGTGGAGTCTGTACGGGCGCCTCGGCTTCGTCCGCCGAGAGGTCGATCCGTTCGGCGCGCATTTCGACGGGCATGACGTCGCGCTCGAGCATCTCATCCTCGTTCTCTGACGAGGGGTATCGGCCGAGTCGCAGAATGCTGCGATGTATAATCTGCAGCACAAAAGTTGTTAAGACGCGTTCGTGCGTCTTCCCTCGTCTCACGTCGCAAGGAGCGTCCATGAGCAGCACCGCAGCGCCCATCCTGACCGCCGCCGATTACAAGGTTGCCGATCTCTCCCTGGCCGACTGGGGCCGCAAGGAGATCATGATCGCCGAGGGCGAGATGCCCGGCCTGATGGCACTCCGCGAGGAGTACGGCGCCAGCCAGCCCCTTGCCGGCGCGCGCATCACGGGCTCGCTGCACATGACGATCCAGACCGCCGTGCTGATCGAGACGCTTGTCGCGCTTGGCGCAGAGGTTCGTTGGGCCAGCTGCAACATCTTCTCGACGCAGGATCAGGCTGCCGCTGCTGTCGTCGTCGGTCCGCATGGCACCGTCGATGAGCCCCGCGGCATTCCGTGCTTCGCCTGGAAGGGCGAGACGCTCACCGAGTACTGGTGGTGCACCGACCGCGCCCTGACGTGGCCCGAGGCGGGTCCGAACATGATCCTCGACGACGGCGGCGACGCCACCATGCTCGTCCACAAGGGTCGCGAGTTCGAGCTCGCCGGCGCCGTGCCGAACCCGGCCGACGCCGAGTCCGAGGAGTTCCAGGTCTTCCTGACGCTGCTGCAGGAGTCCGTCGCCAACGAGCCGTCCAAGTGGACGACGATCAGCGAGGGCATCAAGGGCGTCACCGAGGAGACCACGACGGGCGTGCTGCGCCTCGGCCAGATGGCGGAGGACGGCAGCCTGCTGTTCCCGGCGATCAACGTCAACGACTCGGTCACCAAGAGCAAGTTCGACAACCTCTACGGCTGCCGCCACTCGCTCGTCGACGGCATCAACCGCGGCATCGACCTGATGCTCGCCGGCAAGTCCGCCGTGGTGTGCGGCTACGGCGACGTCGGCAAGGGCTCGGCGGAGTCCCTGCGCGTGCAGGGTGCCCGCGTGGCGATCGCCGAGATCGACCCGATCTGCGCACTGCAGGCCCTGATGGAGGGCTACGAGGTCGTGCGCCTCGACGACGTCATCGGCTCCGCCGATCTGGTGATCACCGCCACCGGCAACCGCGACATCGTCACGGTCGAGCACATGGCGAAGATGAAGCACAACGCCGTCGTCGGCAACATCGGCCACTTCGACAACGAGATCGACATGGCCGGCCTGGCTGCCTACCCGGGCATCGAGCGCGTCAACGTGAAGCCGCAGGTCGACCAGTGGGTGTTCCCCGATGGCAAGGCGATCATCGTCCTGTCGGAGGGACGTCTGCTCAATCTCGGCAACGCCACGGGGCATCCGAGCTTCGTGATGAGCGCCTCGTTCACCAACCAGGTGATCGCGCAGATCGAGCTGTACGGCAACACCGAGACGTACCCGCTCGGCGTGCACGTGCTACCCAAGCACCTCGACGAGAAGGTCGCACGGTTGCACATCGCTGCCCTCGGCGGCACCCTCACCGAGCTGCGTGACGATCAGGCCGCCTACATCGGCGTCCCGGTCGAAGGTCCGTACAAGAGCGACACGTACCGCTACTAGGCGTACGCACAGCAGAGCACCGCTGCCTCGGAGGGTCGATGATCCTCCGAGGCAGTCGTCTCGTCTCAGCAGACAGCAGCGCCTCCGGGCGACGGTCTGGGGCGCTACGGTGCCGGCATGGAGGACGGAGTGGTCAGCGCGATGTACGGGACGACGCTGCGCGGTCTGCCGAACCATCACCGAATCGCCTCGGCGGAGCCCCTCGGCGCGACGCGAACCGCGGAGATCTATCGCATGTTCACCATCGATGGCACCTACCCGCTGCTCGTCGAGGATCGGGAGCACGGCGCGGCCATTCCGTGCGAGATCTACCGCATCGACAACGCCACGTGGGCGGCCAAGGTTGCCAACGAGCCTCCCGGCCTGGTTGTCGGCGTGCTGGAGCTCGAGGATGGCTCGCAGGTGGTCGGCATGCTCGCCGACCCGACATGGCTGGCACGACAGCCCGCAGCCGAGGACATCACGGCGTACGGCGGGTGGGCGGCGTACGCAGCTGATCGCCCCTGAGCGGAGCCGGAGCCAGTACATTTTCCTGCATGCGGGCGTAGCTCAGTTGGTAGAGCGACAGCTTCCCAAGCTGTAGGTCGTGGGTTCGAGACCCATCGCCCGCTCTTGGTGACCGGTGCCGATGGCACGATCACGGGAAGTTCTCGCGTTCCTACCGATGCGTATCACCTTCGCCCTCTTCCTCGTCGCCCTCGTCGGCTTCTGCATGGCGACCACCTTCATCACGATCCACGGTGACACCGGCTGGTTCGGGTACTGCCTGCAGTACGGTGCCTTGCGGCCGGCGGCAGTCTGTCCCAAGCCGCCGTCAGCGGTCTGGCAGACCGTGGCGCTGCTCGTGCCCGCCGCGTTCCTCTACCTGGTGACCGCGCCGCGCGACTGGCCGATGAGCGCCGTGCTGTGGTTCTGGCCCGTGCTGTTCGTGATCGGCGCAGCACGATGCGTCGAGCTCGCGCTGGGGGGAGCGGGCGGCATCGACGCACGGCTGCTGCTCGCTGCCGTCGGCTGTCTGCTGGTCGCCCTGATTCCGATCATCGGGTGGCGTTGGAATGCCGTGCCACGCGACGAGCCGCGAGCGCCGCGCGAGATCTTTCGCGGCTTCCTGCTGGCGGGCGTGGCGTTTCTCGGCGTCGTCGCGGGCTTCGTCTACGTCTCGATCGTCGCCTAGCGCCGGCAGAGGAGAGGCCGCGTGCAGCGCGAACGATCCACCATGGAGGCTGTGCTGGGCGATGTGCGTGCGCGAGTGCCAGCGCTGTCGCGTCTGGCGCTCGCCTCGCTGGCGCTGCTCGGTCTCGCGCTGCTGGCGCTTCTGCTGGTGCTCGGATTCCGCGTGATCGCCGCCAGCGGTGCGTTCGACGTCGAGCAGGTCGAGGTTCGCGGTGCAGGACGCACGGCCCCTGCGATTCAGGATGCGGTGGTGGGCGCAGTCGGCGACACCAGCATGCTGCACGTCGATCCGCACGTGCTCGCACGACGCCTCGAAGCGCTGCCACGGGTGCAGAGCGCGCAGGTCGATCGCGTATTCCCCACAACGCTCCGCATCAACGTCGTACCGGAGCGGCCGGCGGCGATCGCCATGGCGGGACGCGAGCGTGTGGTGGTGGCCGCGTCCGGCCGCGTGCTCGGACCAGCCACCGACGGGACGTCCGGTCTGCCGGAGATCGCTGCGGCTCCGAGCGATCTGCCGGGCGTCGGGGGACACGTCACCGCGCCCGGGGTGGTCCAGGAGCTGCGCGTCGCCGCCGCCGCCCGCCGAGGATTGCGCTTCGTCGCGATCGGCTATGGCGCCGATGGTCTGACGGCCCGAACCGCCGCCGGGCTCGACGTGCGTTTCGGCGATGCGCAGGATCTTGCCCTCAAGCTGAAGGTAGCGCGGACACTGCTGCGTCGGTCGGCGACGGGCGTGCGCTACATCGACGTCAGCGTACCGACCGCGCCCGTGCTCCGGCAGGCCACGGCCGATCCGCTCACGGCCGACGCCCCACCACCCATGGCCAGCAGCGCAGCAGCGTCCGGCGATGACGCGGGCGGGCTTGGCGGGTGGTCCCCGGGAGCGTCGCCCGCTGAGAGCATTCGCACGCTGTTCGGGTAGGCTCAGGGTGGAGGAGAGGGGAATACGCATGAGCATCAGCGCTACCCTGAGACACCTCTGTTGTGCCTGCTCGGCGATTCCGGTACACTTGCAGACGGCTCCCGCCCCCGGCGGCGAGCCTTTCGTGGTTCTGGGAACAGATCTTCACCTCAAGTAGACGTAAAGAGTCGGAGGAAGTCATGGCGATGCGCGACGGCGGGGCATATCTGGCGGTGATCAAGGTCGTCGGTGTTGGTGGCGGTGGTACCAACGCCGTCAACCGCATGGTCGATGCAGGGCTGCGCGGCGTGGAGTTCATCGCTGCGAACACCGATGCGCAGGCGCTCTTGATGACGGACGCCGACGTGAAGATCCAGCTCGGCACGAAGATCACGCGCGGTCTGGGTGCCGGCGCGAATCCCGATGTCGGCCGTGAGGCCGCCGTCGAGAGCAAGGAGGAGATCAAGGAGGCGCTCCGCGGCGCCGACATGGTCTTCGTCACCGCCGGCGAGGGCGGCGGCACCGGTACCGGCGCCGCGCCGGTCATCGCCGAGGTCGCCCGGGAGCTCGGTGCTCTCACCGTCGGCATTGTCACGCGCCCCTTCGGCTTCGAGGGCCGGCGTCGCTCCGAGCAGGCGGACCGCGGGGTCGAGG
>JBILWG010000028.1:0-14887 GCA_044369995.1 Gaiellales bacterium | reverse complement strand
GGGAAGAACGCCTTGGCGCCGTAGGCGTCGACGCAGAAGGTGGAGGCCCGGACGCGGACGGCCACGGTCTGCAGCGTGCTGGACCCCACGCCGAAGCTGTCGTTGGCGGCGTTGTACGAGGTCGAGCCCCAGCCGGCGACGTGCAGGGTTGTCCCGGCGGCCGGCGGGCGCGAGCCCGTCGCCAGCGGCATCACCGGCGCCGCGCTCGGGGAGCCCAGTCGCACGAGCATGAGGTCATCACGTGGCGCACCAGGCACGGTCTGGCGATACGACGGGTGGCGCACCTGCCGCGCGACGGGGAGCGTCTGGCCACTGCCGTCGATCAGCGAGGTGGTACCGGTGACGACGCGTAGCTGGCTGTTCGGATACAGCTTGCAGTGCCCCGCCGTCAGCACCCACTGCGGTGCGACGAGCGATCCGCCGCAGAACTGCGAGCCGTACGAGGTCTCGAGCGCGACCGTGGACGTCCAGTTCGCGGCGACGGCCGCGTTGCCGCCGACGATCCGCGTCGTCACCGCCGTGGCGCCGGCAGGCACCGCGAGGAGGAGCAGGAACACGATCAGCAGCGGCAGGCGTCGCATGGACGCAGCCTATCGGCTAACCGGCTGCCGACGTGCGGCGCCGCACCTCAGCCACGTCTGCGGTGATCTGCGCCACGAGGGCGTCGAGGCTGTCGTAGACCGCCTGGCTGCGCACCAGGGAGAGGAAGTCGAGTCGGAGCGGTCGGTCGTAGATCTCGGACCCGTCGTAGTCCAGCAGGTGTGCCTCGATGCGCAGATCATCGACATCACCGAAGTGGGGGTTGCGCCCGACGCTGATCGCGGCGGGAAAGCGCTGCTCGCCAGGGCTGATCGTGGCCCACCCGGCGTAGACGCCCTCGGCCGGCAATTGCTGTCCCGGGACGACCCGGAGGTTGGCCGTCGGAAAGCCGATCTCGCGACCGCGCTTATCGCCATGGCCGACCACGCCATCGAGCGATGGGAGTCGCCCGAGCAGCTTCGCGGCCAGGGGCATCTCCCCCTCGCTGATCAGACCGCGGATGCGCGACGACGAGATCTTGTCGCCATCTTCCGCCAGGAGATGCACGGCATCGACCTCCACGCCGAACGGCTCGCAGAGCCCTCGCATCGCCTCGACACCGCCGAGCCGATCGTGACCGAAGCGGAAGTCCTCGCCGACGGTGATCGCCACCGCGCCGAAGCGCTCCACCAGAATCTGCTCGATGAACTCACGGGCGCTGAGTGCGGCCAGCGCCGGCGTGAACCGCATCATCACGACCTCATCGGCGCCGGCCTGGTACAGCATGCGGATGCGCTCCGTGATGCCCGCCAGCGAGGCGGGTGGCGTGCCCGGCCGGATCACCGTCGCCGGCCGGGGGTGGAACGTGGCTGCCATCGTGCTGGCCTCGAGACGCCTGCCCGTCGCCCGCGCGGCGGCGATCACCGCCTGGTGGCCGAGATGGACGCCATCGAAGGTGCCAAGCGCCACGGAGCGCCGTCCCGGTGGCACCTCGTCGATGCCCTGATGCAGCGTGCGGATCATGCGCTCGCTCATGCCGGCTCCAGCACGAGCCGCGGCGCGATCTCGGTGTCCTCCACGGCGCCGATGCCCACCAGTGCCCCGTCGGCGATCAGCGCGACCTCGCCCGTCAAGGCCTGTGCGGCGATCCGGCGGCCGTGGCCGATCGCCACGCGCTCCTCGACGGAGAGCAGGCGCTGCGGGAGCTGTGGCACGGCGACCAGCGGAGCGGCCCATGCCACCGATCCGGGGGCGGAGGCCAGGATCACCTCCGGCGTGGCGGCCTCCGCGACGCGGAAGGCACCGACCTGCGTTCGCCGCAGCGCGGTCAGGTAGGCGCCCGCCCCGACCTGCTGGCCGAGATCGCGGGCGATGCTGCGGATGTAGGTGCCAGGACCGCAGGCGATCTCCACCTCGGCGGTCTGCGTGGTCGGGTCGAAGTGCATCAGCGTGAACTCGTGGACGAGCACCGTCCGTGGAGGGACGGTAACGGTCTCGCCCCGCCGAAATCGCCGGTACGCGCGTTCGCCATCGATGTGCACCGCGCTGGCTGCGGGTGGGACTTGGCTGAGGAGGCCGACGAAGGACGGCAGTGCGGCGAGCACTGCCGCGCTCTCGGTGGTGCGTCCCGTGGACTCCACCTCGCCCTCGGGATCATCGGTGGTGGAGGTGGCGCCGAACTGGATCGTCGCGACGTAGCGCTTGTCGAGGCCCCCGAGGTACGGCGCCAGGCGGGTGGCACGACCGTGCAAGACGACGAGCAGTCCCGTCGCGAACGGATCGAGGGTGCCCGTGTGGCCGAGCTTCCTTCCGTACAGGCGCCGCAGACGCGCGATCGCACCGAAGGAGCTGACGCCGGCCGGCTTGTCCACCAGGACGACGCCGGCTGCGGGCACCTCAGGCACGCACGAGCTCCGACTCGATCAGCGCGATGATCGTCGCGCTGTCGGCATCCATGGCGAAGCCGGCGGCCATGGCGTGTCCGCCGCCACCGCCGGCGTGGGCGATCCGCGCGACGTCCACCTCGGGCTGCGCGCTGCGCAGAGAGACTTTTCTGCGTGCCCCGCCGTCGGCACGGGGCTCGCGGATCACCGCGGCCACACGGACACCCTCGATCGCGCGGAGATGGTCGATCACGCCCTCGGAGTCGGCCTCGTCTGCCCCCGTCTGCTCGAGGTCGTCGATGGTGATGCACGCCACGGCGAGCTGCCCATCGGCGCGCAGCTGCAGCGAGCTGAGCGCCCGCGCGAGGAGCCGAGTGCGGGCTGCGGGCTTCCCCTCGTAGAGGCGGCGGAAGATCAGGTCGGGCTGCACGCCGAGCGCGATCAGCTCGCCGGCGATGGCGTGCGCCTCGGCGTTGGTGTTGGAGAACATGAAGCGGCCGGTGTCCGTGACGATCCCGACGTAGAGCGCCTCCGCGACCGGCGCCGATGGCTCGATCTCGAGCATCGCGAGCAGTCGACGACAGAGGATCGTCGCGCAGGCTGCCTCGGCGTCGACGACGTTGATGTCCGCGAAGCGGGTGTTGTCGGCGTGGTGGTCGATGTTGATGCTGGTGGCGGCCGTGGCGACGTGGCTCGCACCCTCCGGCCCGAGGCGCAGTGCGGAGCCGCAGTCGAGGGCGAGCAGGAGGCGTTCCGCGAGATCGGCGGGTGGCTCGCGACGCAGCTCGCCGTAGCCCAGCCATGCGTAGTCCGCAGGCAGCGGGGCGTCGCCAGGGGCCCACAGCACGACCTCCCAGCCGGCGCTGCGGAGGGCCAGGCCGCACCCGATCAGCGAGCCGAGCGCGTCGCCATCCGGCGCCTCGTGGCAGGCGACGCAGATGCGCGGATGCTCGCGGAGCACGGCAGCGGCATGCGCGAGCGTCACTCGGCGTCCTCGGGGAGCACCGGCGGGTTGTCGCGGAGCAGCTGCTCGATGCGATTGGCCCGATCGATCGACTCGTCGTGGATGAAGCGCAGCACCGGAGTGTTGCGCAGGGAGAGCTCCTCGTTGACGCTGGCCTGCAGCACCGGGCGGGCCGCCTCGAGGCCCGCGAGCGCCCGCTGCTGGGCCTTCTCGTTGCCGTGCAGCTGGACGAAGACATCGGCGACGGCCGTGTCCTTGGAGGCGCGCACCTCGACGACGGTCACCGTCCGGAGGCGCGGATCGTTGAGGCGGGCGATGCGCTCGCCGAGCACCTCGCGCAGCAGGCCGTCGATGCGCCGGCCGCGCTCCTTGCCGCCGCGCTTCATGCCGCCGGCTCCGGGCGCGTGGTACAGGACGGGAGAAATCGTCGTGGCATGCCGCGAAGGCTACCCGGCACGCGGTGGAAGGCGGGCACCACGTCGCAGACGCTCCAGCTCGCGGGGCGTCACGGGGCGCCAGCAGCCGGGCGCGAGGTCGCCGAGCTCGATGTCCCCGAGCCGCGTGCGGACGCCCGCCTCGGTGATGCGCTCGCTCAGCGGAAAGGCGGGGTTCGCCAGACGCAGGGCGAGCGCTGCGTCGGCCAGCAGGAGCTCCAGGCCAGCGCCGTTGCCGTCCCGGCCGAGCACGGGATGCAGGGTGCCGGGATGCACCAGCGAGATCGGCGCCGACGTCGGCCGATGCAGCACCGCCCCGGTCGGGCCCGCCGACAGGGCCTGTCCGTCGAGCTCCACGACATCGCTCACACCGACCTGCGCGGCCGGCGCCGAGGCGAGTTGTCCGTTGACGGTAACCCGCCCGGTGCGGAGCAGGCCCTCCACCTCGCGCCGCGTGCCGAGGCCGGCCGCCGCGAGGTAGCGATTGAGCCGGACCGTGCCGGTCATGTGACGCTACGCGGACTCTTCGGCCGGCAGGTCGGTCGAGGCATGACCGCCGGTCGTGACGAGCGTGGGACGCGTGCCCCGCTCGATGCTGTCGCGCGTCACGATGCAGCGGGCGATGTCGCTGCGACTCGGCAGATCGAACATCACGTCCGTCAGGGCGGCCTCGATGATCGACCGCAGGCCGCGGGCACCCGTCTCGCGCTCCAACGCCTTGTCGGCGATGGCCCAGAGTGCGTCCTCGTGGAAGACGAGCTCCGCATGGTCGTACTCGAAGAACCGCTGATACTGCTTGGTCAGCGCGTTCTTGGGCTCGACCAGGATCTCCACCAGCTGCTCACGGCCGAGCTGATGCACGGAGCTGATGATCGGCATGCGGCCGACGAACTCGGGAATCAGCCCGTACTGCACGAGATCCTCGGGCAGGACGTCCTGCAGGATCGCGGCGGTATCGGAGAGGGGCACCTCGCGGATCTCCGCACCGAAGCCGACGGCGTTGCGGCCGACACGACGCTCGATGATGCGATCGAGGCCGGCGAATGCGCCGCCGCAGATGAACAGGATGTTCGTCGTGTCGATCGACAGGAACTCCTGATGCGGATGCTTGCGCCCGCCCTGCGGCGGCACCGAGGCGACGGTGCCCTCGAGGATCTTCAACAGGGCCTGCTGCACGCCCTCGCCCGACACGTCGCGGGTAATCGACGGGTTCTCGGACTTGCGGGCCACCTTGTCGATCTCGTCGAGGTAGATGATCCCGGTCTCGGCCTTCTTGATATCGAAGTCCGCAGCCTGGATCAGCTTGAGCAGGATGTTCTCGACATCCTCGCCGACGTAGCCGGCCTCGGTCAACGCGGTCGCGTCGGCGATCGCGAAGGGCACGTCGAGGATGCGAGCCATCGTCTGGGCCAGCAGCGTCTTGCCGCAGCCGGTGGGGCCGAGCAGCAGGATGTTGGACTTGCCGAGTTCGACCTCGCCATCGGTCTCCGCGGCCATCCGCACGCGCTTGTAGTGGTTGTAGACCGCGACGGACAGCATCCGCTTGGCCTCGTCCTGTCCGATCACGTAGTCGTTCAGGAACGCGTACATCTCCTGCGGAGCCGGGAGCGAGCGTGCGTCGAGCGAGGTCGGCGGCTTGAGCTCCTCCTCGATGATCTCGTTGCAGAGATCGATGCACTCGTCGCAGATGTAGACGCCGGGACCGGCGATCAGCTTCCGCACCTGTCGCTGCGTCTTGCCGCAGAAGGAGCAGAGGAGCTGCTCGCCGGTGTTGTCCGACGCCGTCATGTCAGCGGTGGTCGATCACCTGATCGATGATGCCGTAGGTCTTGGCCTCCTCGGCGCTCATGAAGTTGTCGCGCTCGGTGTCCTGCTTGACCTTGTCGGCCGGCTGCCCGGTGTGCTGCGCGAGCAGGCGGTCGAGGTTCTGGCGCATGTCGATGATCTCACGCGCATGGATCTCGATGTCCGTGGCCTGGCCCTGGAAGCCGGCCGAGACCTGGTGGATCAGGATCTTGGAGTTCGGCAGCGCCATGCGCTTGCCCTTCGCGCCGCCCGCCAGCAGGAAGGCGCCCATCGACATCGCGATGCCCACGCAGATCGTCTGCACGTCGGGCTTGATGAACTGCATCGTGTCGTAGATCGCCATGCCGGCGTAGACCGAACCGCCGGGCGAGTTGATGTACAGCGAGATGTCCTTGTCCGGGTCCTCCGACTCCAGGTGGATCAGCTGCGCGACGATCAGGTTCGCGATCTGGTCATCAACGGGCGTGCCCAGGAAGATGATGCGCTCGCTGAGGAGACGGGAGTAGATGTCGAACGCGCGCTCGCCGCGCGACGTCTGCTCGACGACCATGGGGACCAGTGGGCTCACGATGGGACCTTTCGGTGTGGGTGTGCTGTTTTCCTGCTCGGGTGACGCGAACTAGCTGTCCGCGTCTCCCCCATCATCACCCTTCGCCGCCTCGACGGCCTCCGGACGGCGGGCGTTGGCACGTGCCTCGGCCTCCTCGGGCGTGATCTCCTTGGCGGCGGCGACGGCGTGATCGAGCGCGTCGCGCAGGATCAGATCCCGTCGCACGTCCTCACGCATCGGCGCGTCGGACATGATCCGCTCGATCACCTCCTCGGACTCGCTCTCCTCGGCCGCCTGCTCGGCGATGAAGGCGCGCAGCGTGGCGTCGTCGACGCTGATCCCGCGGAGCTCGATATAGGCGTCGAGCGCCAGCTCCTCCTGCACCTCGCGGCCCGCCTCGGGCATCAGCTCGAGGTACAGGGAGTTCATGTCGCGGCCGATCATCTGCATGTACTGCTCGAGGCCGATGCCCTGCTGCTGCAGCGAACGCGCCATCGACTGCATGCGGTCGTCGATGCGACGCGCCACCAGTGCCGGCGGAACCTCCACTTCGGCCTGGGCACCGAGGTCCTGCAGCACGTTGCGCCGGAAGGCGCCGTCGGCATCGCGCTTGGCGGTCTCCTCACGGGCGGTGCGGATGTCGTCGCGCAGTTCGTCGAGGGTGTCGAACCCGGCCATGTTCTTGGCGAAGTCATCGTCGAGCTCGGGGAGCACGCGGGCGCGGACGTCCTTGACCGTCACGGTGAACGTCGCCTCGGCGCCGGCGAGCTTCTTGGGCTTCTGCTCGGCGGGCAGGGTCATCGCAACCTCCTTGACCTCCCCCGCCTTCATGCCGATGATCGCGGCGTCGAGCTCGTCGAGCAGACGACCCGACCCGGCCTCCACCATCAGGTCGGTGGCCTGCGCGTCCTTGATGAGCTTGCCGTCGACCGCGCCGCTCATGTCGACGAGCACCTGATGGCCGGCCTCGACGGCCGCATCGATCGTCTGGAACTCGGCACCCGCGAGCTGAATGCGCTCGAGCTCCTCCTGGATCATCTCGTCGGTGGTCTCTGCCGACGGGCGGACAGCCGCGAGCTCCAGCGTGGCGGGGAGCGTCGCCTTCGGCGCCACGCTGACCACGCCGGTGAAGACGAACGGGGTACCGGGCACCGGTGGTGCCTCGAAGTCGATCTGCGGCTGGTCGAGTCCCTCGACGGCCGCGGCGCTGCAGGCACGGCGCCACCAGCCGTTGATGTGCGAGCGCAGTGCCTCATCGGCGATTGCCTCCTCGCCCAGGCGCTGGCGGATCACCGCGACGGGCGCCTTGCCCTTGCGAAAGCCGGGAATGCGCATGTCCTTGGCGAGATCGCTGAGCGCGTGCTCGAATGCGTGGTCGACGTCGTGCGCGTCGACCTCGACGCGGAGCTTGACCTTGTTGTCCTCGAGGGTCTCTAGAGCGGTGTCCATGCGTGTGCTTTCTCCGGCGGATCGGCCCGTTACGGGGACGTGCATCCTACGGGATCACGCGTTGCGGACTCTCCGATGCGGGTGAGAGGACTTGAACCTCCACGGGGTCGCCCCCACCAGGACCTAAACCTGGCGCGTCTGCCATTTCGCCACACCCGCGCCTGCGGAACCCTATCGGAGCCGCGCCATCGATCAGGCCGCGGAGGCCTCGCGCCGGCTCGATCGCGGGGGTGCGCCGCAGCACCTCGAAGCCATCGAAGCCGGGCAGCATCACGTCGAGCACGACCAGATCGGCCGGAGCGGCGCAGAAGGCGGCCGCGCCGGCAGGCCCATCGCCGGCCACTTCGATGGCATGCCCCTCGGCCGCCAAACCCTTTTCGATGAACGAGGCGATCAGCGGCTCGTCCTCCACGATCAGAATGCGCATGCGCGTATCGAGACAGCCGCTGATGAGACCGCTCTCATCGACCGGCCAGCGTGCCAGTGCCCTGCGACGTCGGATCGGTGGATCAGGGAGAGTCGGTGTCGCCGGTCTCGCTGCCGTAGGTGCCGAAGCGGCCCCAGGCGCGCTCGGCGTCGTCGAGGCGCCGGCCGATGCTCTCCGGATTGCGCTCGAGCAGGGTTGCGGCCAGCAGTTCGACGAGGAAGATCCCGGTCACCGCGGTCGGAAACCGGCCGGGGGAGTCGCCGGCGCATACCAGGGTCTCCGTCGCGTGCTTGGCGGCCGGTGCCGCGGGCGAGTCGGTCACGAGCACCACGGGCGCCCCCGCCTCCTGGAAGAAGGCGGCGACGTCCGTCGTCACCTTGGCGTAGCGACGGAAGGTGAAGGCGAGGAGGCGATCCTCCGGTCCGATTCCGATCAGGCGATCAGCCAGCGCCGACTCCCCGGCCTCGACCCGCACCACGTTCGGCAGCATCGGGTTGATCAGGAAGTAGGCGTACTCGGCCACGGCAGCGCTTGCACGCTGACCGAAGACGTGGATCCAGCCCTCGCCGGACTCGAGCAGCGCGGCCGCGCGCTCGAGCGTCTCGGGTGGCGTGCCGGCCGCCACGCTCCGCAGGTCGCGTTCCACGGCGTCGAGCCACTGATCCACGAGCGTGCCGCCGCTGCGCGCGGGCGGCGCGTCCTCGAGTCGACCACGGAGATCGCCCTGCAACGCGGCCTGCAGCCCGGCGAACCCCCCGTAGCCGAGCTTCGCGCCGAACCGCACGACCGCGGCCTTGGAGACGCCCGCGGCGGCGGCGAGGGCATCCGCCGACATGAAGGCCACGGCCGTTGGATCGCGCAGCACCGCATCCGCCACTCGCTGGTCGTTCGGCGAGAGATCCTCGAGGCGATCGCGCATGCGATCGAGCGGGTCGCGTCCCTGTTCCGGCACGGGCCGACGGTACCAGACGGCCTGCACCCGCAGCCGGATGCTGTCGGTACGGTACGGCCATGGCACGCGTCTTCTCCGGCATCCAGCCCACGGGCGACAAGCACATCGGCAACTACCTCGGTGCGATCCGGCACTGGGTCGACGGCCAGGATGCGCACGAGTGCATCTACTGCATCGTCGACCTCCATTCGATCACCGTGCCGGTGGATCCCGAGCAGCTGCGTCAGTCGACGCTGTCTCTGGCCACGCTGCTGTTCGCGGCCGGGATCGATCCGGAGCGCTCCATCCTCTTCGTGCAGGGTCATGTGCCCCAGCACATGGAGCTCGGCTGGTACCTCAACTGCACGGCGACGATGGGCGAGCTGCGCCGGATGACGCAGTTCAAGGACAAGTCCGGGGGCCAGGAGTCCGTCTCGGTCGGCCTCTTCGACTATCCCGTGCTGCAGGCGGCCGACGTGCTCCTCTACAACGCGGGACGGGTACCGGTCGGTGAGGATCAGCGCCAGCACCTGGAGCTGATGCGCGATATCGCCATCCGCTTCAACGGACGCTACGGCGAGACGTTCGTCGTCCCGGAGGCGTCGATTCCCCCGGTTGGCGCGCGGATCGTGGATCTGCAGGAGCCGACCAAGAAGATGTCGACCACCGGCGGGACCGAGCAGGGCACCCTCACGCTGCTCGAGGATCCCAAGCGCCTCCAGAGGAAGATCATGTCGGCCGTGACCGATTCCGACGGGGAGATCCGCCACGACCCGGAGGGCAAGCCCGGGGTGTCAGGGCTGCTGGCGCTCCAGTCCGCCATCGAGGGCGTCAGCATCTCCGACCTCGAGGCCCGCTATCAGGGCGCGGGCTATGGCGATTTCAAGCGCGAGGTCGCGGAACGTGTGGTCGACCTCCTCGCCCCCTTGCAGGCGCGCCACGCCGAGCTCGCCGCCGACCCGGCCGAGGTGGAGCGTCTGCTGCAGCGCGGCGCCGAGCGAGCGCGCGAGATCGCGGTTCCGCAGATCGCCACGGTCCGCGAGCGCATCGGGTTCCTCGCCGGTAGCTAGCGGTTCTGCCTCTGCGCTGGTGCGACGGTTGTCGCCGTCTGCCGGTGAGAGGTCCAGGCGCAGACGCTGCTCGCGGGTGTGGTCGGTGCGGCGATCCGGTGTGGATGCGACAAAAGGGTCTGACCCCTTTGTCGCATCCGCCCCAAGCGCACGACCATGCCCACACCCGAAGGGTCCACCCGAACCGTCTCGCAGGAAGCCAGGCAGAACAGCTCGCCGAGTCGTTCGCGGCCGCGCTGCTAGCCGAACCGCTCGCGGCTGCGGCGGGCCAGTCGGGCCATCGCGCCCGGCGCCAGCGCCTGGGCGATGGTCGCCGCGCGCCACCACTCCGGCTGGAAGGACTCGGCCCTTCGGCGTGCGAGCGCGCGCAGGATCAGGTCGGCGCAGCGGTCGTCATCAATCACTGCGCGACGGAGCCACGGATGGCGCTGCAGGCGCTCATGGGGGAACGCGGCAGTCGAGACGGGGCCGGGATTGGCGGTCAGCACGTGCACGCCGGTGGCGGCGGCTTCCACGTGCAGTCCACGCGACCAGGCGATCGCAGCATGCTTCGCCGCTGCGTAGTGGGGTGCCGAACCAGTCGAGACGGTGCCCGCCACGCTGACGACGTTCACGACCGAGCCGCCGGCGGCGACCAGGGCGGGCCAGGCGCAGGCCGTCACGCGCACCATCGCGAGGTAGAGCAGGTCGATCGCGGCCCGGGCGGCCTCCGCGTCGTGCTCGAGGAGCGGGGTGCGAAACGGCCCGCCGGCGTTGTTCACCAGCACGGGCACGCGCGGAACGTCCCGCAGTCGATCCGTCAGCGCCGCGATCCCGGCATCGGTCGCGAGGTCGGCCACCAGGGTCGAGCACGACAGGGCGCGGCCGGCCAGCTCGAGGCGCTCGGCGCCCCGGGCCACCAGCAGGAGCTCCCGATCGGGCCGTCGCAGTCGGCGGGCCAGGGCCAGCCCGATGCCGGACGAGCCTCCGGTCACCACGATCAGGGAGCGCTGCGCCATCGCGCTGGAGCCTACCCGTCGCGCGGTACACTCGTGCCGTGCCCATCGTGCCCGAGCCACCGCGACGCGTCGAGTTGATGATCTCCACGCGCACCCTGATCCGCGTGCTGCTCACCGTCACGGGGTTCCTCGTGCTGGTGCTGCTCCTCTGGCAGGTGCGGACCATCCTCGAGTTGGTGCTGATCTCGGCGTTCCTCGCCCTCGCGCTCAATCCGATCGTGGTCGTGCTCGAGCGACGGCTCGGCAATCGGCGCGGGCTGGCTGCGGTGCTCGTCGTGCTCGGCATGCTCCTGCTGTTCGTGCTGTTCCTCGCCGCGCTGCTGACGCCGCTCTACGAGGAGATGCGCGCGTTTGCGACGCGCGCGCCCACGCTGTTCGACGAGCTGCGCGAGTGGGATGTCTTCAAGCGCTTCGACGATCGCTACAGCCTCGCGCGCCGACTCGAGGAGGGGGCCTCCGAGTACTCGGGTCGCCTGCCGGCTCAGGCGGGCAACCTGCTGGGGGTGGCCACTGCGGTCGTGACGGGGCTCGGCAAGGCGCTGACCGTGCTGTTCATGACGCTGTTCCTCCTGCTCGAGATCCCCCGCTTCCTCCGTGCGGTCACCGAGCTGCTGCGACCCGGCGCGGCCGATCGCTCGCTGGTCGTGTTCGATCAGGTCAACGGCACCATCGCCCGCTGGACGGCCGGTGTTCTGCTGATCGCCACGATCGCCGGGACGGTGACCGGCGTGACGGCATGGTTCCTCGGTGTCCCCTTCGCCCTCGCGCTTGCACTGCTCGTCGGCGTCCTCGACGTGATTCCGCTGGTCGGCGCCACGATCGGCTCGATCGTGGCGGTGCTGGTGGCGCTCACGCACAGCCTCACCGCGGGGATCGTGATGCTCGTACTGGCGGTCGTGTACCAGTTCCTCGAGAACCACATCATTCAGCCGCTCGTGATGCGCAAGAGCATCGACGTCTCGCCCTTCATCGTCATCGTCAGTGTGCTGATCGGAGCCTCGCTGCTCGGGATCATCGGCGCGCTGCTGGCGATTCCCATCGCCGGCTCCGTGCAGGTGGTGCTGCGGCAGGTGCTGGAGAACCGACGTCAGAGCGTGGCGGCCGAGCGGCGATCGATCGTGGCGATCGACGACGACCCGCCAGTCGACGGGCAGGGTTGGGCGCCATGAGCGAGGCGCTCCGCATCCTGATCTGGTCGGACTTCCTTTGACCATACTGCCGGGTCGCGTGCGAGCGCGCGACGTGGCTGGAGCGCCAGTATGGCGCCCAGATCGAGTGGCTGCCCTGGGATCTGCATCCGGAATATCCGCCGGAGGGCATCCCGCGGGCGGATCTGATCGCCAAGTACGGCGCGGACCACGTCGAGCGCGTCGCGGCGATGTTCGCGGAGAGCGGCTTCGCCTACGCCCCCCATCCGGAGATCACGCCGAACACGCAGCTGGCGCTGGAGCTCGGCGAGCTCGCGCGTGGCGAGGGACTGCATGCCGCCTATCACGAGGCCGTTATGCAGGCGATGTGGGAGCAGGAGCGGAACGTCGCCGACCCGGACGTCATCCGCGCGGTCGCGATCGGTGTGGGCCTCGACGCCGAGGCGGTTGACGAGGCCATCGCCTCCCGGCGCTTCCGCACGGTCGTGCAGGAGTCGACGCGTGAGGCGCACGCGATGGGCATCAACGCGGTGCCGGCCTTCGTCCTGCAGGAGCGGTACCTGCTGTTGGGCGCGCAGCCGCACGATGTCTTCGAGCAGGTGATCCGGGAGAACGGCTTGGCGTAGCGGAGCCGGCGCTTCGCCGGGTTGCGGGAGGCGTGTGCGCCGACCAAGGCCAGGCGCCGTTGTCGCGTGGAGCAGGTGCGGAGGATCGGAACAGAGCGCTGGTGGCGGAGCGCGCCAGCGGGGTCCGATCCCGTTGGAACGACCATGGCGGGGTTGTGCGCTCCGAAGGAGGCGTGGCGAGCTCGGCTCGTTCCCGCTCTGCGGTCTCGCCGCAGGCTGCTCGCATACGAACATATGTTCGATTAGACTGCGTGGGCGATGCTTCTCGCCCTGCACATCCCGCGCCTTCCACTGCTCGTCGCACTGGCAGCAGGCAGAGGACAGGTGCTCGATCCGGGCGTCCCGGTTGCGCTGGGACCAGTGCCCTTCGGCGAGGCGCGCATCGGCCTGCCGTCGGCGGTTGCCGAGGCCAGTGGCGTGCGGAGCGGCATGCCGCTGGCGGAGGCGCTCACCCTCTGCCCCGCCCTCGTGCTGCTCCCGCCCGACCCGGTCGGGCTGCAGGAGCGTGCGGCGCGCCTCCTGCGCGAGATCGACGCGCTGGGTCTGCCGGTCGAGGAGATCGCCCCGGGACGCGTCCTGGTCGATGCGGCGCCGGGGCTGCGGCTGCACGGCGGTCCGCGGCAGTTGATCGAGCGCCTGCATGGGCTCGCCGCAGCGGGCGAGGCGCTTCGCATCGGCGGCGCCCCCACCCGCTTCGCCGCACTGATGGCCGCTCGGCTCGCCCGACGGCGGCCGCGCATCCTCGGTGCCGAGGAGGTCGTCGCAACGATCGCGCCCCTACCCGTCCGGCTGCTGCACGAGGATGGTGGGATTCCCGCCGAGCTGTGTGAGGCGCTCGTGCTGGTCGGCATCGACCGGCTCGGCGGCGTCGCCTCGCTCTCCCGCGTCGCGGTGCGTGACCGCTTCGGACCGGCGGGCGTCCGGGCCTGGCAGATGGCGCGGGGCGAGGATGGCGCGACGATCGAGGCGCAGGTGCCCGTGCGGCTCGTGCGGAGCGTGCTCCGTCCGCAGGAGCCGATCGCCACCGATGCAGCGCTCGAGCAGGCCATTGGCATCTTGATCAGCCGTGCCGTGCTCCTGCCGGAGCGCGGCAATGCGGCACCGCGGCTCCTGCGTCTGCAGGCGCGTCTCGTCACCGGCGAGTCCTGGAGCTGCGAGGTGCCGTTGCGCGAGCCGACGGTCGATGTGCCGCGGCTGCTGCTCGCACTGCTGCCGAAGGCGCGACGCCTACCAGCGCCCGCGGAGCGCCTGGCGCTCACGTTCGCCGAACTCTCGGTGGACGCGCAGCAGCTGACGCTGCTCGAGCGCAGGGGTGCCGAGCGCGATCGTCGGCTGGATGGGGCGACGCAGCAGGTGCGCGCCGCCGTCGGCGACGGTGCCCTGCTGCGCGTCGTCGGCGTCGATCCGACGAGTCGGCTGCCCGAGCGCCGGTATGGACTCACGCCACGATGAGCGCGCCGCTGCGTCCGCTGCCGTCGCAGCTACCGCGGGCCTGCCGCGTCCAGGTCGATGACGCGGGGCGCCCTCGCAGCGTCGACGGGTGCGCGGTCGAGGTCGTGCGCGAGGAATGGCGCATCGAGGAGGGCTGGTGGAGCGAGCCCTGCCGGCGCCGCTGCTTCGCCCTGGTGCTGTCCGATGGGCGGCTCTGCACCGTCTATGAGGATCGTCGCAGCGGCTGCTGGTGGCGCTATGGCCACTGACTACGTCGAGCTGCACTGCCACTCCGCCTACTCCTTCCTCGACGGAGTCGCGCACCCAGAGGAGCTGGTCGATCGCGCCTGCGCGCTCGGCTACACGGCGCTGGCGCTGACCGACCACGACAACCTCTGTGCCGCACTCCCCTTCGCCCATGCCGCCCAGGGCGCCGGGCTGCAGGCGATCACCGGCTGCGAGCTGACCGTCGACGTCGGGCAGGAGCAGCGCCATCTCGTCCTGCTGGTCGAGAGTCGCGTGGGCTACACCAACCTGTGTCGTCTGATCACGGCGGCGCATGCCGGAACGCGTGCCGGCGGCGGCGCTGTCGCACGGCCGCCCAGCGTGGCACTCGAGCGCGTGCTGATGCATGCGGAGGGGTTGTCCTGC
>JBILWG010000143.1:0-5250 GCA_044369995.1 Gaiellales bacterium | reverse complement strand
CGTTGGCCTCGAGGCGACGGAAGACGTTGCTGACAGGCTTGAGCGGCACGTTCGGGATCGTGATCAGATAATCCGGACCGATGAACGCATTGACCTCGGCGGGGAAGAGGCGCCCCGACGACTTGTCGTACCACGGGAAGTGCAGCACGACGAAGACGTAGTCGGGGTATTCATCGACCTTCGGCCGCTGACGACGCGAGCGGACGTCCTCGAGATCGAGCTCGTGGAACGCGAACTCCTGCTCCAGCCACGCGATCTCAGCCGGTCCGGGCGACTCCAGCTGGATCCAGCGCAGGCCACCCGCCTCGAGCATGCTGACGCGCGGCTCCATGACAGCGGGAGCCGACAGGGACACCGCGCGGTGCCGGGGTCGTCGGATACGAGGCATTGGTGGTAGCTGAAGGTGATCGGTGCATTGCGCTCCTGCAGAATAGCCGCACCTGAGGAGCCGAGGTTCTAGAGTGTCGCCATGCGAATCCTCGTCATAGGCGCAGGGCGAGTCGGCACCAGCGTCGTCGCCGCGCTGCACGCGCAACACGATGTCACCGTCGTCGACCTCGACGCCGATCATCTCAGCTCCGTCGGCAACCGCTACGACGTCATGACGGTGGCCGGCAACGGCACCTCGCGCAGCGCGATGCAGAGCGCCAGCATCGAGCAGGCGGATCTCGTGATCGCGGCCACGGATCGCGACGAGATCAACATCGTGGCCGCCCTGCAGGCGCGCGCGCTCACCAAGGCGCGCATCGTGGTGCGCACCTCGAGCGCCGAGTACCTCTCGGCGTGGCGTGCCGGCGAGCTCCCGGTCGACGTGATGATCTCCGCCGAGAACGAGATCGCTCAGGCGGTGGCCCGGTCCATCGGCATGCCGGGTGCCCTGCAGACCGACCTCTTCGCCGAGGGGCGGGCGGAGATGGTGGAGTTCGAGGTCCACGCGGACGCGGCGGAGAACATCGTCGGGCACCGGATCGCCGACCTGCGCATCCCGGACGAGAGCGTGATCGCCTCGCTGATCCGCGCCGACACCGTCACCATCCCCGGCGGCGCTGACGTGGTGCAGGAGGGCGATCGCATCGTGCTGATCGCGTCCCCAGCGGCGTCGCGCGAGTGGGCACGCCGGCTGGCCCGTCGGGATCTCGACGAGATCCGCGACGTGGTCGTGGTCGGCGGTGGCACGACCGGTCGCACGATCGCCCGCACGCTGTGCGCGCAGGGACTGCGCGTCCGACTCGTGGACAGCAACCGGGCAGTCGCGCGACTCTGCGCCGAGGAGCTCGCCTCTGCTGACGTCTTCTGCGCCGACGCCACCGACAGCGGCTTCCTGCAGCGCGAGAACATCGGGCGCAGCGACGCGATCATCTGCTGCACGGAGCGCGACGAGCGCGACCTGCTGATCGCTCTGCTCGCCAAATCGCTCGGTGTGCGCATCGCCATCGCCGTGGTGGGCGACCCGGATTACGTGCCGATCTTCGAACGCGTCGGCGTCGACCACGCCCTCAACCAGCGCCTCGTCGTCGCCGAGGAGATCGTGCGCTTCACCCACGACCCCCGCACCCGCGGCTTCGCGATGCTCGAGAACGACCGCGTCGAGGTGCTGGAGCTCGCGATCCGTCCCGGGAGCGCGGTCATCGGCCAGCCCTTCCGCGAGCGCCCGTTCGAGGGCGCGATCGTGGGGGCCATCGTGCGTGGCGACCGGGTGATCTTCCCGCGCGGCGACGACGCGCTCCAAGCCGGCGACTCCGCGATCATCCTGGCCGAGGCTCAGCGCGTTGCGGCGCTGGAGCAGGCGCTGTGATCCCAGCGGCCGCGGCGGCGCAGCGTCGCCGTCGGCTGCGTGTCGATCTCGGGGCGACCGGCAGCCTCGTGGGGCTGATCATCAAGTGGCTCAGCCTGACGCTGGTGCTGCCGATCATCGTCGCGCTGATCTACGGCGAGTCCACGCTGCCGTTCGTCGTGCCCCTGCTCGGGGGCGTCGCCGTCGGCGTGCTGCTCGAGCGGCTCTGCGGGCGGCGGGCGGACGACGTCGACGTGCGCGAGGCCTTCGCTGTCGTCGCCATCACCTGGTTGGCGGCTGCGCTGCTGGGATCGATTCCCTACATCATCGACGGCGGCGACATCTCGCGTCCGATTGATGCGTACTTCGAGACGATGAGCGGCTTCACCACCACCGGCGCCAGCGTGATGGCCGACATCACCTCGCACTCCCAGGCGATCCTGTTCTGGCGCTCGCTCACGCAGTGGCTCGGCGGCATGGGCATCATCGTCCTGGCGATCGCCGTGCTCAACCAGGCGGGACCGGGGGGCAAGGCACTGCTCCAGCAGGAGGCACCTGGACCCGAGGCGGAGAAGCTGACGCCGCGACTGCGCGATACGGCGGTGCGCCTGTGGATCGTCTACCTCGTGCTGTCGCTCGCGCTCACCGCCACGCTGTACGTGGTCGGCCTGGTCGACATCGGTCAGGGCATGAACCTCTACAACGCGATTTCGCACGCCTTCACGGCGATGTCCACCGGCGGCTTCTCACCGGAGGCGCGCAGCGTGGAGGCCTTCGGCTGGGTGTCGCAGCTCGTCCTCGCGATCTTCATGGTGATCGCGGGTGCGAACTTCGCGCTCTGGTACCGCACCGCCCGCGGCGACTGGCGCGCCGCGCCACGCGACGGCGAGTTCCGCGTGTACCTCGCGATCATGGCGGTGCTGTCGGTGCTGATCGGCATCGCGCTGCTCGCCACGACCGACGCCAGCTCCGTGAGCGCCTTCGGGCAGGCGGCCTTCCAGGTGATCACGATCATGACCACCACGGGCTACGCGTCGCAGGACTTCGCGGCGTGGACGGCCTTCGCGCTGCTCGCCTTGTTCGCCGCGATGTTCATCGGCGGCTGCGCCGGCTCGACCTCCGGCGCGATCAAGGTGATCCGCATTCGCCTGGCGGTCGGCAGCGCGCGCCGCGACATCCAGACGGCGGTACATCCGGAGGCAGTGCTGCCGATCCGCAGCGGCGGCAGGTCGGTGCGCGAGTCCGCGCTGCAGGGTGCCACGGCCTTCATCGGCCTGTACCTGCTGACGTTCGCCGTGGGTGCAGCGGCGATCCTCCTGTTCGCGACGCTGCACGGCTTCGAGCTCGGGGCCTTCGACGCGATGGTGGCCGCGGCCACCACGATCGGCAACGTCGGCCCCGGTGTCGGCAGCGCCGGCCCGATGGGGTCCTTCGCGACGTACCCGGACGCGGCGAAGGTCACGATGATCATCCTGATGTGGATCGGCCGTTTGGAGTTGATCCCGGTCTTCGTCCTGCTGACCCGGGCGTACTGGCTCCGCTGATGCGCGGCCACCGGCGCCCCTCGGCCGTCAGACTCGCGCCCGCCCTGCGCGTCGCGGGGCTCGTGGTGGGCGGCGCAGGCCTGACGATCGCCGCACCGCTGCTCTACGCCCTGATCGCCGGAGGATCGGTGCGCGCGTTCCTGGCGCCGCTCCTGCTGGCGATCCTGATCTTCGTCGTGGCGCTGCGGCTCGGACGTCGCCTCCCGCCGCCGAACCGGCGCGAGTCGCTGCTCGCCGCCGTGCTGACGTGGCTCGGACTGTCGTTGTACGGCGTGCTGCCCTACATGCTGGGCAGCGCACCCGGTGGCGCGGGCGCACCGATCGACGCGTTCTTCGAGAGCACGGCGGGCTTCACGGCGACCGGCGCCACGATCATCAGCGATCTGCAGGCGCAGCCGCGCGCGTTGATGCTCTGGCGGGCTCAGACCCAGTGGATCGGTGGCATCGGACTGATCGTCCTCGCGGTGATCTTCCTGCCGCGCCTCGCCGTCGGCGGTCGTCAGCTGATCGAGACCGAGGTGGCCGGACCGCAGCTCGAGAAGCTCGCCCCGCACCTGCGGGCATCGACCATCCGCATCGTCGGCGTCTACGTCGTCCTGACGGTGCTGCTGGTGCTCGGCCTGACGGCGCTCGGCCGCCTCGATCTCGCGCCGGGCATGGATCTGTTCCAGGCCGTGGCGCATGCCTTCACGACCGTCTCGGCGGGTGGGTTCTCCCCGAACCCCCGCTCGATCGAGCCGTTCGGCCCCTGGGCGCAGTGGCTGATCGCGGTCGCGATCATCATCGCCGGCACCAATCTGGCGCTCTGGTACCGCGCGATCGCCCTCCGCCGGCCGCGCAGCTTCCGCGACGATGAGCTGCGCTGGTACCTGCTGATCCTCGGCATCGCCAGCGTGATCCTGATCGCCGAGCTCGCCCTGGCCGGCACCTACGGACTGGCGGAGTCGATCCGCCAGGGCGTGTTCCAGGCTGCGTCGATCATGACGGGCACCGGCTACGCCACCGCCGACTTCGCCCAGTGGTCGGAGCTCGCGCTCGGCACCCTGTTCCTGCTCATGTTCATCGGCGGCTGCACGGGGAGTCCGACCGGCGCCCTCAAGGTGATGCGCATCGTCATGGCCGGGCGGGTCATCCTCCGGGAGATCCGCTCCACCGTGCATCCGGAGCAGGTGCGCCTGATCCGCACCGGCGGGCGCACGCTCAACGACCGCGTCGTCAACGGCGTGATCATCTTCGTCCTGCTGTACCTGGCACTGGTCGTGATCAGCGGCGTGCTGCTCCTGATCGATCCCGGCCGCCCCCTCGGCCTCAACTTCGAGGACGCGCTCTCCGCGGCCGCCGCGACCGTCGGCAACGTCGGGCCGGGCTTCGGCCAGCTCGGTCCCATGGGCACGTACGTCGCCTTCTCCGAGCAGGCCAAGGTCTTCCTCTCGCTCTTGATGATCGTCGGGCGTCTGGAGATCTTCCCCGTGCTGGTGCTGCTGACCGCCGCGTTCTGGCGCGACTGACCGGCACATGCGCCCGGCAGGATTCGAACCTGCGGCCTCGAGATTAGAAGTCTCTCGCTCTATCCCCTGAGCTACGGGCGCCCCTGAACGGTACCCGGCGCGGTCATATGGCGATACAACGCACACTGATCCGATGCGGTACCCGTACCACGACATTCTCGGGCAGGCGGGCGTCCCCCGCCTGCTGATCGCCGCCGTCGTGGGGCGCCTTCCCGTCGGCATGGGAGCGCTGGCACTGTTTCTCCTGGTGCGAGGCGTCGGTGGGTCCTACGCCATGGCGGGCATCGCGGTGACGGCTGCGACGTTCGGCACCGCCGTCGGGTCCCCGCTGCTGGGTCGGCTGGTCGATCGGCAGGGGCAGCCGCGCGTGCTGCTCGGCAGCATGGTCGCCCAGGTCGCCAGCCTGCTGCTGCTGGCTGGGCTC
>JBILWG010000142.1:0-5256 GCA_044369995.1 Gaiellales bacterium | reverse complement strand
CGTTGGGGTTGGGCCAGATCTCGTAGGCTGCCGCCACCGATCCGTACCGCGTCACCACTGCCGCGACGAAGTTCTGAAACGCGGCGCGCTTCGGTGCCCAGGCGGGATCTCCGGGCGAGCCGCCGCTACCGCCGTCGACGCGCGCCCACTCCGGTGTGCCGCCGATGGACAGGAGGATCGCGGGCGGAGCACCCGCGGGCGTCTGGTTGGTGAGTGCGAGCGCTCTCGCCGCGCTGACGGCGGCGTCGACGGCCGCCCAGTTGTAGGCGGCATTCCCGGGCAGCCGCGCGTTGGTCGGCTGGGTGGCGGCGATCGTGTTCCAGCGCACATCGACACGCACCCACGTCACCCCGAGGCTGGCGAGCGTCTGATCGAGGGTCGCCGCGGGCGCGACCGCCGTGGCGTTCGTCGTGCGCGCCGTCTCGAAGCCGCTGTCCACGGCCACGCCGAGCGCGCCGGCGGACGCTCCGGGCGCGCTGGCCAAGACGCCGAGGAGCACGGGGAGGAGGAGCAGCGTGAGGCGGCGCACGACCACAGGATACCCTCGGGCAGGAGTGGCGTGGTCGGCCGCGAAGCAGACCGCGATATGCCACGGATCTCCTCTCGGCGCGCTTCCACCGCGACGGCGCTCGCCCTGCTGGCGTGCATGGGCGCCGCTGGTGTCGCCGACGCCCGACCGGCCCATGTCAAGGGCAGCCGCATCGTCGATGCACAGGGACACGAGTTGAAGGTGCGCGGCGTGACGTGGGGCGGCAGCCGCTTCGTGCCGTCCGATCCCACCCAGCCGCTCGGCGAACCCGACATCACCACCGCCAACCGCGACTTCAAGCGGATCCGTCAGCTGGGCGCCAATCTCGTCCGCGTCGACGTCTCCAGCGCCGCCGCGGATGCCGCCCACCGCGAGGCATTCCAGCGGCTGCAACGACTCGCCAAGGCGCACGGTCTGCAGCTCCTCTTCGCCAACGTGGCCCTCGACACCGGGGACCAGACCGCGTGGCTGCGCACCCTGGCGGGCTGGTTCCCCCGCAGCCCGAACGTCTGGTACCTGCCGTTGACCGATCCGGACTGCGGCGTTCACACGGCCACCAAGGCCTGTGGTGACACCGAATCCTGGATCTGGTCGCAGAGCAATGCGATCCGCACGCTGCGCACGGCCGGCGTGCGGACGCCCATCGTGGTCAATCTCCCGGACGGTTCGCGCAGCGTGAGCCTCGACTGGGCGGCCGTTCTGTCCGACCGCAACCTCGTCTACGGCGTCCATCCGGGATCCGACGGCAAGCGCCGGTTCACGGCGCGTGACGGCCGCACCCTGACGGTGTCGTTGCGGGGCGCGGCCGCGAAGGTGCCGATCATCTTCGACGACGTCGCACGCGTCCAGACGACCGTGCAGGTGTCCCGCAGCGGCACCGAGAATGCCACGCGGTGGACGCGCTCGAGCTCCACCACCACGGACACGTTGCGCTGGTCGGAGGGGCTGCTCGACTGGGTCACGGGATGGACGGTGATCGACGGTGGTGACGGCGCGATCGTGAGCGGTTTCGGCACCAGCACCCGCGACCAGATGACCAAGGGCCGGAAGCGCTTTACGACGTGGGGACGGACGGCAGCGGCGGGGTACTTCGCCGTCACGTACCGAGCACAGGCCGGCAAGGATCCCGGGACGAACTTCCCCGGCGGGTTCGAGCTCGGAGACCGTGGGCCGGGCGTGCGGGAGCTGCAGAGCAACCTTGCGCGCCTCGGCTACCTCGCTCCACGGCTCGTGTCCGGCAGCTTCGACAGCGCCACGTGGCAGGCCGTGACGGGCTTTCAGGGCTATCAGCGGCTCGAGCGCAACGGCATTGCCGGGGCGGAGACCGTCGCCCTCGCCGGCCGCGCCGAGCGCCCCGTCGCGCACCGCCCGGAGGCGGGCAGGCACATCGAGATCGATCTGGCCCGTCAGGTGCTCATGCTCGTGCAGAGCGATGGCCGGGTGGCACGGATCGTGCACATCTCGAGCGGTCTGACGGGCAACACTCCCGTCGGCGATTACACGGTGACGCGACAGGAACTGCGCAGCTGGTCGAGGCCGTTCAAGTCGTGGCTGCCCTACGCCTCGTATTTCTTCGAGGGCTTCGCCATTCACGAGTATGACGATGTGCCCGAGTATCCCGCCTCTCACGGCTGTGTCCGCGTCCCGGCTGCCGATGCGGCTGCGGTCTACGACTTCGCGGAGCTGGGCATGCCCGTGCTCCTCTATCGCACCTAGCCGTGACGTCGTCCCCGCGCGGCGTGCTGCGGTGCCGGCACGACGCTGCGCAACTGCTGGAGCTCCGCGCCTGAGGCCAGGGTTCGACGTGACGGCACGTCAAGCGGAGCCAGCGTGTCGACCCGTACCGCGACCTGCCCCTGACGACGTTCCACGGTGCCGTGCACCAGCAGAAGCGGCTCGCTCCGGGCCAGCAGCCGCTGGCGCTCGTAGACCTCGGGCATCAGCACCAGATTGAAGAGGCCATGCTCGTCCTCGAGCAGCAGGAAGACGATCCCCTTGGCACTGCTCGGGCGCTGTCGTGCCACGGCCAGACCGGGCAGCGTCACGCCGGCGCCATGCGGCAAGGTCGCCAGCAGCGTGGAGCTGGCGACCTCTCCGAGCACTGGACGCAGCTGGGCAATCGGATGTTCCCGCACGGAGACGCCCGTCGTCGCGTAGTCCGCGACGAGCAGCTCCCAGGCGCCTGGCTCCGGCAGACCGGGCGGTGCTGAGCCGAGCTGGAGATCAAAGGCCAACTGGCTGCCGGCTCCCTGGCCGAGCGGACGAGCCGCGAGTCCCAGCTCCCAGAGCAGGCGGCGGCGCTGGCCGAGCGCATCGCAGGCCCCTGCGGCGATCAGCCGCTGCAGCTGCGGGGTGGGGAGGTCGAGGCGGTTTGCCAGCTCCCGCACGCCCGCAAACGGACCACGCCGATCCCGCTCCGCCACGATGGTCTCTGCGTCCTCCTCGCCGAGCCCGGTCACCTGCCGCAAGCCGAGTCGCACCGCCCGCGCACCCTCGCAGCGTGCCTCCACGTGCGAGTGGCGAATGTCGACCGGGAGCACCTGCACCGCACGCCGCTCGGCATCCCGGATCAACGAGGCCGGCGGATAGAAGCCCATCGGCTGCTCCATCAGCAATGCGCAGAGGAACGCCGCCGGATGGTGCCGCCGGAGCCACGCGCTCTGATACGCGAGCAGCGCGAAGGCCGCGGAGTGCGACTTGGGGAAGCCGAAGGCGGAGAACGCGAGGATCTGCTGGAAGACCGTGCGCGCCACGTGCTCGGGCACGCCGCGCGCCGCGGCACCGGCGAGGAAGGCCTGCCACTGTGCCGCGAGCCCCGCGCGGCTACGACGCCGGCTCATCGCACGCCGGAGCGCCTCTGCCTGTCCAGGGGTGAACCCCGCCAGCGCCTGCGCGACATCGAGCACCTGATCCTGGAAGATGATCACCCCGAGTGTCTCGTGGAGGGGTCCCTCGAGCAGCGGGTGCGCATAGGGAATCGGAGTCTCCGGATCCGCTCGCCGCGCCATGCGACGCTGGATGTAGGGGTTGACGGCCCCGCCCTGGATCGGCCCGGGTCGGACGAGCGCCACCTCGACCACCAGGTCGTCCAGGCAGGTCGGCTGCACGCGCAGCAGCGTCTGCATCTGGGCCCGCGACTCGATCTGGAACACCCCGACCGTATCGGCGGCCTGGATCTCCGCGTAGACCTCGGCATCGTCGAGCGGTACGCGCGACAGGTCGACGCTCTGCCCGGTGCTGCGATGGATCTCGGAGACGCAGCGCTCGACCGCACTGAGCATGCCGAGACCGAGCAGGTCGATCTTGAGGAAGCCCGCGTCGGCTACGGCGTCCTTGTCCCACTGGCAGATCGTGCGACCTGCCATTGCGGCGGGCTGCAGCGGGACGAGCTCGCTGAGCGGGCGGTCCGCCACGATCATCCCGCCCGGGTGCTGCGACAGGTGCCGGGGCAGGCCGCTGATCTGGGTGCAGAGCGTGGCGAGGAGACGCAGCCGACGATCATCGGCGCGCTCGCGCAGCCCCGGGACGCGTCGCAGCTCCTCACCGACCGCCTCCGCGCTCCAGCCATCCGACGCCGCGGCGAGCCGTGCGATGTCGCCCGTCGGCAGTGCGAGGGCCTTGCCGATCTCGCGGATCGCGCCCTTCGCGCGGTACGTGGCGAAGGCGCCCACCAGCGCGGCCTGCTGGTCCCCGTACTCCGTGTGGATGCGGCGGATCAGCTCGGCGCGGATGTCACGGGGGAAGTCCAGGTCGATATCGGGCGTGGAGGCGAGCTCCTCGTTGAGGAAGCGCCCGAGCGACAGCCTGCCCGCGACGGGGTCGATGTGGGAGAGACCGGTCAGGTAGCAGACGATCGAGCCCACGCTCGAACCGCGCCCACGCCCCGGCGGCAGCACATTGCGTGCGGCATCGGCGCCACGAACGCCGAGCGCGACCTCACGGGCCAGCTCGAGGATCTCGCGATGCAGGAGGAAGAAGCCCGCCAGCCGGTGCCGGCGGATCAGCCCCAGTTCCGTCGTCAGGCGCTCGCCCGCCTCCTGTCGCCACGGCGAGGAGCGGGGGTAGCGATCGTCGAGATGGCGCTCGCAGAGCTCCTTGAGTGCACGATCGGAGTCGGCCTCGCGCTCGGGCGGCCGGTAGCCCAGGCTCTGCGTGAGATCGAAGCTGCAGCGCTCGGCGATGCGTCGCGTCTCGGCGATCGCCTCGGGCAGATCGGCGAACAGCGCGGCCATCTCCACGGGCGTCTTCAGCACGTGTTCGCGATTGCCGCGCAGCAGTGCCGTGCACGCATCCAGCGTGGCATGCTCGCGAATCGCGACGAGCACGTCCTGCAGCGGGCCGCGCCGCCGCAGAGGCAGGTGAACGTCGTTCGTCGCGACCAGCGGAAGGCCGCGCTCCCGTGCCAGCCGCTCGAAGGTGCGCAGGCGCCGCTCGGCACCCTGGCGGAACGGGCGCTGGAGCTCGACCGCCAGACGCTCGCCAAAGGCCTCGAGCAGCTGGTCGCGGCGGCTCCGCGCCACCACCGGATCATCGCTGTGCAGCACACCCCGCTCGGGACAGCCGGTCAGGCAGGACAACCCCTCCGCATGCATCAGCACGCACTCGAGTGCCACGCTGGGCGGCCGTGCGACAGCGCCGCCGCCGGCACGCGTTCCGGCATGCGCCGCCGTGATCAGACGACACAGGTTGGTGTAGCCCACGCGACTCTCGACCAGCAGGACGAGATG
>JBILWG010000141.1:0-5257 GCA_044369995.1 Gaiellales bacterium | reverse complement strand
ATGCCCTCCGCGTGCACGCCGCGACAACCGATGATCTCTGCTTCGTCTTCAGCTGGGAGACCGGGCAGTTGCGGGCCGCACCGGCCGAGGAACTGGCCGGCCTGCTGAGCGAGACATACGGCGTGCCCGTGATCATCGACGCGGGTGATGATCCGCTCGGACCCCGTCCACGGTACGCCCCGTCGGCCCTGAAGCTCCCACGCGCACACCTCGGCCTCAGCGCGGAAGACGCCGCGCGGCTCGAGCCGCCCACCTCCTGGCGCACGCGTCTCGCGCGCTGGTTGACCGAGATGCCGTGAGCGGCGTCGCTACGCCAGGACGATGTCGCGCATCGCCGCGATGTGCTCCGGCGTCGACCCACAGCAGGCGCCGATCACGTCGATGCCGAGCTCGCGCATCTCCGCGGCCCAGTCGGCCATCACCTGCGGCGACCCGTCGTAGATGAACTCGTCACCGACGAGCTTCGGCAGCCCCGCGTTCGACTGCGTCATCAGGAACACGCCCGCTGGGCGTGCCTCGACCATCTCGGCGGCGATCGTGCGCATCTCGTCGACACCGCGCCCGCAGTTGGCACCGATGATGCTGACGCCCATCGCGCTGATGGCCTCGACCGCCTGCCCGGGCTTGATGCCCATCATCGTGCGCAGGTTCGTATCGAACGACATCGTCGCGAGGATCGGCAGTCCGGGCGCCTCGGCCTTGGCCGCGTTGACGGCCGCCTCGACCTCCTGGAGATCGCTCATCGTCTCGATCAGGATCGCGTCGGCACCGCCCGCCACCAGACCGCGGATCTGCTCAGCGAAGAGCTCCTGCGCGGACTCGGGCGTGAGCGTGCCCATCGGCTCCATCAGATCGCCGCTCGGACCGACATCGCCGAGCACGTACGCGCCCGGATGACGGTCGGCGACCTTGCGCGCCACCTCGGCGCCAGCCTTGTTGAGCTCCTCGACGCGGTCGCCCAGATCGTGCATCTCCAGACGCGGACGGGTGCCGCCGAAGGTGCAGGTCGTGATCAGGTTCGCACCGGCAGCGGCGTACGCCTCGAGGATCGCCTCGATCTTCTCCGGATGCTCGACGTTCCACAGCTCGGGCGCGCCGCCGTCGGTCAGGCCCGCCTCCTGGAGCATGGTGCCCATCGCGCCGTCGCCGAGGATGTGGCCGCCGCCCTGCAGGGTCTCGAGAATGCCGCTCATGTCATGCCTCCTGGGCCGGGCCCAGCTCGTCGAGCAGTGCCGTGAGACGCTCAGCGGAGAGCTCGGCCTCGAGCTCCTTGACGACGCGATCGGCCACGTCGGCGGGCGCGCCCTCGGCGGCCGTCCAGTCGCCCTTGCGCCAGCCTTCCATGTAGGCGTCGGCGTCGGACTCGCCGAGGCGCATGGCGGCCTCGTCGATCGCCTCCTGGAAGCGTTGCTCGAGCTGGGCCCGGGCCGTCTCGTCGCCCTCGCGAGCCATGACCATGGACGGGATGTCGCGCCAGTAGGTGATCTGATATTCGCTCATGTTGCGCACTATAACATTTTGGCCCTCGATCCCCCAACCGCCCTGATAGCGTGAGGGCATGCCCTGGTGGATCCCAGCCCTCGTGATCGCCTGGATCGTGCTGGCAGTCGTCACCACCATCCTCAAGCGTCCCGTCTACGGGCCGGGTTGAGCGGTCGTCCAGGGCACGCGTCTCGTGTCCGAGCATCGCCAGCGCAAGGCCGCCCAGGCCGCAGCCGACGATCAGTCCAACGCGACGTAGGCCAGACCGAGCGCGCCCGGGCCCGCGTGGGCTCCGATCACTGCGCCCAGTGTGAGCACCCGGACCGAGCGGATACCCGTGCGCGACGCCCGCACCAGCGCCTCGAGCTCCGCCGCCGCGGCTGGATCCGCCGCATGACCGATCGCCACATCGATCTCCGGATAGGGTGCTGACCGTCGACAGAACTCGTCCACGAGGGCGGGCAGCACCCGCTCCGCGCCGCGCACCTTGCCCGCCGGGACGACCTCGCCGTCCTCGATCGCCAGCAGCGGCCGCACCCCGAGCAGCGAGCCGACGAGCGCCTGCGCCCGGCCAATACGGCCACCTCGCTGCAGATACTCGAGCGTCGGCACGCTGAACAGGCAGTCGCCGCGTGTACCCATCCGCTCGACCACCGCCGGCAGCTCGGACGGCGGCACGCCTTCATCGAGCGCCTGCTGTGCGCGCATGACGGCCAGAGCGAGCGGCATCGAGACGGCGCGGCTGTCGATCACCGTGATCTGATCCGGAAAGTCGCGCGCCGCCGCCTGCGCCGACGACCACGTGCCACTGAGCTTCGACGAGATGTGGATCGAGACGACGTGATCGTGCTGGCGCAGCAGGTCGCGATACACCGCAGCGAACGCACCTGGCGATGGCTGCGAGGTGCGGGGATGCACGGCAGAGGTCTGCAGGCGCGCGTAGAAGCGATCCGCGTCGAGGTCCACGTAGTCCCGCAGCTCCTCGTCGCCGAAGTGCACCGTCAGCGGCACCATCTGCCAGTTGTCGCGATCCGGCACGGGGAGATCCGCCGTCGAGTCGTAGACGATCGCGGCGCCGCCGGTGCGACGCGCCGTCGCCTCGCGGATGCCCGCGTGCATGTCGGAGATCGCCGGCTCCGACACGTCACCGAGCAGCGCAGCGCTGGCCAGCGTGGCCTCCGCATCGTCCACGTGCACGTGCACGCGGGCCAGTTCGGCATCGCCGACGACCACGACTGAGTCGCCCCAGTCGGCTGCGGCCGTGCGCACCGCCGCGGGATCGGCGCCACGCAGCACGAAGCCGACGCACCAGCGGTAGCGACTGGTGGGGTCGTGCACGTGCGCGATCGGCGCCAGCTCGAGCGCTCCTGCGTCGACCACCTCCTCGCCTGTCAGCGCGGCGACGAGCCCCTCGAGGATGGCCACGATGCCCGCTGCCCCCGCGTCGACCACGCCGGCTGCCCCGAGCTGCTCGAGTTGCGTCGGTGTCTCCTCGAGCGCGACGCGCGCACCATCGAGCGCGCTCGTCAGTGCTGCCGAAGGTGACGCGCCGATGCTGGCAGCAGCCGCTGCGCGAGCGACGGTCAGCATGGTCCCTTCAACGGGCTGCGGCACCGCCGCATAGGCCGCATCGGCGCCGGCGGCCAGGGCGGCGGAGACGGCGGGACCATCGACGGGCGTCGTCAGCGAGAGCAGCGCGGCGCGCACGAACGCCGACAGGATCGTGCCGCTGTTGCCGCGGGCGCCGAGCAGCGCGGCGTCGGCGGCAAGCCGCGCCGGGTCCTCACCGCCGACCCGGAGTGCCGAGACAACTGCATCGACGGTGGCGAGCAGGTTCGAACCGGTGTCACCATCAGCGACCGGGTAGACGTTGATCGCGTTCAGGTGCTCGCGTTCGCCTGCCAGGCGCGCGCGGGCGCCGAGGGCGAGCGAGAGTGGCTGTGGCAGAGGCGGGTGCGACACGACGGCTGACGGTTCTCGTTTGCGAGGATCGGGTGGAACCAGCATACTTCCGCCCATGTCGCGCATCTGCTCTTCCTGTGGCCGTGGTCCTTCCTTCGGCAATAACCGCAGCCACTCCATGATCGCCACGAAGCGCCGCTTCGACGCGAACCTGCAGAAGCTGCGCATCCTCAAGAACGGCGTCGCCGTTCGAGCCTACGTCTGCACGCGCTGCCTCAAGGCCGGCAAAGTGCAGCGCGCGCTCTAGGCGAGCGCCCTCTGCGCATCGGTCGGACCCTCGCGTTGCGGCGTGCCGCAACCACGCGCGCCTGACACGATGGGCCCGGGCCCATCCTGTCAGTCGCCACCCGTCACGCTGTGCGTCTCGCTTCGCACGTAAGCGCGCGATGCTGTGCCACGTATCTCCGATCTGCGCACCCGCGACGCGCGGCCGGTCCGCTCCCTGACACCCCGACGCGCGCACGCCGCATGCATCGTTACCACTCTGGACTGACACCATGGGCCCGGGCCCAGCTTGTCCGGCTGCGACTCGAGGGGTCCTGGAGGCACGTGACGATCCACGCGGCGGCTGCGCGCGTGCGTCACAGTCCGGCCGCACCGGGTCGTCGACGGCTGGGGCGTCAGATCGCGCGCAGCGTGGCCAACAGGCCGAGGGCGGCGCCCGCCGCCTCACGACCCTTATGCCCCTCGCTGCCGCCGATGCGATCAACGGCCTGCTGGTGCGTCTCGACCGTGAGAACGCCGAAGGCGATCGGGACACCGGTCTTGAGGCCCGCGTCGGCGACGCCGCGCGCCGCCTCGTTGCAGACGTACTCGAAGTGCGGCGTGTCGCCGCGGATCACGCAGGCCAACGCGATCACGGCGTCGTAGCCATTCTGCGCGCAATGCTGGGCAGCCAGACCGACCTCGAAGGCACCCGGAATCGGGATGATCGAGATGTGCCCCTCGCCCACCCCGCGCTCAAGGCACTCGGCGACCGCGCCGTCGACGAGCGGCTGCACGATATCGGTGTGATACTCCGCCGCCACGATCGCGACGCGTGTGCCCCCAGCCAGACCGACGGGCTCGATGCGCTGGGAACCGGCCGGCGCGGAGATGGTCCCCGCGGCGTCGGGCGCGGTCACTGCTGCGCGCCCGCCGTCTCCCCAGCAGCCGGATCGACCAGACGGGGAGGCTCACCCGGCAAGGAGTCTGCCGGCTTGATGTGCTGGTGATGCAGCGAGTGGCCGAGCTTCTCGCGCTTCGCGGCGAGGTACTTCTCGTTGTGCTCGCCCGGAGCGAACACAATCGGCATCTGCTCGGTGACCTTCAGGCCATAGCCCTCGAGGCCGATGATCTTGCGCGGGTTGTTCGTGAGGATCTTGATCGTGGAGAGGCCCAGATCGGACAGGATCTGCGCGCCGATGCCGTACTCGCGCTGATCGTCCATGAAGCCGAGCTCCAAGTTGGCCTCGACGGTGTCGCGGCCCTGCTCCTGCAGTTCGTAGGCGCGAAGCTTGTTGAGGAGGCCGATACCGCGCCCCTCCTGCGCCATATAGAGCACGACACCACTACCGGCGTCGACGACCTGCTGCATGGCGCTGTCGAGCTGATCGCCGCAATCGCAGCGCAGCGAGTGGAACACGTCGCCGGTCAGACACTCGGAATGCACACGCACCAGCACATCCTGCTTCCCTGCGACCTCGCCGTAGACCAGGGCGAGGTGCTGCTTATCGGCCAGCTTCTCCTGGTAGCCAATCGCCGTGAAGTCGCCGTAGATCGTGGGCAGCTGCACCTCGGCGACGCGATCCACCAGCTGCTCCGTGCGGCGCCG
>JBILWG010000140.1:0-5262 GCA_044369995.1 Gaiellales bacterium | reverse complement strand
TTCAACGCCGCCTTCTTCGCGGGGCTCAAGCTGATCGACCACACGCCGCACTCCTTCTGGATCAGCCGCTATCCCAAGGGCCGTGAGGCGACGGTCTCGTGGGGCGGACCGGAGCTCATCTTCGAGAACAACTGGGAGGCGCCGATCGTCATCCTCACGCGCACCGATGCCGAGGGCATCACCATCAAGATGCTGTCCGATCCGCTCGGGCGCAAGGTGACGGACTGGACGGGCGAGCCCTACTCGATCTCCAAGGCGAAGACGCAGCGCATCAAGGATCCGTCCCTGCCGCCGGGCGAGGTCAAGATCCATCAGTCGAAGGGCTCCGACGGCTTCCACATCAAGTACGGACGCCGCGTGTTCAAGGACGGCAAGCTGCAGTCCAAGCAGTCGTGGCACTGGCGCTACTTCCCAGAGGACGCCGTGATCATGGTGGGGCCGCGCAAGCCGCCGGGTGGGGGAGGCGCGGCGCCGGTGGAGCCGACCACGACCACGACCGCGACCGAGCCGGCTGACACCGCGACCACGGGCTAGGCGCTCCGCCGACGAGTCCGCGCGACCACCTCGGTGTGGGTGATCCACATCCGAGCGACGACGGCGCGTTTGCCTGGGCGCGTGGCCCGAACCGCTAGGCGCCGAGCGGCTGCGTGTGCGGCACGGAGACGCCCGTGCCGTGCGCGGCCATGCGGCGGTTCATCGCGCGCTCCGCGGCCCGCTGCAGCGACTCGGACATGGAGGGCGTGACGACGCCCGTGTTGGCCAGCGACTCGACGTTGAGGCCTTCGTTGACGGCGAGCGCGAGCGTGGCGATGTTCTCCGAGGCGCGGTAGCCGACGATCGAGCCGCCGAGCAGAACGCCCGTCGCCGGTTCGGTGATCAGCTTGATCAGGCCCTCGCGCCAGCCGGAGATCACGCCGCGCGGATTGTTGCCGAGGTAGTGCTTCGTGATGTCGACCTGGCGGCCCTCGCGCGCCGCCATCGCCTCGGTCAGGCCGACCGTAGCGACCTCGGGGCGGGTGAAGATCGTCCAGGCGACGTTCTTGAGGTTGAGCGCGTCCTCGTCGATGCCGCAGGCGAAGAGCGCGGCGTGGCGCCCCTGCATGGCGCCCGTGGAGGCGAGCATCATGCCGCCGGCGACGTCACCGGCGGCGTAGACGCCCTCGACGCTGGTCCGCATGTGCGCATCGACCAGGATCGCACCGCGCTCGTCGAGCTCGACGCCGAGCGTCTCGAGGCCGAGCCCCGCGGTGTTGGCGCGCTGTCCCATGCACACGATGGCGTGGGAGCCGCGGAAGACGCGACCGTCCTCGGACGTGACGGCAACCTGCGCGCCGTCGGCGTCGATCTCGGTGATGCGCGCGTTCATCTGGATCTCGATCCCGCGCGAGAGGAAGGCCTCCTGAATGATCTCGGCGACGTCCTCATCCTCGGCGGGCAGCACCTGGGAGCGCGCCGACAGCAGCGTGATCTTGCTGCCTGAGGAGGCGAAGAACTCCGCGTACTCGCAGCCGGTCGCGCCGGCGCCGACCACGACGAGGTGCTCGGGGGTCTCGCGCTGGTCGAGGACCTCACGCGTCGTGAAGACGCGCTCGCTGTCCATGTCCGCGAAGGGCGGCAGCCAGGGGCTCGCCCCGGTGGACACGAGCAGCGCGTCGTACTCGACCTCGTTGGTGTAGCCGTCGCACTCGACGTGGATCAGGCCGGGCGCGGCGATCCGGCCGCGGCCGTGGATGATGCGGACGGTGGTCTCCTCGAGACGGTCGCGGATGCCGCGCGACTGGTGGGTGGCGACCCACCGCGCGTGCGCGACGGTGCGCAGCATGTCCACGTGGGGCTTGCCGTGCTCGAACGAGACACCGGCCTGGTCCGCGCGGTCGATCGCGGCCAGCACCGTGGCGGTGGAGAGCAGCGTCTTGGACGGGATCGCGTCGGTCAGCGTGCAGGAGCCGCCGAGCCCCTGGGCCTCGATCAGCGTGACCTCGGCGCCGAGCGCGGCGGCGGCGGAGGCAGCGGCGTAGCCCGCGGGCCCACCACCGAGAATCACGTAACGCATGGTCGAAGCGTACCGCGCCCGGTCGTCACGTGATTGCGTTTCTCCGCAGCGATACCGCCAGGGCGCTCCGTGATGGGCGGGACGGAGGCGCTGCCACGGGTTGTCGCCGACGACGCGACCCGAGAGCGCCGGGGGAGCGTCCGGTCCGCCACTGCACCAACAACTTCCCATAATCATGATTATCAGGCGTGGTGGGAAGGGCGCGTGGAGGTTGCGTTCGCATGGTCCGCGCAGCAACGGGTACGATGCGGGACATGGGCGCTCTCTCCCCGTGGCATATCGCACTCGTCGTCGTCGTCGGTTTCCTGATCTTCGGCGTCGGCGGCAGCAAGAAGCTGTTCCGCAAGGGCGCCAATCGCGTCAAGGACACCGGTGCCGGCATCAAGGGTGCCGCGCAGGAGCTGCAGACCAGTTTCGGCGAGGAGGCGAACACGGACTCCGCGATCTACCAGACGACGAAGGCCGGCAAGGAGAAGGCCGCCGCCGTCGGCGCCAGCGCGCTCGACGCCGCCAAGGAGGCGCGCGACGAGGTGGCCTCGATGACGGACGACGCCAAGTCGGCGGCCGGCGGCGCCGAGCCGCAGACGGCCGTCGGACGTGCGACGCGCGCGGTGACCGAGTCCGCGCGGGACATCCGCGAGGGCGTCACGAACGAGGAGCACGAGCCGCAGTCCGCGCTCGGCAAGGCGGCCAAGAGCGCCGGCGACGCCGCCAAGTCGCGGGTCGACATGCTGGGCGATACGGCGACGGCGTTCAAGGACGGCATCGAGGGCGAGCCGGCCGCCGCTGCTGCCGCGCCGGAGGCGCTGCCCGCACCCGCTGACGCGCCCGGCCAGACGCCACCGGCGGCTCCGACCGACCCGGCCTGACGCGTGGAGACCGCGGCGCAGGATCGCAAGGCGCTCTTCGAGATCGCCATGGTGCTCGCGCTGGCCGTCGGCGCAGTGGCGGGCGCGATCTTCATCGCCACCTCCCTCCCGCTCCTGACGATCGTCGTCGGGGCGGTCGTGCTGTTCACGATCGGCTTCGTCGTGATCGCGCTGCTCGCCTGAGGGCGCAACGTCGACCATCGCCTGCGTCGGCAGGCGGGCGCGGCTGCCGCTCCGTCGTCTCCGCCGACCGGATCAGGCGCCGAAGCCGGGCCGGACCCCGAGCTCGTGCAGCGGGCTGCGCGGCAGGCCCGCGGCGGCCACCGCCGCGTTGTAGTCGCCGGGTGCGACGTCGTTCGGGCCGTCCGGATAGAAGATGGCCGCGAGCTCCTGAATCTGGCGTCGACCGACGGCCAGCTCGAACTGTCCGCCGCCGTAGAGGCGAATGGCGTGCTGCTCGCAGTGGCCGATCGCCTCGAGCAGCCGCGCCAGCGTGCCGAAGCGGGACGGCTTGATGTTCATCCAGCCGGTCGCCGGCAGCGCCAGGATGTCCTGCAGCGCGTGGATGGGCGCATCGAACGCGACGCGATCCCAGGCGTCGGCGAGGACCGCCTGCGCGGCGGCATCGACCGGCGGATCCTCGATCACCACGTCGGGCAGGCCGGCGGCGACCAGCGCCAGCTGGCGCTGCGCCGTGGCGGGATCGAGCCCCCACGCATCGCCGTAGTGCGCCTTGATGTCCACGACGCGGACGCGGTCGAGTGCCGCCAAGCGGTGGATGTGCTCGGCGGTCCAGTCGGCGCCGGCATCGAGCTTGAACTCCAGCGCGGGGTCGGCTGCCAGCCAGACGTCGGGACCCAGGCCGGACGAGACGCAGAAGCGCACGGGGCGCGGCGTGCGGCCGAGCAGGGCGGCGAGCGTCGTGTCGGCCTGCCGGAGCCCCAGATCCAGCAGCGCCGACTCGTACGCCCAGCGGCGGTAGTCGCGCGAGGCGGCGTTGGTCGGCTCCTCCGCGAACACGTCGAGCGCGTCGAGCTGGGCGCTCCAACCGGCCAGCGTGTCGCTGCCGGACAGCCGGAAGGGCGCCGTGGCGCGGTGCTCGAACTGGGTCTCGGGCTCGTAGGCCACGTCCTCTCCCCGCCCGGTGCAGCCGGCGCCGGACAGGGCGACGACCGTCGTGAGGCGTTCGAAATGCGGCGTGACGAACGCGTGGGGTTCGAGCGCACACGTCTCGACGACAACCGGCAGCGCGGCGAGCGCGTCCGGCAGCGCCGCGCGGTCGATGATCAGGCCAGACCGAGCGAGATCACGCTGCGACCCAGCAGGATCGCCAGGGTCGAGCCGATCAGCCAGCCCACCGTCGCCACGACCAGGCCGATCTTGCCGATGCGATCGCGGGTCCCGGCGATCGAGATCCCGAGGATCGCGCAGCCGATCGCCGCGAACCCGAGGATCATGGGCGCGAACCACAGCGCGAAGACGCCGAGGCCGCAGGCCAGACCGCTGAGGATCGCCGAGGCCGACTGGGTCCCGGAATCCCGCTCCTCGAGCGCGCGCTCGGCGTAGTCGAGCTGGGTCATCGGGTTTGCGACGGTCTCGTTGTCAGCGCTCATCGGGGGCAGTGCTCCTCGGGCAGTCGTGCGCCGTGATTCCGGCACGGCCGCAGCATACCGCGTCGGCTGCCCGGCGCCACTCGGCCCCCTCGTGGCGATCTGTACGATGTTGCGGAGCGTCCGGAGGTCGGGATAGGATGCCAGCGATGAACCAGCGTCTCCCCGTGTGCGTGCGAAAGGCCATCGCCTGATGAAGTCCCTGTCGGTCCTGTGGCTGGCGATCCTCGGCACCGTGATCGGCGCGGTCGTCGGCGTGCTCCTGATCCTCCTGACCACGCTCCCCGAGCAGGCGTCGGAGCAGGCGACCAACATCGACCTCCTGTACGACGCGTTCCTGCTGTTCTCCGGGATCATCTTCGGCATCGTCGTGCTGGTGCTGCTCGTCGCCGTGTTCCGCTTCCGGGCCCGCCCCAACGACGACCGCGACGGCAGCAATATCCACGGCATCACCTGGCTCGAGGTCGTCTGGACCGTGATCCCGCTGATCCTGGTCACCCTGGTCGCCTTCTTCAGCTGGAACATCCTCAACGGCGGCAACGTCACCGGCGCCGCCGAGCAGAGCGGCCAGAAGATCCACATCACCGCCTACCAGTACGGCTGGAAGTACACGTACCTCAACGAGGACGTCGACATCAAGGACAGCCCGGATCTGGTCGTGCCGGTCGGCGTGCCGATCGCCTTCGACCTCACCACGATGGACGTCATGCACTCGTTCTGGGTGCCCGCC
>JBILWG010000027.1:0-15119 GCA_044369995.1 Gaiellales bacterium | reverse complement strand
GTACCGCTTCTGATCGGGCTGGCGCCCTCGTGGGAGTGGATCGTCGTCGCCAATCTCTTCCTCGGCGTCAACCAGGGGCTTGCGTGGTCGATGACCGTGGTGATGAAGATCGATCTGGTCGGCCCGGCGCGTCGCGGCCTCGCTCTGGGGCTCAACGAGGCGGCGGGGTACATCGGCGTGGCCGTCGTGGCGCTTGCCACGGGGGCGCTGGCGGCGACGTATGCACCGCGCGAGGTCGTGTGGGTCGGAGCGCTCCTCGTCGCTGTGGTGGGTCTCGGCATCTCGCTGGCGCTGGTGCGCGATACCGGTGCGCACGTGCAACTCGAGCAGCGCGCGCACGGCAGCGCTGGTGTGTCGCTCGGCCTCGGTGGTGCGCTGGTCGAGGCGACGCTGCGCAATGGCCCGCTGCGCGCGTCGTGCCAGGCGGGTCTTGTCAACAACCTCAACGATGCGCTGGCCTGGGGTCTTGTGCCGCTCTACCTCGCCGCCACCGGCGCCACGCTCGGCGAGATCGCGATCGTGGCTGCGGCCTATCCGCTCGTATGGGGCGTCGGCCAGCTCGTGACCGGCTGGCTCAGCGACAGTGTGGGGCGCAAGCCGCTGATCGTGCTCGGCATGCTCGTGCAGGCCCTTGGCCTGGGCGTGCTGGCGCTCAGCGACGGCGCCTTCTGGCCGGCGCTCGTTGCCGCGGCGCTGCTCGGTGCCGGCACTGCCATGGTCTATCCCACGTTGATCGCCGCGGTATCGGACAACAGCCAGCCGCGTGATCGCGCGCGCATCGTCAGCGTCTACCGGTTCTGGCGCGACTTCGGCTTCGCGCTGGGCGCGCTGCTGGTCGGCGTGCTGGCGGATCTCGTCTCGGCCCAGGCGGCGATTGTCGCGGTGGCCGCCCTCACGGCCGCGAGCGGACTCTTCGTCGCAGCGACGCGTTGGCGCTGATGCGGCTGCGTCGCGTAGGGTTCCCGGCATGACGCACCCGTCCGCAACCAACGGTGCACAGGCGCGTGCCATCGCGCTCGGCATCCTCGACGTGGATCTTGCGGCGATGTACGGCAACGAGGACCCCTCCGGCGCGATGTTCGTATCGCACGTGGCCCACGGCGACCTGCTGCACCTCTCGGGCACCGTCGCCACGAAGCACGGCGCGGCGTACCTGCCGGGCATCGTGGGCCAAGACGTCTCGGTCGACGAGGCGCGCGAGGCCGCACGGGTGGCGTGCATCGAGAGCATCCGTGTGATGGCCTTCGCCCTCGGCTCGCTCGATCGGGTCCAGCGCATGATCACGCTGACGGGCTACGTCAACTCCGCGCCGGACTTCGAGGATCAGCCTCGTGTCATCAACGGAGCGACGGAGTTGCTCGTCGAGGTGTTCGGCGAGGCGGGGCTCTGCGCTCGCGCGGCGATTGGCTGCCAGGGGTTGGCGATGAACTCCTCGGTCGAGCTGGTGATGACCTGCCAGTTCGACGGGGGCGAGGTCGTCTCGGCGCTACCGACGCCGGCCGCCGCACCGCTGCAATAGGTCAACGGGGCGGCGCCGGCCGGCTCCCCGTCGAGGAGAGCCGGCCGTACCTTCCTACGTGCTTCAGGCGCGCCCAGCAGCGAGCTGACGGGCGTGGCGGATCCGCTTCGCCTTGTCGACGGCCCGAGTCTGGGTCGCCTTTCCGCTGCGTGCGGTTGCGACGGCCGTGGTCGTTGTGGCGACCTCGGTGACGCCGATCGCCGTCGGCTCACCTGTGCCGGTGGCACAGAAGCCGAAGGCGGCGACGCTGGTGCGCGGAGCGACGGAGGCCGCCCAGCTCGGTGCCGTCACGGTGACGACATTGCCACTACGGCTGGCGGTGCCGCTCCAGCTGTCGGTGATCTTGACGCTGGCCGGCAGGGTGAAGCGCAGCTTCCAGTTGGTCGATGCCCTAGTGCCGGTATTGGTGATCGTGAAGCTGCGGCAGAGGCCGCCGTTCCAGGTCGAGTCCTTCTTCACGGTGGCCTTCAGCACTACGGTGCCGGGGGCCGGCGTCGGTGCCGGCGTTGGGGCTGGCGTCGGCGTTGGCGTTGGCGTCGGCGTCGGGGTGGGTGTCGGCGTCGGGGTGGGTGTCGGCGTCGGCGTTGGGGCGGGCGTCGTTCCGGCCGTGCGCGCCGTCACCACGATGTTGTTCAGCTGTCCCGCGCCGGATCCCGCCACGCACAGCCCGGTATCGGCGTAGGTGCCACCGGCAACGGCCTGTGCCCAGCTTGGCGCCACGACGGTGTAGTCGTTACCGCTGGACGTAAACGTGCCGCCCCAGGTGCTGGTGACCCGATCGCCGTTCGGGATCGAGAAGCCGATCTTGTCGATGATCAGGACGTTTGCTGTCGCGTTGGTGACGACGATCTTGCCGCACCATGCACCCGCCCATTGCGAGTCGATCGACACCCTGGCGCTGACGACGCCGGGTGTCGGCGCAGGCGTCGGGGTCGGTGTGGGGGTTGGCGTTGGCGTCGGCGTTGGCGTCGGCGTCGGCGTTGGCGTCGGGTTGATCACCGGTGTCCCACCGAAGGTCTTCCAGATCGTGGAAAACTGCATCGCGCTCTGCGTCACGCCACTGCAGTCGAGGCTCGTGTACGTGGTCGGCCCACCGCACTGAAAGTCCCGATTGAGCGACCACATGGCGATCCGGCCAATGCTCTTTGCGTTGGCCCAGTTGAGGAGCTTCGTGGCGTCGGCCGTGGTGAAGATCTCGGCAGGATTGTCGTTGATGCCGATCATCGGGGTGATGCCGACCATCCGGTACAGCTCGGCATCGCTACGACCCGGGTAGAACGGGGCGAGCTGGAGCTTGAGGGCCTCGCCGGCCTGGATGGCAAAGTTGCCCATCTTGCCCGCCGGCTGGGGGTCCCAGTAGTAGTCCATGGCCATAACGTTCACGACGCTCACGTCGACGCCGTGGGTGATTGCGCTCCGCACGACATTGAGCCCGTCGTTGGTGAGTCCGGTTGGCAACGTCGGCAGGGTCAGTGAGACCGTTACCGGCTTTCCGGCAGCGATGCCGGCGGCCTGCACCTTGGCGATGGCCTGCGAGCGCAGGGCGAGGGAGGCCGCGTCACTCTGGTCGGCCCCTTCGATGTCGAAGTCGAGGCTGCGGACGTTATACGTGTCGATCACCGACTGGTACTGCGCCGCGAGGGCGTTGACGCTGGTGCAGGTCCGCGCCAGTTCGCGTCCGGCGGCGCCACCGAACGAGATGATCGGCTCCGAGCCTGCGGCACGGGTGTCGCTGATCACCTGCTTGGCGTCGAACCACTCGTCGGACGCATTGAGTCCGTAGTAGCCACCCCACGATGCTTGACAGGCGGACCCGCTGACAATGAAGGCGAGTGTTGTCGCCTTGGCGCCCGACGCGATAATCGAGCTGGTCGCCTTCGTCTTCGACTGCAACGTCATGTCGACGTAGGGAGCAAAGCTCTGCGCGGTCGCGGCCTGTGCGGTTGAGGCCTGGCCAAGGATGAGGCCCAGTGCTGCGCTGACGCAGAGGGCCGCGAAGCGCTGATGCCAATGGTGACGTGGTGTGGTGTGCATAGGTTCTCCTTTGGCCGCGGGTTTTTCCGACGCGGCGTGTGGAGTGGAAGACGGGCACTCGCCGGTTGTCTGACGCGGGCGTCCGCACTCGGCCACCTCTTCGTGTGCGGGCTCACAGTCCGGTGCCGGTGGTGTACCCCGTCGGCTGCGCACCGACGAGCGTCGTGCAATTACACTCCCGGTCGTACGCCGACGTAGCTCAGTTGGTAGAGCACTTCACTCGTAATGAAGGGGTCCGCGGTTCGAATCCGCGCGTCGGCTCTGTTCGCTCACTGAGCCGCAAGGTCTCGTGCGTCACCGATTCCGCAGAGCGAACACGCAGATGACACGCGACGACACGGGAAGCCTCTAGCCGGTAACGGCGACGGGACGCGTGGCCACTGTGACTCGCTTGCTGAAGCTGGCGATCTTCCCCGACGGCGCGGCTGCGGTGGTCGTGATGATCCACGTGCCATCGGTCAGTCGCACGGTGCAGGCGTAGGTGCTGCTCGCGCCGGCGGTGCGCTGCTTGATCGTGCACGTGCCGGTGACGGTGCTCCCGCCGGGACGCGAGGTCGCCGTCTGGGTGATGCGCGTGGCGTCCGCCGGCGCCGTGCCGGTGGCCAGGCAGGTGGTGGCCACACAGGGAACCTCACCCGTCAGCTTCGCGGGGGAGGTGGAAGCAGGCGCGGTGGCTGCGGTCACCGCGGCGAGCGCGGCGTTCGCGTCGAGCCGACCGCCGGTGGCCACCTTGCCCGTCAGCGATTCCATCGGCACCGCGGTCGACAGCAGGGCCCGCTTCAGCTGGACCGCAGTCAGCGTGGGATTCTTCGCCAGCAGCAGGGCGGCGGCACCGGCGACCTGCGGCGCTGCCATGGACGTCCCGCTCATGTAGCCGTAGCTTCCGCCTACGGGCTGATCGACGATGCATCGCACCACCGGGTTCGCGATGCTCGCCTCGACGCGCGTACGCGTGGACTCGCCGGCCACGCGCACCACGGCGAACACCAGCTTCGCCCAGGTCGCGCCACGGACGCCGGACAGATCGACGTGCCACTCCTCGAAGCCGCCCTTGGTGTCGCCGGAGATCACTCCGGCGCGGATCGGCGTGTTCGGAGCGCGATCCGTGACGTAGAACGCCTGCAGCTGCTCGTAGTCGCCGTCGAGATCGGCTGCGATAAACGCGTCCAGCCGACACGACTCCCCAACCGGCTCGAACGTCCCCGGGGCCTCGATGGTCCAGACCTCGACCTCGTTGTTGTTCGGCAGGCCCTCCTCACCGGCCGAGGCAGAGAAATCGAGGTAGTCGACGCCGTTGGACAGCTGCGCCACCGTCCACTGCTCGGCCGGATCCTGCGCCCACCCGACGGGGCGCGGCGGCGTCGCGTCGCTCGGCTCGATCGCCGGGGCGAACGCAGTGGCGAACGTCGGCACCGTGCTCAGGATCCCGACGCCCGGTGCGGCGATGTCAACGGTCCTCGCCCCGTAGTTGGAGAACGAGGCCAGCTCGCCGGCGGCGTCGATGGCGGCCACGCACAGCACGTTGGGCAGCGGGACGTTGCACGGATACTGCGGGTTCTCGTCGTTGTCGTTGGCGGCGTTGCCGGCAGCGGCGACGAACAGGGTGTTCGGGTGCTGCCGGATGGCATCCGCCATCGGCTCACCGCCGTAGGCGCCACCGACGCTCGCATTCACCACGCGTGCCTGCCCACCGCCGTACGCCAACCCCTCGACGGTGTACCCGCACGAGCCGGTGAAGTCGCAGACGCGCACCGACGTCATGTCGACGTTCCAGCTGACACCGGTCACGCCGAGCCCGTTGTTGCCGACGGCGCCGATGGTGCCGGCGACGTGCGTGCCGTGGATGTGGAGGTCGCCGAACGCGAGCGGATCGACCTCACCCTCGGCATCGGGCACGAAGTTCCGTCCGTTCGTCGCGCGCAGATTGGCCTTGAGGTCGGGATGGTCCATGACGATCCCGCTGTCGACGACCGCCACCGTCACGTCCGCGGAGCCCTGCGTGGTGCCCCACGCGCCGAGCGCGCCGAGATCCACGCCGGCGAGCCCGGTGAACGGCGGCGTGGCCTCCACCTGCTGGCCCGTGTTGCTGAGGCCCCACAGGTCGGAGAAGAGCGGATCGTTGGGCATGACCTCTGTGGTGGTGGGCACGTCGGCGACTGCCCAGACGACGGCTGCGTCGCGATCGAGCCGGTTCGCGACCTTGGTCGGGCTGGCGTCGCCGTCAACCGGGACCCGCCATACGTTCGGGAGTCCCTTCACCCTTCGCGCTTCCTCGGGCTGGGCACCCGCGGCGTCGAGCGCCTCCCGGCGCATGGTCGCGGAGACATCGCGCCCTTCGAACTTCACCAGCACAGCGTCCGCCCGGTCGCGCACGCCGTTCCGGGTTGCGATCTGGCCCCCGTCGGCCGAGAACTCGATGTCGTTGGCCCACCCGATCGGCGGCGCAGGTGTGACGGCCATGGCCACGCCAGCCGCTGCGATGGCGACGGAGGCAGTCACACATGCGGCAACGATGGAAAGGCGAGGTAGACGGCGCATGGGAGGCTCCCGACGGTGATGCGCTGCGACACGACGAGCGCAGCCATCATCCTAGCCACATTCCGCTCGTCCGACGCGACGCGGTGGGGTTAGCCCCGCCGCATGCAGCCCGGATGGCCTCGTCGCCTGTGGTGCGAACGCTCAGGACACGCTCGGCGCGGTCAGACTGGGCCGATCCGTGGATCGCATCCTGCCATCCCTGCCGCAATGAAGACGGTGAGCGGGCACGTGCTTCACCGCCTTGTCCAGCGTCAGTGGACGTACCGCCGCAAGCAGACTGAAGATGGCCCGCGGTTCAGAGGCTGGGCACTCAGTACACGCAGGCGTAGCGTGCGCAGGTAGCTGAGAGGTCCGCATCGCCGGTTGCCGTTGCGACCTCCCAGCGTTTGACACCGAGAAACGTCTCCAGCAGAAGCGGCGGCAACCAGCCTGAGGCAACCGTGTCTGCCTCCAGCGCATCGAGCGCCTCGCTGAGCGAGGCCGGCAGTGTGGTCGAGGCATAGGGAGCGAGGTCGCTCGCAGACATGGCATCTGCATCGCCGTGCAGCACCGGCGGTGGTGGCAGCTGCTCACGAAGTCCCGCCAGGCCGGCCAGCACGATCGCGCCAAGCGCCAGATAGGGGCACGCGGTGGCATCGGCCGCGCGGTACTCGAACCGCAATTGGGCGGCCGCATTCCGGCCACCGATCGTGGTCGCTGCAGGGATGCGCAACAGCGCCTCGCGATTGCCGGCCGCAAGACAGACGAGACCCGTGCTCCAACGATGCGGCTGCAGCCGGATGAAACTCACAGGCGTCGGGGCAGTCAACGCGACGAGTGCACGGGCGTGGCGCAGAATCCCGGCCGCAAAGGCACCGGCCGCGACGCTGAGACCATCGTCTGCAGCTATTGCCGAACGGCCATCCGCATCCACGAGGCTGAGGTGGATATGCACACCATTGCCACCGCCATCCGGATGCGTGATCGGTGTGAAGCTGGCGCGACGACCGAGCACACGAGCTGTTTCGCGGATGATCTCGCGTGTCAGGATCGCACGATCGGCTGCCGCCACACCGATTGCCGGCGGGCAGGGGATCTCGTACTGATCGGCGCCATATTCGGGAACGAACGATTCCGGCTCGAGGCCCGCCGCAGAGAGCGCGGCCATGGAGAGCGAAGCGAAGGGCTCACTGCGACGCAGGCCCTCGAGCGAGAAGGGCGGTGGCGGCGGACCGTCGAGGGGGAGTTGGAACTCCTGTTCGAAACTCGCGTTGACCTGCAGTCCCGTTTCGGCCTCGAACGTGGCAAGTGCGTCCTTGAGGAACAATCGCGGGCATGCAGACCAGGGCGTGCCATCGGGCAGGTGGAGATCGGCCAGCACCACGTCGAATGGCGTCGATTCACCCAGGTCGACTCGGACTCGCGACGCGATGTCGGGGAGCAGACGCAGATCCCCGAGGCTGCCAAACGGATTGGGATCGACGATGCCACCGAAGGGCGTGAGGGACAGGTTCGCCGGCACCCACCCGACTCCAGCAACGAGGTGCGCATCGAGGTTGCGCGTCGCCACCGCTCGACCACGGACAGCGGCCACCACGTCGCACGTCGCGATCAGGCTGAGCGGCTCAGCCTCCATTGGCGCCATCGGGGCTTCCGTTGTCCCAGAGACCGAGCGTCAGGCCGGCGGCGGTCAGCGCCTCGCGCACCTCGGCGGCAGCAGCAGGTGGCAGGAACACCACCACGCCGCCGGCGCCGAGGATGTCGGGCCGACGGAGTGCGGCTGCCACGCACTCGATTGGCTGGAGGTGAAGCCCCGACGGGCCGAGCGAGGGGTACGTGTCGGCGATCAGAACGAGCTCGCCCGCTGCGCCTTCGATGGAGCCAACTGCGCCGACGAAATGGCCGACGTCCCAGTCCGGCGCCGGGCCGCCTGTGGAGTCACCCGTCTCCAAGTAGGTGGTCAGCCGCTCCTCGTCGGGGTTCGCTCCCCACAGGTAGCGCGTACCGACGTTGAGGGTGATGACGCCCGGTGTTGCGGCAGCGCGAACGCAGCGAAACACGGCGCGGACATCATCGGTCTCGAACGGGCCTGAGATCGGGATCGCGGCGAGACCGCCATCCGAGAGCACGTCAACAGCGCGGATGACTCCGGAGACGGCTGTGCCCGAGAGATGCCCATCGGCGAGCTTCGGGAACTCGAGGCGGTAGTCGTCTCGGCCCTGCTCACCCGCGGGCAGCTCCTCTGTGTGCGACACGAGCGGTAGCGTCGACCCGGCCTCAACGGCCACTGCATCCTGATCGAGCACCCCGCCGGTTGGTGTGGCTGCATAGCCCACCGTGCGCAATGCGAGTGTGCCCCAGAAGGCACCACACAGATCGTTCTTCTGCGGTAACTCCGCCGCGTGCTCCGAGAGCAGGCGCTCACCGCCGGGGAACAGCGATAGCCGTGTGGTCAGGCTTGGCGGCAGGGCGGAGACGCTCATGCCGGCATTCTATCGGGGACCCGGTACCGCGCTGGAGCGCGGCTCTCAGCCCTCGTGGACACCGCACCAGTCCATCGCCAGCAGCGCGAAGGCCTTGCAGGCGGCGATCGTCTCCTCGACCGAGACGGACTCGTTGGCAGCATGGGCAAGGCGCAGGTCGCCGGGGCCGTAGACGACACTCGGAATGCCCTGCTGCTCGTACCAGGTGGCATCGCAAACGCCCGCAAAGCCATGATGGGTGGCGGGTCCCTCGAGCGATGTTCCGCGGACCGCTCGCTCGTGTGCGCGCTCGAGCAGGGGCAGGACCGGGTGATCCGGCGCCAGGACGTACGGCTCCCATTCCAGCTTCCACGTCACGACTGGAGGATGCTCTCGCAGCCACGGATCGGTCTCCGTCGCGCGCTCGATACAGCGCTCGATCTCCGCCTTCGTCGTCGCACAGTCATCTCCGGGGTGGAACATCACGCAGTACTCGATCGTCAGCGTCTCAGCAAGGCTGAAGGGCACGTCGATGCCGTAGGGCGAGCCGTGGATGACGCCGGGCAGCAGCCCAAACTTGCCGTTGGGGAAGAGCGGGTGCCGCTTCGTTTGCGCCCAGTCGAGTTCGAGTGCGTTGAGCGCCTGGTAGATGATGAAGCCCTTGTCGATGGCATTGACCCCGAGGTCGGAGCCGTAGATGGTCGGGTGCACGGTCTCGCCGCGAAACCCCGAGTGCGCAGCCTTGCCGATGACATCGAGTGAGAACCAGAGCAGGCCGGGTGTCACGGGCACGATCGACAGCGGGGTCGGTGGTGCGGTCGGCTCGGCAATCACCACGACGTCGCCGATGTAGCCGCGCTCGATCGTGGCGGTCGTGCCCGACTGGTGATCCCCGACCTCTTCGCCGACCACGGCAGCGAGGCAGAGATCCCCCTGCAGGCGGATGCCTGCGCGCTGCAGTGCCACTGCTGCATACGCCTGGGCGAGCACGCCCGCCTTCATGTCGCTCGAGCCACGCCCCCAAATCCGGCCGTCACGATGATCGCCGGCGAACGGGTCACCCGTGGTCCATGCGTCCAGATTGCCGGGTGGCACGACATCGATGTGGCCGTTGAACACGAGCGAGCGCCCACCACCCGTGCCGCGCAATCGCGCGACGGCGTTGTCACGGCCCGGTTCGATCGCGAACAGCTCTGCTTCAGCACCGGACTCTGCCTGGACGGCGGAGACGAGCTGCGCGACCTCGCTCTCACGACCCACGAGGTCGTCGTATGACTGTCCGGGGTATTTCGGCTCGACGCTCGCGATCTGCACGGCGCGCTGCACGGCAGCGATCAGCTCCGGCGCGAGTTCGTCGACGGCTGCGAGGACGCGGTCCTCGAGGGCAGGATCAATTGGCATCTCTCAGGTCTCCTCTACCGCCAGCCTAGGCGACGCCGGAAGGGCTGTCGACTGGCTCTTATGGCGTGCGCGCTCAGTGCACGCGGCTCCCCCGCCTATCGCAACGCAAGCGCGCTGGCCACGGTTGCGAGCACATCCACGTGCGCGGCGATGGGGCCGAGCTGCGACCCCATCGTGTTGATCGAGACGTGCGTCGCGTTGCGGGCGCGCCATTGCTCGGCTTCGCGCTTGACCTGATCGAGGTCGCCAGTCCACGTGATGCGCCCCTCCATGCCGATCGTCTGCGGATCACGACCGGCGGCCTCGGCCGAGGCGCTGATCGTCGCCATCGCCTCATCGAGCTGAGGGCCCGGCGTCATCATCGGGAACCAGCCGTCGGCGAGGCGGCCCATGCGACGGAAGGCGGGCTTGGAACCACCGCCGAACCAGATCGGGATCGGCCGCTGCAACGGCATGGGTGCGATGCCGGCGCCCGTCACGCGATCGAACTCGCCCGCGAAGGTGACGGAGCGCTCGGTCCAGTACCGGCGCAGCAGTGCAACCTGCTCGTCGAGACGACGCCCGCGCGTGGTGAAGTCCTCGCCGAGCGCCTCGTACTCCACGTGGTTCCAGCCGAGCCCGACGCCGAAGCGGAAGCGCCCCTCCGTGAGGAGGTCGAGCTCGGCGGCCTGCTTCGCGACCAGGGCCGTCTGACGCTGGGGCATGATGATGATCGCGGGTGCGAGCTCGAGCGTCGTGATGCCGGCGAGGAAGCCGAACAGCACGAGTGGCTCGTGGAAGGTCGAGTCGATCGTGTACGGCCCCTCCCAGTTCTCGTGCACCGTCGTGTCCGCGCCGAGCACATGGTCGTAGGCCACGAGATGGCCGTAGCCGAGCTCCTCGACGCCCTTGACGTAGGTGCGCAGGTCGGCGACGTCGCCGCCGATCTCGGTCTGGGGAAGCGTGACGCCGATACGCATGACGGCAGCCTACCCGCGCGGCCGAGGCGCACCGTGCCGCTACACCTGTATCGGGTCGTTCAGGGCGTGAGGATTGGGGCGTACGATGACCAATGGTCGCTTGGTGCCACCAGTGCCCGCACGCGCATGAGTCGTCCCTTCCGCATCATCCTGCTGGCGCTGTTCGCCTGTCTGCTGCTGCCTGCGCTGGCGACGGCCGCCGAGCGCAACTTCGCCCTGCGCTACTCGAACAACGTCAACGGCCAGATCATCTTCGCGGCCAACACGATCATGCAGTGTCCGACCACCACGGTCGATCCGCTGCTCAACTCTGGCTGCACGGGTGCACGCGCCGGCACCAACGCGCGCAACAACAACACGCTCGACATGGGCTGGCTCGACGTCGACGCGGACGCGTCCACGTTCGATTCCTCGACGGCGCAGCTCCTGCTTCCCAGTACCGGACGTGTGCTCTTCGCCGGCCTCTACTGGACCGGCCTGCAGAAGAAGGCCGCCGTGGTCACCGGGGCCAATGGCTACAAGGGCACGCCGCTCGCACCGCCCGATGCGAATGCGATTGGCACGGTCAAGCTGGCCGGCCCCGGCACGGCGGGGTACACGACGGTGACGGCGTCGACGGTTGATACCGGGCCGATCGCCGAAGGGTCGGGCTACACCGCCTTTGCCGACGTCACGAGTCTCGTCAACGCCGCCGGCGCTGGTGAGTACACCGTCGCCAACGTCCAGACGGGCACGGGTGGGAATTCGTTCGGCGGTTGGTCGCTCGTCGTCGCGTACTCGGATCCCACCGAGCCGCTGCGCAACCTCACGGTCTTCGACGGACTCACGATTGTCAGTTCCTCCGCCTTCGTCGACATCCCGCTGTCGGGCTTCAAGACGCCGACGACCGGCACGGTCAAGACGACGATTGGCGTCGTTGCCGCCGAGGGTGACTGGGGCGCGACGGGCGACTACCTCACGCTCAACGATCAACTGCTCACCGACGCGGTGCATCCGGCCAACAACACGGAGAACTCGACCATCGCCAACCGTGGCGCCCACGTGACGACGAAGACGCCGAACTGGGTGAACCAGCTCGGCTACGACTCGAGCCTGTTCCAGGTTGACGGTGTTCTCCCCAACGGTGCGACGACGGCGATGTTCCGCGCCAAGACCAACGGCGACACGTACGCGCCGCAGGCGATCACGTTCGCGACCGAGCTGTTCTCGCCGAACGTGACGCTGACCAAGACGGCCTCGACCGGAGCCTCGAGCGCGGAGCCGGGCGCGACCATCACGTACACGATCACCGCGACCAACAACGGCACCGGGGACGCGACGAACGTGCAGTTGAGGGACCCGCTGCCGGCGGGGACGACCATCACGACGCCGGCACCGAGCGTCAGCGCCGGCGCCGGTACCGTCGCGAACGAGTCGGGCGTGATCGTCGCGCGGCTCGGAGCCGGGGCGTCGTCAACAGCCGGCGGCACGCTGGCGCCGGGACAGTCCGCGACGGTCACATTCGCAGTGACGATCAATGCTGATGCGAGTCTCGGCGACACGATCGCGAATATCGCCACGCTCGACTTCGTCGCTGCGGATCTCGGCCTGCCGATCTCGACGGTGGCTGAGGCCGACACGACGGTCGTCTATCCGGATCCGGGGATCGTCAAGACGATTCGGAGTGTCTCTGCAAACACGTACACCTTCGATCTGACCGTCACCAACAACGGCACGCTGCCGACCGTTGGAACCGTCACCGTGACCGACACACGCGGGGGAGCCTTCACCGGTGGCTACACCATGGCCGGCACCGGCTGGAGCTGCCCGGGTTCGGCCTCGCCCTGTACGCGCGCTGACGCCTTGGCGCCGGGCGCCTCCTACCCGCCGGTCACCGTGGTCGTCAGCTACACGCCAGGCGGCGCGGTGCTCAACGCGGGTGGCGTCTCCGGTGGTGGCCAGCCGACCGATGCGAATAGCCCTGCGCTCCTTAATGACACATCCAGCGTGGACGCAGGTGCTGCGCCGAGCGCTGTGCTCGTCGTCAACAAAGCTGCCCTGACCGGCACGATTAGCCTCGGCACGCTGGCCGGATTCAAGATCCAGGTGCGCAACAGTGGTCCGTCGACCGCGACGAACGCGACGCTTACCGACACCCTGCCGGCGGGCCTCGCCTTCGCCTCGGTCACGACGTCACAGGGCTCGTGCACGACCGCGCCGAGCGGAAGTCAGACCACCGTCAACTGTGCCTTTGGGTCGTTGCCGGCCAACACCACGGCCACGGTCACCATCAGGGCGCGGCCCGACGCGAGCCTGCTCGGCACGACGGTGACGAATACCGCCACCGCGGCCTCCGCTGTGACTGCCTCTCCGGCCAGTGACAGCGCAACGCTGACGATTCGTCCGGGCGCCGACCTTGCAATCACCAAGACGGCATCGGCGGCGACGGTCGATCTGGCCGCCCCGATCAGCTACACGGTCACGGCCACAAACAATGGTCCCGCGTCGGCGACGAACGTGCAGATCGTGGATCGTCTGCCGGCTGCGATCGACACCGCAGCCACGATCACGAGCACGCCGTCAGCGGGCGGCAGTTGCAGCCGTTCTGGCTCGACGATCACGTGCATCTGGACCGGCCCGACGGCCAATGCCGAGGTCCGAAGCGTGACGATCGCCGCCACCACGCTCGCAGCGGTACCCGCAGCCGATCTCGTCAGCGTCAATCGCGCCAACGTCTTCTCGAACACCGACGACCCAGACCCGAGCGACAACAACGCCACGGCGACCGTCACGATCCTCCCCGCGGCAGACCTCGAGGCGACGGCGAAGAGTGACGCCACGGTCGCGGCCGGCGCCAGCACGGACCTGACGTTCTCGGTCGTCAACAACGGTCCGTCGACGGCAACGAACAGCACCATGGCGATCAGCATTCCGAGCGGCCTAACGCCCTCCAAGGCGCCCGCTGGCTGCACGATCGCCGGCCAGTCGGTCTCCTGTGCCATCGGCACGCTGACGAACGGCGCGAGCGCCGAGCGTGTGATCACCGTGATTGCCGCCGACAACCTGTCCGAGGCCGAGCGCACGTCGACGGTGACCGTGGCCTCCGATACGCCCGATCCGATCACGCCCAACAACACCGACCGAGCGCCGCTGCTGGCCGCTCCGATCGCCGACCTCTCGATCACCAAGACCGCCAACGTCGCCAAGGTCGCGCCCGGCGGCACGATCTATTACACGATCGGCGTCGCCAACGCCGGGCCTGCGAGCTCGACCGGCGCCGTCGTTGTTGATGACCTCCCGGAGGGCCTCACAGTGGCGAGCGCCACCTCGAGCGCATTCGAGGGCTGCACGGTTGCGGGGCGGAAGGTCACGTGCAACGCCGGCGAGATCATCCCGGGTGCGAGCTACGAGATCCAGGTCGTCGCCACCGTCGGCAAGGACCGGGCTGGCGCGACGTTCGTCAATACGGCAACGCTCACGCCGGGCCCGCAGAAGGATCCGAACCTCGCCAACAACACGGCCGAGGCCACCGTCCGGGTGACGACGCCGAAGGGTTCGATCGCGAAGCTGAAGATCACCGGCAAGGCCAAGCCGTCGTCGAGTGCGCCGAAGTCCAAGGTCGTCATCTCCTTCACCGTCACGAACACGGCGAAGGTCGTGGCCAACGACGTCGAGCTCTGCATCACGATTCCGAAGTCGCTCACGTACCTCAAGTCGGCCGGCAAGCGCGACAAGGCCAAGAACCGCGTGTGCTTCACCCGCGATCAATTGAAGGCCAAGAAGAGCGCGACGTTCAGCTACACCGCGCGTACGAAGGTGCCAGGGCCGGTGCGCCCGCGTGGCTCTGCGTGGGCCGGCAATGCGGCGTACGTCTCGACGCTCGCCAAGCTCGGCGTCGTCGCCAAGGGCGGCAGCGCCGGTGGCGTCACGGGCTAACAGGCGACCACAGACCCGTCCAGCGGGTACGGTTTCACGGTAACGAGGGAGGACCCGATGGCGACATGCGGCGAGGCGGCGATCCGCCTGCTCGAGCAGTACGAGGTGGACACGGCGTTCGGGATCCCCGGCGTGCACACGCTGGAGTACTACCGCGGCCTCGCGGACTCGCCCATCAACCACGTCACCCCGCGGCACGAGCAGGGCGCCGGCTACATGGCGATCGGCTACACGCGCGCCACGGGCAAGCCTGGCGTCTGCATCCTGATCACCGGGGCCGGCCTGACCAACGTCGCCACCGCGGTTGCCACG
>JBILWG010000139.1:0-5314 GCA_044369995.1 Gaiellales bacterium | reverse complement strand
GTCGGCGTCGACGAGGAGAGCGCCGATGTGCTCGGGGTAGGTGGCGTGCTCGACCATCACCGGCACGCCGTCGAGCAGGCGCACGCGCACCATCGTCCAGACGAGCTCGTCCGCGGCGAGACGCAGCTGGGTGGCAACGGCGGGTTCGGCGGTGCGCCGCACGAGCTCGACCATCCGCGCGCTCGGCACTGCGCCCTGCTCGCGCGCCCAGGCCGTGAAGGAGACCAGCTCGGAGAACGGCTGCAGGCGCGGGCGCTGCAGGACGGAGGTGCGCGCGCCCTGGCGCGTCTGCACCAGCCCCTCCGCCCGCAGCGTGGCGACCGCCTGGCGGACCGTGCCGCGCGCCAGGCCGGTGGCGCGCATCAGGGCGGCGTCGCCGGGGATCGCGTCGCCGGGCAGCAGGTCGCCGCAGGCGATCGTCTCGCGCAACGCCATGGTCAGCCGGACGTGCGCGGCCACGTCGGCGCCGACGCGGTCGAAGCGCGTGGCGATCAGGGCGGCGATGGCCTCCGTCGCCCCCTTGACATGACTAGACATGTCTGCGACCTTGCGTAAAACGTGTCCAGACAGGTTCTCGCATGACTGCAACTGTACCGAGCCGCGCGCGCATCGTCATCATCGGCGGCGGCGTGATCGGCACCTCGATCGCGTACCACCTCGTCAAGGGCGGAGAGCGGGACGTCGTCGTGCTCGAGCAGACGGAGATCGGCGGTGGCACCACCTGGCACGCGGCGGGCATGGTCGGCCGGCTGCGGGCGAGCAGCACCTTCGCCCGTATGTGCGACACCTCCGCGAAGCTCTACGCCGGCCTGGAGGCCGAGACGGGGGAGAAAGTCGACTGGCGCCAGTGCGGGACGCTCTACGTGGCGCGCAACGAGGAGCGGATGTTCCAGTACCGCCGCACCGGCGCGATGGCGCAGCACCTCGGCATCGACGTCGAGATGGTCGGCAGGCAGGAGGCGATCGACCTCTTCCCGTTCCAGCGCGGCGATGACCTCGTCGGCGGCCTCTACATCCCCGACGACGGCAAGGTCGAGCCCGCGGGTGTCGCGCGCGCGCTCGCCAAGGGCGCGCAACTCGGCGGCGCGACGATCTGCGAGCACGCGCGCGTCACCGGCCTGCGCGTGGAGCACGGGCGCGCCACCGGCGTCGTGCTCGACGACGGCCACGTGATCGAGGCGGAGGAGATCGTCCTCAGCGGTGGCATGTGGTCGCGCGACCTGGCCCGCGAGTACGGCATCACCCTGCCGCTCGCGCCCGTCGAGCACCACTACGTCGACTCGAATCCGATTCCGGGCGACATCGACATGTACCCGTGCACCCGCGACGCCGACGGCTGCACCTACTACCTGACCGTGCACGACAAGATCCGTCTGGGTGCCTTCCAGGCTGTGACCAAGGCGTGGCAGGTCGATCCGGTGCCGTACCCGTTCTCGTTCGCGTTGCTCGAGGAGGACTGGGAGCACTTCGAGCCGCCGCTCGAGGAGGGCAGGCACCGTCTGCCGATCCTCGACGAGGTCGGCTTCGAGCGCTTCGTCAACGGCCCGGAGTCGTTCACGCCCGACTCGAACTTCCTGCTCGGCCCGGCGCCGAACGTGCCCGGCATCTGGATCGCCGCCGGCATGAATTCGGCCGGCATGGCCTTCGGTGGCGGCGTCGGCGAGGCGCTGGCAGCGTGGATCATCGAGGGCTACGCGCCGTTCGATCTGAGCATGGTCGATCCGGCGCGTTTCGCCCCCGAGCAGGACAACCTCGCGTACCTGCGCGAGCGCGTCACGGAGGCGCTCGGCACGCACTACCTGATGGCGTATCCCAACCGCGAGCTGCAGACGGGGCGGCCGCTGCGCACGTCCCCCGTGCACGAGCCGATGGCACGTGCCGGCGCCTGGTTCGGCGAGAAGTCCGGCATGGAGCGCCCGAACTTCTTCGGCGATCCCGGCACTCGGCCCGAGGTCGAGTACTCGTTCGGACGACAGTCGTGGTTCGAGAACCATCAGCGTGAGCACCGGGCGGCGCGCGAGCACGTGGCGGTCTTCGATCAGTCGGGGTTCGGCAAGCTCGACGTCGCTGGCCCTGACGCGTTGGCGGTGCTCAATCGCCTCTGCGCGAACGACGTCGACGTCGCGCCGGGACAGCTCGTCTACACCGCCATGCTCGACGAGCGCGGTCGCTTCACCAGCGACCTCACCGTCCTGCGGCTCGCCGATGATCGCTTCCGGCTGATCACGGGTACCGCGCAGCGCATCCGTGATCTCTGGCACGTGCGTCGCGGGGCCGAGGGGTTCGCGTGCACGGTCGAGGATGTCACCGCGGATACGGCGGTGATCAGCGTCATGGGTCCCAAGAGCCGCGCACTGCTGCAGCCGATCATGGATGTCGACCTCGGGAACGAGGCGTTTCCGTTCGGCGCGGTGCGGGAGGCCGTGATCAACGAGCGTGCGCTCCACGCCGCGCGCGTGACGTACGTCGGCGAGCTCGGCTGGGAGCTCCACATCCCCGCTGCCGACGCCCGTGACGTGCTGTGGAAGGTGCTGTCCATCGAGGTCGACGGCCAGGCCGCGCTGCTCGCGGGCCACTACGCGATCAACTCGCTGCGCCTCGAGAAGGCGTACCGCGCCTGGGGCCACGAGCTCTCGCCCGACGAGACGCCGCTCGAGGCCGGCCTCGGTTTCGCCGTGGCGTGGGACAAGCCCGGCGGCTTCAGCGGCCGTGACGCGTTGCTCGCCCAGCGCGAGGCGGGCGCGAGCGCGCTGCCGAAGCGCCTGGTCGGATTCCGCGCGCTCGACCCCGAGCTGACCCTGTGGGGCGGCGAGCGGCTCTGGCGCGACGACCAGCCGCTCGGGTACACGACGAGCGCGGCGTATGGGCATGCCGTCGGCGGCGCCGTCGCGCTCGGCTACGCGCGCAATCCGGAGGGCGTCAGCGCCGACTGGCTGCAGGCGGGCACCTACGCCGTCGAGGTCAACGGCGACCGCTTCGCCGTCGAGGCCTCCCTCAAGCCCTTCTACGACCCCGACCGCAGCCGCGTGCTGTCCTAAGGAGCGCACTCCATGACCGAACAGGCAGACGTCGTCATCATCGGCGGCGGGGTGACGGGCTGCAGCATCGCCTACCACCTCGCCAAGCGCAGTGGCGGGACCGGCAAGATCGTCCTGATCGACAAGGGCGAGCTGACCAGCGGCTCCACGCACCACGCGGCCGGCCTCGTCACGCAGTTCAACCCGTCCGAGACGATGATGCGGTTCCGCCGCTACTCGATCGAGCTCTACAACGAGCTCGAGGTGTTCGAGACGACCGGCTCGCTGCGCATCGCCTCGTCGCCCGAGCAGCTCGCCGAGATGCGCCGCGGCGTCTCGCGGGCCCGCGGCATCGGCATGGACGTCGAGCTGCTCGACCCGGAGGCCTGCCTCGAGAAGATGCCCGCCGCCTCGCCCGAGTCGCTGTACGGCGGCGTGTGGGTGCCGCAGGATGGCTGGCTGGATCCCCATCGCACGACGTACGCCCTGGCGGGTGCCGCGCGCGAGCTCGGCGTCGAGATCATCCAGCACTGCCGGGTGACGGGGATCGACCGAGCGCCCGGCGGCGAGGTGACGGGCGTGCGCACCGAGCAGGGCCGCATCGCGACGGAGACCGTCGTCAACGCCGCCGGCATGTGGGCGCCGCGGGTCTGCGAGATGGTGGGGACCTGGGTGCCATCCACGCCCGTCGACCACCAGCACATCGCACTGACGGCCGTGCCCGGGCACGAGCTGCCGCGCGATATGCCGTGCTTCCGCGACCCCGACAATCTCGTCTACGGCAAGTCCGAGGCGGGCGGCATCCTGTTCGGCGGGTACGAGCCCGACGCGCCTGCGCGCTGGATCGATGGCGTGCCATGGGAGCACAGCGCACGCACGGTGCCCGCCGACGAGGAGCGCTTCGTGCAGCTGATGGAGGGGGCGATCCGCCGCTTCCCGTTCCTCGAGCAGGCGGGCGTGGTGGCGCTGATCTGCCACCCCGACGCGATGACGCCGGACGCCAATCCGCTGCTCGGGCCGATGCCGGGCGTGCCCGGCTTCTGGATCGCCGCGGGCCTCTCGCTGAACGGCTTCGGCGGCGCCGGCGGCATCGGCAAGACGCTGGCCGAGTGGATCACCACCGGCGAGACCGAGTGGGACGTCTCGAGTTATCGCCCGTGGCGCTTTCCCGACGTCTACCGCGACCCCAAGCACGCGGCCACGGCCGGCCGCGAGACGTATCGCTACTACTACCACCTTCGCTATCCGTACGACCAGGACGAGTGGGGCCGACCGTCGCGCCTATCGGCGCTGCACAGCCGGCTGCAGGAGGCGGGCACCGTCTTCGGCGTCAAGTCGGGCTTCGAGCGGGCCGAATACGTCGAGCCCGGCCAGCCGTGGCGACGCATGGGCGCCGACCAGCGGGGGTGGGGGTGGGGCCGGATGCCGTTCTTCGCCGCGATCGGCGAGGAGCATCGGGCGATGCGCGAGACGGCCGGGCTGATCGACCTGTCGAGCTTCGGCAAGATCGCGATCGAGGGGCCCGACGCGTGCGCGCTCCTGCAGTTCGCCTGTGATGCCGAGCTGGATCGGCCGGTCGGCAGCGTCATCTACACGCAGATGCTCGACCATCGCGGCGGCGTGATCGCCGACGTCACCGTCACGCGTCTCGCGGAGGATCGCTTCCGCATGGTCACCGGCGCGGGCGCGGTGGCATCCGACCGCGGCTGGCTCGAGGGCATCGCCCATCGCGCGCAGTACGACGTGACGATCCGCGAGGAGAGCGACGAGCTGGCCGTGATCGGCCTGTGGGGACCGAACGCCAGGGCGATCATGAGCGCCGTCACGAAGGTCGATCTCTCCAACGAGGCCTTCCCGTTCGGGACCGGCCAGGACATCCGCGTCGGCAGCGCACCCGCCTTCGCCCAGCGCATCACCTACGTGGGCGAGTTCGGCTACGAGCTGTACGTCACGCGCGCCTGGGCGACGGCCGTCTGGGACAGCCTGCTCGCCGCAGGCGCCGCGCACGGTCTCCGGGTCTGCGGGTATCGCGCGCTGGATGGCTTGCGCATGGAGAAGGGCTATCGCTACATCGGCACCGACCTCACGCCGGGCGACACGCCCGACCAGGCGGGTCTCGCCTTCTGCGCGAAGAAGGAGGCCGACTACATCGGCAAGGAGGCGCTGGAGACACGGCGAGCCGAGGGCTTCGCAACGCGGATCCGCACGCTGAAGCTGGGGACCGGCGAGTGGGTGCCCGCCTACGGCGGCGAGGTCGTCCTCCGAGACGGAGCGCCGATCAGCCGCCTGCGCTCGGT
>JBILWG010000138.1:0-5323 GCA_044369995.1 Gaiellales bacterium | reverse complement strand
CCCAAAGGGGTCAGACCTTTTTGGGACATGTCGAACGTTCCCAGTCTGCCGTGCTTCGTTGGGATGTCCCAAAAAGGTCTGACCCCTTTGGGACATCCCAACCGTGCGACTAGCGCAGCTTCGCCATCCGGTTCTGCGCCTCAGGCAGCACGCGGTCGAAGACGGCGATGGCCTCGTCGATCTGCTCGCGCGTGGTGATCAGCGGCGGCGAGATCTGGATCGCCGGGTCGCCACGGTCGTCGGCGCGGCAGAGCAGGCCCTCGCGGAGCAGCGTCGGCGAGAGGAAGTCGCGCAGCAGGATGTTGCACTCCTCCTCGTTGAACGTCTCCTTGGTGGCGCGATCCTTGACCAGCTCCATCGCCCAGAAGTACCCGGCGCCGCGGACGTCGCCGACGATCTCGTAGCGCTCCTTCAGACCGAGCAGCTGGTCGCGGAGGTAGTCCTGGTTGTTGCGGACATTCTCGATGACGCCCTCGCGCTCCATGATCTCCAGGTTCTTCAACGCCGCAGCGGCGACGATCGGGTGCCCGCCGAAGGTGATGCCGTGGAGGTACATCTCCTCCTTCTCGAGCAGCGCGTCGGCGATCCGGTCGCCGAACAGCACGGCGCCCATCGGCTGGTACCCCGAAGTCAGGCCCTTGGCGCAGGTGATGATGTCGGGCTGGTAGTCGTACCGGATCGAGCCGAACCACTCCCCGACCCGGCCGTAGCCGCAGATCGTCTCGTCAGCCGCGTGGAGCACGCCGTACTCCTTGCAGATCTCGTTGACGCGCTGGTGGTACTCGGCGCTCGGCGTGAAGCAGCCGCCGGCGTTCTGGACGGGCTCCATGATCACCATCGAGACCGTCTCCGGCCCCTCGAACTCGATCACCTCGCGCACCTCCTCGGCGCACGAGAGGTTGCAGCTGCCCTGGTCGGCGCAGTACTTGCAGCGATACGGGTTCGTCGGCGCCACGTGGCGGACCCCGCTCATCAGCGGCTCGAACGGCGTGCGGATGCTGGTGATACCGGTCAGCGACAGGGCGCCGTAGGTGGTGCCGTGGTAGGCGATCTGACGGGCGATGACCTTGCGGCGCATCGGCTCCCCGTTGGCATGGTGGTACTCGCGCGCCAGCTTGATCGCGCCCTCGACGCCCTCGGAGCCGCCGGATACGAAGAACGAGCGGTTGATGCTGTCCGGCGTGATCTCCGCGAGCTTCGTGGCGAGCTCGATCGCACGCGGGTGCGAGTAGGTCCAGTTCGTGTAGTACGGGAGCTCCATCGCCTGCTCGAGCATCGCGCGGCCGATCTCCTCGCCGTGCGAGTACCCGATCTGCACGGTGAACAGCCCGCTCAGGAAGTCCATGTACCGGTTGCCGTTGGAGTCGTACAGGAAGATGTCGTCACCACGCACCATCACGGGATGCTTATCCGGGTCGTAGCCAGCCATCTGGGTGAAGTGCAGCCACAGATGCTTGATCGCCTGCTCCTGCAGCTTTGCGGTGTCTATCGTTGCCATGGGTATCGCCTCCTGACCGCATAGTAAGGGACAGGACGGCAGACCACGAATGGGCGTGGAGCACAGGTATGCTGCAGCGCATCGCGAGCGCCGCCGGACGCGGCATGGAGGCCATCAATGGCGATCGATCAGGGAACGGGCACGAAGACCGCAGCGCTGCAGGCCGAGCGCGAGCGCTGGGTATCGGCGTCGGTGGCCACCCAGCCGCTGTTCGTCGATCACGCGCACGGCGCGCGGATCACCGACGTCGAGGGGCGTGAGTACATCGACTTCGTCGGCGGCATCGGCTCGCTCAACTGCGGGCACACGCCGGAGGCGGTCGTCGCGGCTGTGCAGGAGCAGGCGGCGCGCTACATGCACCAGATGTACTCGGTCGTGCAGTACGAGGGCTACATCGAGGCCGTCAAGCGCATGGTCGCCTGCCATCCGGGCGAGGGGCCGTTCAAGGGCCTGCTGCTCAACTCGGGTGCCGAGGCGGTCGAGAACGCGATCAAGATCGCGCGCTACGCCACCGGCCGTGACGCGATCATCTGCTTCGATCAGGGCTTCCATGGTCGCACGCTGGTCGGCATGTCGCTGACGTCCAAGCCGATGCCGTACAAGAAGGGCATGGGGCCGTTCGCGCCGGAGATCTACCGCGCGCCCGCGCCGTATCCGTATCGCGGCATCACGACGGAACTCGCTCTCGAGGGGTTCCGCAAGGTGCTCAAGAGCCAGATCGATCCGGCGGAGGTTGCGGCGGTGATCCTCGAGCCGGTGCAGGGTGAGGGTGGGTTCCTGCCCATGCCGACCGAGTTCATCCACGGTGTTCATGCGATCTGCCAGGAGCACGGCATCCTCTACATCTCGGACGAGGTGCAGGCCGGCATGGGGCGGACCGGCACGCCGTCGGCGATCGAGCATTACGGCATCTCCCCGGATCTCGCGACCTGGGCCAAGTCGATGGGTGGTGGCATGCCGATCTCGGGTGTGACCGGCCGTGCCGACCTGCTGGATGCCGTCCACCCGGGCGGCCTTGGCGGTACCTTCGGTGGCAACCCGGTCTCGTGTGCTGCGGCGATCGTGGCGCTCGATCAGGTGCTCGATGCCGACTTCCAGGCGCACGCCACGGCGTTTGGGGATGATCTGCGCGCCCGCCTCGACGCGATTGCCTCGCGGCATGCGTGTGTCGGCGAGGTGCGCGGGCTCGGCGCGATGCTCGCCATCGAGCTCGTCAAGGATCCCGCGACCAAGGAGCCGGCCACGGAGGCGGTGGGGCGCATCGTCGGGCTGGCGCGCGAGCGCGGCCTGATTCTGATGGGATCGGGGCTGTACGGCAACGCGATTCGCGTGCTGGTCCCGCTCGTGGCCACGGAGGACGATCTGAACGAGGGGTTTGCGATCCTCGAGGAGACGCTGGCCGAGGTGTTCGCCAGCTAGGACAGCGTGAGCGGAGGGCCGGATCGCCTGCGAGGCGGTCCGGCCTGCCGTCGCGCTCGGGGAGAGCCACTGGATGCGGGCTCATCGCGCAGCATCCGCGGCGGAGCTCGACTTCGATAGGTGCGGGAATCACGCCATGACTATGTGGCAATTGCCACCAGTTTGCAGGGGTTTTTCCACAACTCCGACGAATTCGATGCTACCTTCGGTAGACGAATGTCGAACACACGGAGCAGCCAGCTCCGGCCGTCGGTTTCGCTTCTTGCGCTGTTGGTCGTTGCCCTCATGATCGTCGCCGCGCCTGCGTCCGCAGGCTGGAAGAAGCATCGCGCGCCCGCCATCGAGCCAGCCGTCATCGCCCTGCAGGGCACGAACCGGCAGGCGATCGAGGCGGCCCGACTCGAACGCGAACTGCAGCAGCGCCTGCGCACCGTGCGCACGGAGCGCGGGCAGGCCGTCACCGCTGAGCGTGCAGCCCGAGCCGAGGTGGTCGCCACCGGACCCGGCCTCGCCGCTGATGCCGCGGAGCGTCTTGTCGCCGCGACGCGCGCACGGATCGCGCTTCAGCGCACGGAGCGGGCGGTCCGCGCCGATCTCGCGCACGCGCGCACGCTCGCTGCGAAAGCCGAGGCCCGCCGTGCGGTGGTGCTCGGGAGGCTCTCAAGCGAGGAGCGTCGGCTGGTGCTCCGCCTCGACCGCAAGCGCCAGCTCCAGGCTCGAGCGCGTCGCGCGATCGTGCGGCAGCGCACCCTGCTGGCCGCCCCGGACCTTCAACCTGCGGTCGCCGCAGGCGTGCCGGCGAGCGCACTCGCCGAGCGACTGGCGGCGCCGCCCGCACCGGCCCCGGCGTCCGCGGTGGGCGCGATCGCGGCGGCGTATGCGGTCACCCAGCTGGGCGCGCCCTACCGCACCGCGGGCTACTCCCCGCAGACCGGCTTCGACTGCTCTGGCCTGCTCTACTGGGCGTTCGCCCAGGCCGGACTCGACGTGCCGCGGTCGTCCTGGCAGATCTGGGCCGCGGGGCGGCGGGTGACGCGTGCCGCTGCGCAACCGGGCGACCTCGTGTCGTTTCACGGTCAGGGGCATATCGGCTTCTACCTCGGCAGAGGGCTCTACGTGCACTCCACCCGCTCGGGCGACGTGGTCAGCGTGCACGCGATCGCAGACCGAACCGATCTCGACGGGTTCGTGCGGGTCGGGTGAGGAGCATCACCACGTCCGGACGACGCGATTCCGGCCACTGCTACCCTCTCGGGCAGATGCGGCACCTTCGGAGACCACGCCTCCGGCCCGCTGCAGCGCTGACCGCGCTGCTCGTCGTGGCCCTCGCCACCGGGTTCGCGCCCGGTGCGGCTCAGGCTGACCGCCTGTCCGAGGCCCGGGCGCAGGCGGATCAGGTACAGGCCGAACTCGCGTCGCTCGATCAGCAGGTCGCCACCGCGGCGGAGAACTACAACGCGGCGCAGGTCCAGCTCGACGAGACCAACGCGAAGATCAGCGAGAACCAGAAGTTGCTGCGCGCCTCGAAGAGCAATCTCAGGGTGTCTCGCGAGGAGCTCTCGCGCATGCTCGTCGACGCGTATCGCCAGGGCAACCCGGATCTCGTCGCGCTGCTGCTCAATGCCGGCTCGATCGATCAGCTCGTCGACCAGTCGCGATTCGTCCAGCGCGTCACTTCGCACGCCGAGCAGGTCGTGCTCGATGTCCGCACCTACGCACACGACGTGAAGCGTCGCGAGGAGGCGCTTCAGAGCGAGCGCGCCACGCGCCAGTCGGCGCTCCAGCAGCGCGAGGCGGAGAAGGCCTCGATCGAGAGCGTGCTGGCGGAGCGCCAGCGGCTCCTCAACTCGCTCAGCTCGGAGATCCAGCAGATCCTGGCGCGCCGTCTGGCGGCGCAACGTGCCGCAGAGGCGCAGCTCGCCGCCAGCGCGGGTGGCATCCTCGCCGACGCGACGGCCGAGGCAGCGGGGCAGGATCTCGCCCTCGGCGGCTCCGTCGACGACGGCAGTGGCGGCGCAACCTACATCACGCCGCCGGCCTCCTCGAGCACGGGCGGTGCCGCGGCGTCGATCGCCCTCGGCCAGCTCGGCACGCCGTACGTCTGGGGTGGCGGCGCGCCCGGCGGGTTCGACTGCTCCGGCCTGATCGCCTGGGCGTACGCGCAGGTCGGCGTCTCGCTGCCGCACCACGCCGCCTCGCAGTACGCCATGGGCACCCCGGTGCCGATGGACGCGCTCGAGCCCGGCGACATCGTCTCGTTCCACGGCTCAGGGCACGCTGGCATCTACATCGGCGGTGGCCAGTACGTGCATGCGCCGCAGACCGGGGATGTCGTGAAGGTCTCGAGCCTCGCCGACCGCTCCGACATCGACGGAGCCGTGCGGGTCGGATAGCGGCACCGCCTCG
>JBILWG010000004.1:0-38457 GCA_044369995.1 Gaiellales bacterium | reverse complement strand
CTCCCCCTGCAGCCGGGCGATCGCGTCGGCCTCGAGCAGGTTCGGGATCGTCTCCCACGCCAGCACATCGGGGTCGGGGCCGAGCAGGGCGGCGACGCGCGGGCGGTGGAAGCGGAGGATCTCCTCGACGCCGGCACCCTCGTAGTCACCGGTGTACTCCTGCCCGTTGGCCAGCATCGCGCCGTACGGACCGAGCGAGGCGGCGACGAGCGTGACGGGCGCGGCGGGCTGCTCGCGCTCGAACGTCGCACGTGCGGATTGCGCCAGCGTGACGCTCGCGGCCAACAGGCGATCCGCATCCGACGCGGGGATGCCGGCGGTCGCGAACGTCTCCTGGCTGGCCTGGTACGAGGCGGTGATCACCGCGCGCGCGCCGGCCCGCAGGTAGTTGAGGTGCACCGCCTCGACGGCAGCGGGGCCGTCCTGCAGCAGACGCGCCGACCAGAGATCGCTCGACAGGTCGTAGTCCATCGCCTCGAGCTCCGTCGCGAAACCGCCGTCGATCGGGACGGAGCCCTCGCCGATCAACGCGTCGAACGCACTCATGCGTCCAACTGCTCCTTCACGTTCTCGGCTGCCCACTGGCCCGTGCGGGCCGCAGTCTCGGCGTACCACGAGCCGAGGTAGTCGCCGGCGAGGTGGATGCGCCCCAGCGGCTGCGTGAGCGCGGGCTGGAGCTTGCCACGCCCGACGTGCGGAAACGGCAGTCCGCCGTCGACCTTGCGCAGCACGCGCTCGACGATGCGGCCCCTGATCTCCGGCAGCACCTCCTCGAGGTCGCGCTGATACGCGTCGAGCACGTCCTCGTCCTCCATCGCGAGCGCCTGCTTGCCGAGGTCGGCAACGGCGTAGACCATGAAGCTCGTGCCCTTGGCACGCGGCGCGCCCGTTGCGCGCAGGATGTTGTCTGTGTTGAAGAGCATCGTGATCGAGCGTCCCGGCGTCGCGATCGCGTAGACGTCGTCCCACGGCTGCGGGCCGTCCTCGTCGGTCAGGAACGCGGCGCAGACGTTGGGGCCGTAGCGGAGCTCGTGCATCGCGGCGAGCATGTCGGCGGGCAGATCCTCGATGATCTCGCGCGTCACGAACGCCTGCGATGAGACGACTGCGGCCTTCGCGCGGATCGACCGCTGCTTGCCGTCCTGCGTGTATTCGATCGTCACGCCGTCCGTGTCCTGTGCCACGCGGGTTACCTCGGCGCCAAGACGCATACGGTCGCCATGCGGGGCGGCCAGCGCGTCCATCAGCGTCTGCGTGCCGCCGACGATGTTGCGGCCGAGGCCACCGGACTTGTCCCAGACCATGTGGAAGTAGCCGATGCCGTAACCCGCTGCGATCTCCTCGGGCTCGCCGGTACCGCGCGTGAGCGTGCACCGAAAGAACGCGTCGACCTCGGGGGACAACGGACCGAGCGCATCCATCGCCGAGTGATCGTCCATGTACTCGAGCATCCGCTGCTGGCGCTCGGGCAGCGTCTCGCCCGGGACGGGTGCCTGCATTTTCGCGTACCGGGCGACATGGCGTCGGAGCTTCATGCCCGTGCGCATGAACTCGAGCTTGCCGCGCCACGAGATCGGCAGACGAAACGGGTAGAGCTCGACGCGGCCGTTCGTCACGCGCTTGCCCTTGTACGAGATGCCGGTGAGCGTGCCGGGGATATCCATCGCCACCGCACCGGACTCGCGCACCATGCGACCGACGCCGGAATCGTCGCCGGCGAAGACGTGCGCGCCGAGGTTGAGCCAATGGTCGCCGCGTGGCACCGACATCAGCCGGCCACCCACGCGATCCGTCGACTCGAGGACGATCGGGGAGCGCTCGCGCAGGTCCCACGCAGCCGAGAGGCCAGCCATGCCCGCGCCGATGACGACGACGTCGGTGATCTCCTGCGCGCCAGCCACGGCACGATGCTACCCGTTCCCGACAAGCAATCGGCCAATCGGTGGAACGCCGTAGACTTCCCGGGAGCGAAGATGACGATTCTCCCCACCCACATCGACCGTGGCGACGCGCAGTTCGCCGCCCGCACGGCGGAGATGGACGCGCTGATCGCGCTGCTGGCCGAGCGCCGCGCTCAGGTCGCGACCGGTGGCTCGGAGGCGGCCCGTGAGAAGCACCACGGTCGCGGCAAGCTCCTGGCGCGCGAGCGCATCGACCGCCTCGTCGACCCCGACGGCGCATTCCTCGAGCTCGGTGCGCTCGCCGCATGGGAGCAGTACGACGGCGTCGTGCCATCGGCGGGCATCGTCACCGGCATCGGCGTCGTCGAAGGCCGCGCGTGCGTGATCGTCGCCAACGACGCGACGGTCAAGGGCGGCACGTACTACCCGCTCACCGTCAAGAAGCACCTGCGGGCGCAGGAGGTCGCGCTCGAGAACCGGCTGCCCTGCATCTACCTCGTCGACTCGGGCGGGGCGTTCCTGCCGATGCAGGCCGACGTCTTCCCCGACCGCGACCACTTCGGCCGCATCTTCTACAACCAGGCCCGCATGTCGCAGGAGGGCATCGCGCAGATCGCCGCGGTGATGGGCTCCTGCACCGCCGGCGGTGCGTACGTGCCGGCGATGAGCGACGAGACGATCATCGTGAAGGGCACCGGCACGATCTTCCTCGGCGGCCCGCCGCTGGTGAAGGCCGCGACGGGCGAGGAGGTGACGGCGGAGGACCTCGGTGGCAGCGCCGTCCACACCCGCATCTCCGGGGTCGCCGACCACGAGGCGCTCGACGACGAGCACGCCCTCGCCCTCGTGCGCGCGGCGGTCCGCACCCTCGGACCCGCACCGGCGCCGACGTGGGCGGTCGACGAATCCGAGGCGCCGCTGCACGATCCCGCGGATCTCCTCGGCATCGTGCCCGTCGACTACCGCGTGCCGTACGACGTGCGCGAGGTAATCGGCCGCATCGTCGACGGCAGCCGCTTCCACGAGTTCAAGCGCGAGTACGGCGAGACGCTGGTGTGCGGCTTCGCCGCGATCGAGGGCCAGCCCGTCGCGATCCTCGCCAACAACGGCGTGCTCGTCTCGGCCGCCGCGCTCAAGGGCGCGCACTTCGTCGAGCTCGCCTGCCAGCGGAGGATCCCACTGGTCTTCCTGCAGAACATCACCGGCTTCATGGTCGGCACGCGCGCCGAGCACGGCGGTATCGCCAAGGACGGCGCGAAGCTCGTCACCGCCGTGTCGTGCGCGCAGGTGCCGAAGTTCACCGTCGTGATCGGCGGCTCGTTCGGCGCCGGCAACTACGGCATGTGCGGTCGGGCCTTCCAGCCGCGCCAGCTGTGGGCCTGGCCGAATGCCCGCACCGGCGTGATGGGCGCAGAGCAGGCCGCGCTTGTGCTGGCGCAGGTCGGCAGCGACGCCGCCGAGGAGGCCCGCGTCCGCCTCGAGGAGGAGAGCGATGCCTACTTCTCGACCGCCCGTCTGTGGGACGACGGCCTGATCGACCCGCGCGACACCCGCCGCGTGCTGGCGCTCGGCATTGCGGCCGCCGGCAGCGCCCCCGTCCCCGCGCCGAGCTTCGGCGTCTTCCGGATGTAGCCGTGGGTAACGCGATCTCCGCCCTCCGCGACGGGCACGTCCTGCGCATCACCCTCACGCGCGCCGATCGTCGCAACGCCTTCGACGGCGCGATGATCGACGAGCTGTCGGCTGCCTTCGCCTCGGTCGGCGACGCGCGGGCCGTGCTCCTGACCGGCGATGGCCCGAGCTTCTCGGCCGGCGCCGATCTCGACTGGATGCGCGCGAGCGTCGACCTCTCGCCCGAGCAGAACCTCATTGAGGGCCAGCGTCTCGGCGCACTCTTCGCCGCAATCGATGGCTGCCCCGCACCCGTCGTCACCGCTGTCCATGGTCATGCCATCGCCGGCGGTGCGGGCCTCGTCGCCACGTGCGACATCGCCGTCGCCGCACCCGGCACGAAGTTCGGCTTCACGGAGACGCGCATCGGGCTCGTCCCGGCCACGATCTCGCCGTACGTGATCGGGCGCATCGGCACCACCGCGGCACGCCGCTATCTGCTCACCGCCGAGCTGTTCGACGCGGACGAAGCGCTGCGCATCGGGCTGATCAGCGCCGTTGCCGACGACGCCGTCGCCGAGGCCGAGCGCATCGTCGAGACGCTGTGCACCGTCGGGCCGGAGGCCGTGCGCGGCACCAAGCGCATCATCCGCGAGCGCCCGAGCAACGACGAGCTGGCGCGATTGATCAGCGAGGTGCGTGCGTCGGCTGAGGGCCAGGCGGGACTCCGTGCACTGCTCGACGGAGAGGACCCGCCGTGGCGATCCGCTCCGTCCTGATCGCCAACCGCGGTGAGATCGCCGCGCGGATCGCCCGCACCTGCCGCGAGCTCGGCATCGCGTCGATCGCGCTGCAGGCTCCCGACGACCGTGACGCCTTCCACACCCGCGCCTGCGATCGCGTGGTGGACGTCGCCTCGTATCTCGACGCTGCGGCGATCGCCGCTGCGGTGCGCGAGAGCGGTGCCGATGCGGTGCACCCGGGGTACGGCTTCCTCTCGGAGCGCGCCGAGGCGGCCCGCGCCGTCGAGGCCGCCGGCGCGATCTGGATCGGCCCCAGCCCAGACGTGCTGGAGCGCACGGGCGACAAGCTGGAGGCGAAGGCGATCGCCGAGGCCGCTGGTGTCCCCGTGCTACCGCAGGGCGACCCCGCGGTCGTCGGCTACCCCCTTCTGCTGAAGGCCGCGGCCGGCGGTGGTGGCCGCGGCATGCGCATCGTGCGCTCGGCCGCTGAGCTCGACGAGGCGCGCGACGCCGCATCGCGCGAGGCCGAGAGCGCCTTTGGCGACGGTCGCGTCTACGCCGAGCGGCTCGTCGAGCGTCCGCACCACGTCGAGATCCAGCTGCTTGCCGACGCCCACGGTGGTGTCATCTCGCTGGGCGAGCGCGACTGCTCGATCCAGCGCCGGCACCAGAAGGTGCTCGAGGAGAGCCCCTCGCCGATCGTCGATGCTGCTTTGCGCACCCGGCTCGACGCCGCCGCGATCGACTTCGCCCGCGCAGCCGGCTACCGCGGTGCCGGCACCGCGGAGTTCCTCGTCACCGGCGACGAGATCTGGTTCCTCGAGCTCAACGCGCGCATCCAGGTCGAGCACCCGGTCACCGAGCTGGTCACGGGCATCGACCTGATCGCCGAGATGATCCGCATCGCCGACGGCGGCCGCGTGCCCGCCACGCCAACGCCGAGCGGTCATGCGATCGAGGTGCGCCTCTACGCCGAGGACCCGCTCACCTTCCTGCCGCGGGTCGGCCGCCTACGCGAGCTCGATCTGCCTGCGGGCATTCGCATCGACCTCGGCATCGCGGCCGGCGATCAGGTGCCGACCGGCTACGACCCGATGATCGCGAAACTGATCGCGCACGGCGACACGCGCGACGAGGCGCTTGCCCGACTGACCACCGCGCTCGACGAGACACGCGTGGCGGGGGTGATCACCAACCTGCCGTTCCTGCGCTGGCTCGTGCGCCAGCCCGACGTCATTGCCGGCACGGCGACCACCGCATTCCTCGAGGACCATCCGCCGCTGTCCGCACGGCGGGCCCCACGTGGCGCCTTCGCCGGCGCCTGGCGTCTCGGCACGAGTTCAACCGCGCGCTTCCCCGTACCCCAGTCGCCCGACTGGACGGCCGTGGCCGGGAGCGGCGACGGCCGCCTGATCGCACCGATGCCCGGCGTGGTCCTCTCGCTCGCCGTCACCGCCGGCCAGCCGGTCGCCGAGGGCGAGCTGATCGCCGTGCTCGAGGCGATGAAGATGGAGCACCGCCTCGAGGCGCCGTTCGCCGGCACCGTGGCCGAACTCGGGATCAGCGAAGGCGCCTTCATCGACGCGGGCGCGCTGATCGCCGCGATCGACCCGGACTAGAGCCCGAGGCTACGGGCGATCACGAGGCGCTGCACCTCATTGGTGCCTTCGCCGATCTCGAGCACCTTCTGATCGCGGTAGATGCGCGAGATCGGGTACTCGTCCATGTAGCCGTAGCCACCGTGGATCTGGACGGCCTCGTTGACCGCGCGGTTCGACGCCTCGCCGGTGTAGAGCTTGGCGATGGCGGCCTCTTGCGCGTACGGGCGGCCCTGGTCTTTCAGCCACGCAGCGCGATAGACCAACGCACGGGCTGCAGCGAGCTCGACGGCCATGTCGGCGAGCTTGAACTGGATCGCCTGGAACTTCGCGATCGGCCGCCCGAACTGATTGCGCGACTGCGCGTATGCAAGCGAGAGGTCGTAGGCGGCCTGCATCGTGCCGAGGCCCATCGCGGCGATCGACACACGACCACCGTCGAGGATCTGCAGGAACTGCTTGAAGCCCATGCCGCGCGGACCGAGCAGGTTCTCCTCGGGGACGAGCACGTCGGCGAACGTCAGCTCGCGCGTGTCGGAGGCGTGCCAGCCGATCTTGTGCAGCGGCGCACTCTGCGTGTAGCCCGGCGTGCCGTTGGGGACGATGATCGTCGAGATCTCGTCCTCCCCCGTGCGCGTCGTGATCGTCACCAGCTTGGTGATGTCGGTGCCCGAGTTGGTGATGAACATCTTGGAGCCATTGATGCGCCACTGGCCGTTCTCGAGCTCGGCGTGCGTGCGCGGGTTGCCCGCGTCGGAGCCGGCCTCGGGCTCGGTCAGACCGAAGGCCGCAAGGCGCTCGCCCGAGACGAGCTCGGGCAGCCATTGCTCCTTCTGTGCCTCGGTGCCGAACAGGTAGATCGGCATCGTGCCAAGCGATGTGTGCGCCGCCACGGTCACGCCGACGGAGGCGTCGATGCGCGTGAGCTCCTCCACCGCGATCGCGTAGAGCAGCGTGTCGCCACCTGCCCCGCCGATCGCCTCGGGAAACGGAATGCCCATCAGCCCGAGCTGCGCCATCTCCTCGACGATCTCGTACGGGAAGCGATGCTCGCGATCGATCTCCTCGGCAATCGGCCCGATCCTCGTCTCGGCGAAGTCGCGCACCATGGCGCGGAAATCCTCGTACTCAACGGGCAGATCGAGATCCATCAGGCGCTCCTCGCGTGGGGCGCGTCGCTCGCGCCGATGGCGGCAGCATATCGGTCGCCACGCGTCCTGAGGGTGACGCCCGAGTGCGCGTAGACTGCCGGCTGTGACCCCCCGTACCAGCAGTGTCTCGCCGCGCATCGCGATCATCGGTGCCGGCTTCAGCGGCATCGGCATGGCCATCCGCCTCAAGCAGGCGGGCATCACGTCGTTCACGCTCTACGAGGCCGCACCCGAGGTCGGCGGCACGTGGTTCCACAACTCGTATCCCGGCGCGGCGTGCGACATCGGCTCGCACCTCTACTCGTTCTCGTTCAAGCGCAACCACGAGTGGACGAAGACGTACGCCGGCCACGAGGAGATCCTCGAGTACCTCAAGGCGTGCATGCGCGAGGAGGATCTCTACCCCCAGACGCGTCTGAGCACCCCGATCGAGAGCGCCGACTACGACGACGCGACCTCGACGTGGACGCTCACGACCGGCGCCGGCGAGCGGATCGAGACCGACGTGGTGATCTTCGGCTGCGGCCAGCTGAACGAGCCGGTGCGCCCCGACATCCCGGGCCTCGACGACTTCCAGGGCCGCATGTTCCACTCGGCCCGCTGGGACCACGACTACGACCTGACGGGCAAGCGCGTCGCCGTGATCGGCAACGGCGCGAGCGCCGCGCAATTCGTCCCCGAGGTGGCGAAGCAGGCGGCGCACCTGACGGTCTGCCAGCGCTCGAACTCGTGGATCGTGCCGCGGCGCGACTTCCCCTACACGGAGACGCAGAAGCGCCGCTTCCGCAGGATCCCCGGCGTCGAGAGCCTGCACCGGCTCGGCATCTTCTGGTTCAACGAGCAGGGCTTCCTCGCCTTCCGCCCCGGCCAGAAGTGGTGGGGCCTGATCCAGGGCTCCGACAAGGCGGAGGAGTGGCAGAACATCGCGCTGCGCCACCTCGAGAAGCAGGTGCCCGATCCCGCATTGCGTGCGCGCCTGACGCCCGACTACGGCATCGGCTGCAAGCGCGTGCTCCTGTCGAACGACTGGTACCCCACGCTGCAGCGCGACGACGTCGACCTCGTCACCGACCGCATCACGCGCATCACCGCCGACTCGATCGAGACGGAGGCCGGCACGGTCGGTCCGCTCGACGCGATCATCCTCGGCACGGGCTTCGACTCCACGAAGTTCATGTCGACCGTGAAGATCACCGGCGCCGGCGGCCGCGACCTCGCCTCGGCCTGGGCCGATGGCCCGCAGGCGCACCTCGGCATCACCGTCGCCGGCTTCCCGAATCTCTTCATGCTGTACGGCCCGAACACGAACCTCGGCCACGGCACGATCATCTTCATGATCGAGTGCCAGATCCGCTATATCCGCAAGTGCATCCAGAAGATGCGGCGCGACCACCTCAAGGTGCTGACGGTCAACCCCGCGGCACAGGCGCGCTTCAACGACGAGCTGCAGCAGGATCTGGCGAAGTCGGTCTGGGCGAGCGGCTGCGCCTCCTGGTACGTGACGGCCGACGGCAAGGTGCTGAACAACTGGTCGGGCTTCATGCTCGGGTACTGGAAGCGCACGCTGCGACCCGACTTCGACGACTTCATCGTCGCCTAGGTGTTCCGCCTCTAGGCCTGCGAGACGGCTCGGGTGGGGAAGGCCCGTGTGACGGGTCGGTTGGGGGTCGGGGTGCTGGCGTCGGCGTGTGTCAGGCGCAGAGGCAGAACGCCTAGGCGACCGGGTACGGTACGCCTGATGAACCGACGCACAGTCATCGCCGGCGGACCGATCCTGACCATGGGCCCCGAACTGCGTGCCGAGGCGGTTGCGATCCTCGACGAGCGCATCCTCCACGTCGGCTCGCTCGAGGAATGTCGCGACGCGGCCGGTGCGGATGCCGCCGAGTTCGACCTCGGCGGCCGTACGCTGCTGCCGGGCTTCGTCGATGCGCATACGCACCCGCTGATGCTCGGCCAATGCGCTGCCTGGGTCGACTGTGCGCCGCCCGAGGTGACGACGATCGACGGCCTCGTGGAGATGCTCGGCCGCCGCCGCGATTCGCTCCCGCCGACGGCCGACGTGTGGGGCTTCGGCGTGCACCACGGCGATCTCGACGTGCGTCGCAACCCGGAGCGCGCGGACCTCGATCGCGTTGCCACCGACCGTGTCGTCGCGGTGATGCACCGCTCCGGGCACGGCGTGATGGTCAACAGCCACTGCCTCGCCATCAACGGCATCACGAAGGACCAGCCAGATCCGGCAGGCGGGCGCATCGAGCGCGACGAGCAGGGCAACCCGACCGGTGTGATGTGGGACGCCGCGATCGACCTGATCACCGGACCCGAGGGGGTCAAGACCCTCAACCACGGCCCCAACATCCACATCCCCGACGCACCGGAGCGCCTGGTCGACCTGCTCTGCAACGCGCAGACGATGCTCCTGAAGGCGGGCGTCACGTCTGTCACCGATTGCCAGGTGACGCGGCGGGAGATGGAGACCTACCTATCGGCGCGCGACGACGGTCGCCTGCAGCTGCGCGCCTCGATGCTCACGCTCTCGACGCTGCTCGAGGTGCTCGTCGAGCTCGGGTTGCGCTCGCGCCTCGGCGACGACCACCTCGCCTTCGCCGGCCTCAAGCTCTACGCCGACGGGACGCTGACGGGACTCACCGCGTACTTCGAGAGCGGCTACCGCTTCGACCCGTGCCACCACGGGCAGCTGTACCACGAGCCGGAGGAGCTGCGACGCCTGATCCGCCGCGCCCATCGCTTCGGCCTGCAGACCGGTACCCATGCCCAGGGCGACTCGGCGATCCAGATCGTCCTCGATGCCGTGACCGAGTCGCTGGCCGATGTCGATCGCAAGGACCATCGTCACCGCATCGAGCACTGCGGCATGCCATCGCCCGATCAGATCCACCGCATCGCGGAGCTTGGCATCTACCCGGTCCCACAGCCGACGCACGGCTACCTCGTCGGCGATGCACTGCTCGAGGCACTCGGCGAGAGCGCGAACCGCTACAACCCGTACGGCGAGTTCCGTGATGCCGGCGTGCCGATCGTGCTCTCCTCCGATACGCCCGTATCGGGACCTGATCCGATCGAGGCCATCTGGGCCGCCGCGACGCGCGAGACACGCTACGGCTCGACCCTTGGTACACCCGAGCAGCGGATCTCGGTGGAGCAGGGCCTGCGCGGCTACACGATCAACGGTGCCGCCGCCACCAAGCGGGATCACGTCGTGGGCTCCATCGAGCCGGGCAAACTGGCCGACTTCGCGATCCTGACGGGTGATCCACTCGGTGTGGCGATCGACGACCTGCGCTCGATCCGCGTCGAGGACACCTGGGTCGACGGCGCGCCCGTCGACTACCGCCGCCTCTAGCCATCGACGACTCGACGGGGAACCCCGCGGCGATCCGCGGGACCCCACCGACAGAACCCCATCCGGGGCGACGATGCTTGCGGCTCCACCCCTCAACCGCAGGAGTCGACGATGTCCCCGCAGACGTCTCCCCCGCCCATCTCCTCCCCGACCCGGCGTTTCGCGATCGGGTTCCTGATCGGCATGGCTCTGCTTGCCACACTGCTCTGGCTGGTCACGGGATGACAGGTATCCGTCACCGAGTGACACGCGTCACTTGACGCAGCGCGCTTCCCCGCGACAATGAACCTCGGCGATACCGTCGCGCTGAGGGGGTGGGGAGTTCTTGCGAATCGCAGTGCTGGATGACGAGCCGTTCTTCCGCCATCTGCTGGCGCGTTCCCTCGTCGGCTCGGCTGATATCCGTGAGGTCACGGAGTACGGCACCTCAGCCGAGCTCCTCGCCGCGGTGCCCATCACGCGCCCTGACGCGGTCATCGTCGATCTCGTGCTCCGCGAGGGACAGCCGCTGAACAGTCCCGAAGGTGGATTGGCAGCCGGACTCGCCGTGCGTGAACTGCTGCCGGACTGCGGCATCGTGATCCTCTCGAACCATGCCAGCGCCGACGTCTTGGCCCAGTTGCCTGAGGCACACCTCGCCGGCTGGGCCTACCTGTTGAAGCGACGCACCGACGATATCGACGACGTGGTGCGGGCGCTCTACGTGACCCGGGCCGGCGAGACGATGATCGACCCGACGATCATCGTCGAGTCAACGCGAGTACCACGGCCATCCGCGGGCCTGTCGGCGCATCAGCTGCGCGTCCTGCAACTGTTGGCCGGCGGCGCGAGCAACGCCACCATTGCCGACGCCTGCGGTACGAGCACCAAGTCGGTTGAGCACGCGATCACTGGCATCCTCGAGGTGCTCGACATCGATGCGCGCGACCGCTCAACAAATGCTCGCGTCGTCGCCGCGACCGCGTACATCCGCCTGCTCGGCGCCGCCGGATGATCCTTCGGCGCGCTCGCTGGATTACCGGTACGACCCTCCGTCGACTCCCGGGGCGTCACGGCTTCAGCCTGCTGCCATGGATCGTCCCGCTGTTGTTCGGGCTCGCCGGGACGCCTGTCTCGACCGAAGGGCCAGACGAGGGAGCGTGGATCCGCATCATCCTGATCGCACACGTCGCAGCCTGGCTGACGCAGGGCCTCGTCCTGCTCGCGGTGCGTCGTCGCGCGATGGTCCTGCCACCCACCGTGCGTGGCGGTGTCATCACCCTGGCGGTGTTTGCGGCGATCGGCGCCGTGGGCGGCGTGGTGCAGGCCATGGTGCTGGCGCCAGTCGCCCTGCCCGACCCTCCGCAGTTCACCTCTCCCGCCACGCTCGTGCTCTTCTCCATCTTGACCTGGGTCTGCACGGCGGGGATCATCGCGTTCGCCTTCTCGTGGCGTGATCAACTCACGGACTCGCTGCGTGCGTCGGAGCAGCATGCAGAGCAGACACGGCAGGCACTCGGACGGTCGCTGCAGCTGGAGGCGTTCCGCCGCGAGGTCGTGGCTCGGCTACTGCGCGAGCGTACGCTGCCGCGGCTGCGAGCGATCCACGCCGAGCTGGAGGGTGCTGACACCACGGCGCCGCAGCAGCCACTGGCCAACGCGCTCGAGCGGCTGGCGCGCGACGACATCCGCAGCGCCTCGCACCTGCTGCATCCGGTGACGGCCACGGAGAGCCTCCCGGCTGCCGTAGCGGCTGTCTGTCGCACCTTCCGCGTCCAGCCCGTGGTGACGGAGCGCGCGCCGTCACCGGAGCTTCCCGCTGGCGTCGTGGACCACGCGGCGCTGACCGCGGTCGAGCTGCTGCTCGACACGGACCCCACCGACCCGCCGTCGTCGTTGGCGGTGACGATCGATGTGGATCCAGACCGTCCCGCCATCGAACTCCGCTACGGGCGCAGCGCGCGCGTTCCCATCGGCCCCGTGGACGAGCAGGCGCTGGTGCCGCTGCGCACTCCCCGGTGGTACCAGATCGCCCCGGCGCCGTACGGCATGCCGTGGGTCGCGATCGCCCTGCTCAACGCCTTCAGCGTTCTGGCAGCGACACTGGCCGCCGGCACCGGCCTCTGGCTGGCCGCGCTGGCGGACATGGTCGTCATCACCACCGGCACGGCGGGTCTCGATCGCCTGCTGCGTTGGCGGGTGATCCAACGGCTGTCCGCCCGTCGTCAATGGCTCGTCATCGCCAGCGTCGTCGCCGCCGTGGGAGCACTGGCGGGAGGCGTCTGGGGCACGCTGATCGGCGGTGAGACCACCTCGCTCGCGGTGCTGGGGCTGGTCTGCGCCCTCAGCATGGGGCTGTTCCTGCCGGGCATCCGCGTCTGGGCTTCGGAGATTCGCCGACTCCGTGCCGGTATCGTGCTCGACGACCTGGCGACGGAGGCCACCGCGATCCGCCAGCGCGTGCGCTCGCTCACCGCAGCGACGGCCGCTGCCGAATCCCTCCACGCGACGGTCCAGAGCCAGCTCCTCGGTGTCGCGGGGGCGATCGGCTCGGACGTGCCGCCCGAGCTCAGGGCGCTCGCACTGTCGACGCTGGACGGCGTGGTGAATACCGCTCTGCCGGCGATTGCGAACCAGCTGGAGACCGCGCCGGTCGCGGAGGAGGCCCCGCTCCTCGATGCCACCGCGCTGTCGACCGTCTGGCCACTGGTCGACATCAGCATGGAGGTGCCGTCCGAGCTGCCACCTGTCGCTCTGACGCTGCTCAACTCCGTCATCGTCGAGGCCGTCGGCAATGCCGTGCAGCACGGCCAGGCAGACGCCGTCACCGTGGAGGCCACGCTCTGGCCCGGCGCCCTGGCCATCACCATCGAGGACGATGGCATCGGCATCCCTCCCCAGGCGCGTGACGGGCTCGGGCTCACGGCGATCCGATCCGTGGCGAGCGAGTTCTCGCTGCTGCCGCGACCGCGCGGTGGCACACGTCTCGACCTCCGCCTGCCGTTCCTCGCCTAGCTGTTCCGCCTACGAGCGCGAGGCGACGGGCAACTCGCCCTGTCGCGGCAGCTCGAGGCGCTCCCATACGTCATCGAGACCCGTGATCAGCGCCTGTACATCGGCATCGGTGTGCAGCGGGCTCGTCGTGATGCGGAAGCGCTCGGTACCACGCTCGACGGTCGGGTAGTCGATCGGCTGCACGTACACGTTGTGATGCTCGAGCAGCAGGCTCGCCGCCTCACGGCAGCGCACGGGATCACCGAGGATGACCGGGATCAGGTGGCTGTCCGTGTCGAGCGTCGGGATGCCCGCCGCGTCGATCAGCTCGTGCACCTCGGCGACGCGGGCATGCAGTGCGATGCGCTCGATGTCGCTGACGCGCAGGTGCCGGATGCTGGCGTGCGCCGCAGCCACGACGACCGGGGCCAGCGAGGTGGTGAAGATGAAGCCAGTGCCGTACGAGCGGATCAGGTCGACGATGCGTGCCGAGCCGGTGACGTAGCCCCCCATCGCACCGACGGCCTTGCCGAGCGTGCCCTGCACGATGTCGATCTCGCTCTCGAGACCCTCCCGCGCCACGATGCCGGCGCCCTCCGGCCCGTACATGCCGACGGCGTGCACCTCGTCGACGAACGTGAGTGCGTTGTGGCGCTTGGCGACGTCAGCCAGCTCGGCGATCGGAGCGATGTCGCCATCCATCGAGTACACCGACTCGAAGGCCACGACCCGGGCGCGCGAGGGATCCTCGTCGCGCAGCAGCTGCTCGAGATGCGCGGGATCGTTGTGCCGGAAGATGCGCACGGTGGCACCGCTGCGTCGCATGCCCTCGATCATCGAGTTGTGGTTGTTGGCGTCCGAGTAGATCACGCACTCCGGCAGCACGCTGCCGAGCACGGCGAACGACGTGAAGTTGGCGACCCAGCCGGACGAGAACAGCAGTGCGGCCTCCTTGCGGTGCCAGCTCGCGAGCTCCCGCTCGAGCGCCACATGCATCGACGTCGTGCCGGAGATGTTCCGCGTGCCGCCGCTACCGGCGCCGTACGTCGCGGCGGCGGTGACGGCGGCGACGACCTCCGGGTGCGCCGCCATGCCGAGGTAGTCGTTCGAGCACCAGACGGCGACTTCGCGGGCTGCGCCATTCGGACGGTGCAGGGTTGCGCGGGCCGTCCCCGGGATCCGCTCGATCTCCGCGAAGGAGCGGTAGCGTCCCTCGGTCTTCAGGCGCTCGATGGCGGCGTCGACAATGCCGGAGTAGTCCACGACCGGCACTCTACCCCGACTTGCCAAGACGGCCCGGAGTTACCCGGCTGCCCACGTGCTGAGAGCGGCCCAGCCGGCCGGCGTGGTGGTGGCGAGGTCGTAGAGGCTGAAGCCGTTGGCGCCGGCATCGCGCGCGCCGCGTGCTGCGGCATCCAGATTGGCAGGCGATAGGCCACCGGCGAGCCCGGAGATGACGTGCACGGGCAGTGCCGGGTCACCCGTCAGCGTGCGGGCGCGCGTAACGCAGCCGACGGTCATGGTGTACATCTGGCGGCTGCTGAGGCGGCGTGGCGCGTAGCACATGGGGAGTACCGCATCCGCGTTGTCGCGGACCTCGGTCCACGGGAAGATCGGCCAGTACATGTGCACCGGCGATGGCGTGATCGCCGCGATCGGGACCTTCGGGTAGTTGGCACGCAACCAGGCGAGCAGCGCCGCCGCGCGCTGCGCCCGCAGCTTCGGGTTCTTCACGTAGGTGGCTTCGATGTCGACGGCCACGCCGTCGACGGCCTCGCTCCCGCCAAGCGCGATCGCCGCCACCAGTCGACGCTGATCGACCTTCGGCTTCTGGAAGCCGGGCAGGTACCACGGCACGACGCGGATGCCGGCGGCGTGCGCCAGCACGACGAGCTGCTTGAGCGGCGCGGGATTGACGACGTCGACCTTGCTCTTGGCGTTGCTCGTCTCCACGTAGATAACGGAGACTCCCTGCTGCTGTGCGGTCGCAACGACGCTCGCCGGATTCTTCGCGAGCGCATCCCAGATGTCGATCCACACGCCGGTGCCCGAGAAGACGGCGGCGCGAGCCGGCTCGGCTCCGGCCGCCGGGGCGACGAGGCCAAGCGCGAGGAGGGTCAGGGCGAGCAGCGGGAGGACGCGACGCATCGCACGCATCCTACGTGCGGTTCGCGACGGTGAGCCGTGGTGCATGTCCCAAAGGGGTCAGACCCTTCTGGGACATTCAGGTGCCGAGGTGATTGGCCAGCGAGCGGGCGGCCGCGGCGGCCTCCGCCTTCGGATCGACCGGCTTCTGCTGCGACTCCGCGTAGGCGAGCAGCGCCTGGCGGGCGCGGTTGCTGTGGTGCAGCAGCAGACGCGCGAGCTCCTCGCCGTCATCCGCGCGGATCGCCGCGATCATCTGATGATGCTCCGACTGCGCGTGATCCTGCTCGTTGAGGACGCTCACGGCAACGCGCGAGTAGGAGTCCATCAGCGTCAGCACCCGTCCTGCGGCGTCCGCGAAATACGGCAGACCCGAGAGCCGGTGCAGCTCCTGATGGAAGGTGTAGTTGCGATCCGACCACGTCTCGGGATCGAGGTCGTCCATCGCGGCCACCAGACCGGACAGCATCTCGAGATCGGAGGCCGTGGCGTTGCTGACGATGCTCGGCGCCATGTGCGACTCGAGCAGGGCCCGCAGCGTCCAGACCTCATCGACCTCGTGCGGCTCGAGCTCGGTGACCTTGGCACCACCGTCATCGGAGAACGTGACGAGTCCCTCCGCGGCGAGCGCATGCAGTGCCTCGCGGACGGGGATGCGGCTGACGCCCATCGCCTCGGCGATCGAGGCCTGGATCAGGGGCTGGCCCGGAGCGAGGAGCCCCTGCCGGATGCCCTCGCGCAGGACGTCCGCGATCGCCGGCTTGGCACCAGAGCGGGAGGTCTCGGCCTTGGCGCTCATCACGAGCGATCGTACACGGCTGCGTCCGGAAGTGGTCACTTGCATTCCAGTGTATACAATGTATGCTCTCGCAGCAAGAGCTGCCCTTCCGGCAGCGGGACGCAGGAGAGCACCCAACGTGAAGCGCATCGGAGTAGACGTCGGCGGAACCTTCACCGACCTGATCCTCGTGGACGAGGAAGCCGGCAAGATCACCGTCGACAAGGTCCCGTCCACCCCCGACGACCCCGCCCGCGGCGTGGTCGAGGGCATCAACCGCCTCTGCGAGAAGGCCGGCGTCCAGCTGTCGGAGATCGACAACCTGCTGCACGGCACCACCGTCGCAACGAACATCGCGCTGACGCACCAGGGCGCCTCCGTCGGTCTCATCACCACCGAGGGCTTCCGGGACATCCTCCACATCGCGCGCCACAAGAAGCCGCTCAACTTCTCGATCCAGCAGGACCTGCCCTGGCAGGCGCGCCCGCTCGTCAAGCGCCGCCACCGCCGCGTGGTCGCCGAGCGCGTGACCGCGCCGCACGGCGAGATCGTCACACCGCTCGACGAGGACGCCGTCCGCCGCGAGGTGCGGCTGCTGAAGGAGGCCGGCGTCGAGGCCGTCGCCGTCTGCTTCCTCCACTCGTACCTCAACGGCGCGCACGAGCAGCGCGTCGCGGAGATCATCTCGGAGGAATTCCCCGAGGCGTACCAGTCGATCTCGAGCGACGTGATCCCGCTGTACCGCGAGTACGAGCGCTTCTCCACCGTCGCGCTCAACGCCTTCGTCGGTCCCAAGGTGTCGACGTACCTCGACCGCTTCGCGACCGCGATGAAGGACGCCGGCTTCAAGCACGGCGTCCAGCTGATGCAGTCGTCCGGTGGCATGGCGACCGTCGAGGCCGCCTCGCGCCGCCCCGTCAATCTGCTGATGAGCGGCCCCGTGGCCGGTCTGATCGGTGGTATCTGGGCCGGCAAGATGGCCGGGTACGACAGCGTCATCACCCTCGACATCGGCGGCACGTCGGCCGACGTCGGCGTGGCGGCCGGCGGCCAGATGCGCATGCGTCACCTGCTCGACACGAAGGTCGGCGACTATCAGGCGATGGTGCCGATGGTCGACATCGACACCATCGGTGCCGGTGGCGGCTCGATCGCCTACGTCGACGAGGGTGGCGTGTTCCGCGTCGGCCCGCAGTCGGCCGGAGCCGATCCGGGCCCCGCCTGTTACGACCGCGGCGGCAAGCAACCGACCTCGACCGACGCCCAGGTGTTCCTGGGCCGCCTCCGCCCCGAGCGTGGTCTCGTCGGCGGCGGCCTGGCTCTCAAGCCCGAGCTCGCCAAGACCGTGATCGAGCAGCTGGCCGGCGAGGTCGACATGACGCCGGAGCAGGCCGCCCTCGGCGCGCTGCAGATCCAGAAGTTCGGCATGACGCAGAACATCGAGATCAACTCGGTACGGCGCGGCTACGACCCACGCGACTTCACGCTCGTCGCCGCTGGCGGTGCCGGCCCGCTGTTCTCCTGCGACGTCGCGCTCGAGCTGGAGATCCCGCGCGTGCTGATTCCGCCGCACCCCGGCATCGTCGCCGCGACGGGCCTGCTCGCCACCGACCTCCAGCACGAGTTCGTCGGCACCGAGCGCCAGGCCATCGCCACGCTCGACGCCCCGCGCCTGCAGGCCAAGTTCGATGAGCTCGTGGCACAGGCCGTCGGCCAGCTCGACGCCGACGCAGTGCCCGAGGATCGGCGCCTGATCCGCCGTCTCGCCGACTGCCGCTACAGCGGCCAGGGCTACGAGGTCCGCTTCGACGTGCCCGCCGGCGATCCCGGCCGAGCCGGCTGGAGCGACGAGCTGGTCGAGGCCTTCCATGTCGCCCACGAGGGCGAGTACGGCCATCGCTTCGACGCTCCGGTCGAGATCATCAACATCCGCGTCGTCGGCATCGGCCGCATCGACGAGCTGGAGTGGCCCGAGGCCGAGCGCGGCAACGGGGACCTCTCCGCTGCCCTGATCGAGACCCGTCCGGTCGTCTTCGACGTCGACGGCGAGGCGCAGTCCTGCCCGACCCCGTTCTACGAGCGTGAGCACCTGCGCGCCGGCGACCGCATCGAGGGCCCGGCGATCATCGAGCAGTACGACACCACGACGATCGTGCCCCCGGGCTTCGTCGTCGACGTCGACCGGTACGGCAACCTCGTGATCGACGTCACCCCGCGCATCGAGGCGCGACGTACGAAGGGCGGCGATGCCGGCCTCGCGCAGCCGATCCTGATGCGCGTCATCGGCGGTGCCTTCAACGCCATCGCCAAGGAGATGGCGGGCGTCCTCTACCGCATGTCCTACTCGTCGATCATCCGCGAGTCCGAGGATCTCGGCGCCGGCCTGTTCGATCCGCAGGGCAACAACATCGCCGAGTCCGACTCCACGCCGATGTTCATGGGCGCGATGCCGAAGATCGTCAAGGGCGTCATCTCCCTGCTCGGCGATGACATCCACCCGGGCGACATCATCCTGCACAACGACCCGTACCTCGGCGCCACGCACTCGCCCGACGTCGCGATCGTCATGCCGGTCTTCCACGAGGACAAGCTGATCGGGTTCACGGGCGCCTCCGCGCACCTGCTCGACATCGGTGGCGCCTACCCCGGCCTCGCCATCGACCTGGTCGACAACTGGTCCGAGGGCAACATCTACCGCGCGGTCAAGCTGGCCGACAAGGGCGTCTGGCAGGAGTCGCTGTTCAAGCACATCCTCGAGAACACCCGCACGCCCACCCACAACCGCGGCGACATCGAGGCGATGATCGCCGCCTGCGAGCGCGCCAAGAACCGCTTCGCCGAGCTCGCCGGCCGCTACGGCACCGAGGCCGTGCTGGGCGCCGCCAACCACTGGATGGACTACGCCGAGCGCATGCTCCGCCAGGAGATCGCGAAGGTGCCGGACGGTGAGTACGGCCCCGAGTACGGCTGGCTCGACGACGACGGTCGCAACCGCGGCGAGAAGCTGCCGATCAAGGTCGTCGTGCGCATCGAGGGCGACAAGATGGTCGTCGACCTGACGGGCTCGAGCCCGGAGGTGCCGACCGGCTACAACTGTCCGTTCGAGGGCACGACCGTGTCGGGCATGACGTTCATCGCCCGCATGATGTTCCTCGACGAGGCGACGTTCCCGGTCTTCGTGCCGCAGAACGAGGGCATGCTCCGCCCGGTCGAGGTGATCGCGCCCGAGGGCACGATCTACAACCCGAAGTACCCACGCGCCTGCTTTGCCCGGTTCTCGCAGGCCCAGCGCGCGGTGGACCTGGTGCTCCGCGCCCTCGCCCCGGTGATCCCGAACCAGATCACCGCCGGCAACTCGGCGCACATCCACTTCCTCTCCTACTCCGGCTACGTCGAGGAGGAGGGCGAGTACTGGGTGTACCTCGAGGTCGACGAGGGGTCGTACGGCGGTCGTCCCGACCGCGACGCGATGGACTCCGTCGACAACCTGATCGCCAACACGCGCAACAACCCGATCGAGGAGCTCGAGTGGCGCTTCCCGATGCGGACCGACCGCTACGAGCTGCGCGACGAGCCGGCCGCGGCGGGCAAGTGGCGCGGCGGTATCGGCATCGTCCGCGTCAACACGTTCCTGACGGACACCATCGTCACGTGCGAGGGCGAGCGTCACGAATCCGACCCGCCGTGGGGCATCTTCGGCGGCCACGAGGGTCTCAATGGCTCGATGGTGCGCAACCCGGGACGCGCCGACCAGGAGTCCTGGTACAGCAAGGTCACCGGCTCCCAGCTGAAGGCCGGCGACAGCCTGCAGATCACCGTCCCCTCGGGCGGCGGCTACGGCGACCCGCTCGACCGCGATCCCGAGCTGGTTCGCGATGACGTGCTCGACGAGTTCACCTCGCGTGATCTCGCCGAGCAGGACTACGGCGTCGTGCTCGTCGGGGAGGGCCTCACCCTCGCCGTCGATCAGGACGCAACCGACCGCCTGCGCGCCGAAAAGCGCCAGGGCTAACCCCACCCAACCGACCGACCCCAGGAGGAATACCCATGAGCGAACTGCAGGAGATGCTCGACAAGATCTTCGCGGAAGACAGCGAGCTGTATCAGCAGCGCGGCTTCCAGCGGCGCATCGGCTTCGGCACGCGCCCCGCGATCCTCAACATCGATCTCGCCAACGCGTGGACGCACCCCGGCAACAAGTTCACGTGCGATCACATGGACACGATCATCCCGGCCACCGAGCGCCTGCTCGAGGCCGCGCGTGCCAAGAACGTCCCCGTCGTCCACACCACCACCGCGTACAAGAAGACGACGCGCGGCGAGTGGAGCGACATGGGCCTCTGGCACAACAAGATCCCCGTCGATGTTCTCGAGGAGGGCTCGTGGGAAGCCGCGATCGACGAGCGTCTGCTGCGCGATGAGGACCTCGTGATCTGCAAGAAGCGCGCCTCGGGCTTCCACGGCACGTACATGCAGGGCTTCCTGTCGGCCCACCGCGTCGACACGGTGATCGTGACCGGCGTGACGATGGCTGGCTGCGTGCGCCATACGGTCGAGGACGCCATCGCGTACGGCTTCCGCCCGATCGTCCCCCGCGAGTGCGTCGGCGACCGCGTGGCGGGCGTCGTGGAGTGGAACCTGTTCGACATCGACGCGAAGTTCGGTGACGTCATGGGTGTCGACGAAGTGATCGCGTACCTGAACGGCATCGAGCCGTTCGACGGCAACACCGTCGTCGCGTAGCGCTTCGGCGTCCGGGGTCGGCAGCACGTCCCAGCTGCCGACCCCGGGCGCCGCTTGCGCGTTCGGGGCAGGATCTCCCCCATCGCACCCCGAATTGGGGAGATGATTGGGTCGTCTGTGATGCGCCTGCCCACCCCTATCCTGCTGGTCGCGCTCGCCATGAGCGCCGTGCTGTCCGCCGGCTGTGGCGCGTCGTCGCTGCGAGACTCGGAGACGGCCGCGGAGGCGCAGGCCGCGGTGCCCGCAGAGACGACGATGACGGCAGCGGCGATGACGGTCGAGAGTACGCCAGCACCGGAGGCGACCGCCGAGCCGATGACGGTGCCGGCCGCTGACAACGCCGGTGCCTGGAGCGTGATCCAGGACGGCGCGCAGCAGTTCGCCGCCCGCCTGGACCAGGCCAACCAGAGCATCGCCTCGTGCCAGACCGACGCCGCGGCCGGCGCGAGCTTCGACGCCTGCATGGGTGCTGCCTACACCGCTATCGCGACTGCCGCCGGCGAGCTGGACCGCACCGTCGAGCAGGCGATCGGGCAGACGGATGGCCCGTGCCGCGATGCACTGACGGCGCTGCGCAAGGCCACGGGGGCCATGGTCGACGACTACTCGCGCGTCGTTGCCACGACGGATCTCACCAGCCGTGAGACGCTGGAGGCACGCCTCGGCGATGACGCACAGGCCTACGCGGACGAGGCTCTTACTGCCGCCGCCACCTGCATCGGCTGAGGACATCGCCCCCGCGCGGGTGTCGCATCCTCAGAGGGGAGCAGGCGCACCGGCCGCCACGCGCAGACGCGGCTTGACGGTCTCGGCGAACCGCCGGATGTTCGCCTGCACCAGCTCGTCGGGCATGCCAACCCAGCCGAAGCGGAAGATCAGGGTGTCGCATCGCAGCGTGTCGAGATGCTCCTGCAGCTCGGCCACGCAACGATCCGGGCCGCCGAGGATGAAGCGCCCACCCGCCTTCAACTCTTCCCAGTCCTGGTCGAGCGAGTCCGCGTCCGGCATGACCTCGTCCTGGCCCCACTTCACGTAGGCCTTGTACTTGGCCTGCAGATAGGCCCGCGCCTCGCGCTCGGCGCTCGCATCGTCCTCGCCGACATAGATCTCCTTCATCACCGGCAGCTCGGTGACGGGCGGTTGGCCCGACTCGGCGCGGGCGGCGTGGAACAGGGCGGTCTGCCGCTCGAGCTCGGCCAGATTCGCATGCGGGTTGACCGTCCACGTGTCTGCCACGCGCGCGGCTCGGCGGACCGCCTGGTCCGCGTTCGCGGCCAGCCAGATCGGCGGACGTGGACGTTGGACCGGCAGCATCGCGAGCCGTTGATGGTCGAGCCGGTAGCCGGCTCCCTCCGCCGTGACCGTTTCGCCCTCCAGCAGGCGCTTGACCACATCGAGCTTGTCGAGGAAGACGCGCAGCCTCTTCTCCGGGACACCGAAGGCATCGAACTCCTCCGGGCGATACCCGAGCCCAACGCCGAGCACGAACCGTCCGCCGGTGATCGCATCGAGCGCCACGGCGTTCTCGGCCAGCTCGACCGGGTTGAGCAGTGTCAGCAGCGCGATGTTCGTCGCGACGCGCATGTCTCCCGACTCGGCGGCGATGCGCCCGAGCAGCGGCATCGTCTGGACCATCTGGAACACCTCGGTGAGGAAGTGCTGTCCAGCGGAGACGAGATCGAACCCGAGGTCACGACACAGTGCGGTATGCGCAACCGCCTGCGCGACGATCTCGCGCGGATCAACCGCATCCGGCTGCTGCACGTTGAGGAAGATGCCGATCCGGGGCTCGCTCACAGCCCATGCTCCTTCGTCCACCCGCGCAGGATGCGCGGGACCGCTGCAGCATAGGTCAGCGACCCAGTCCGATTTGCGTCGCTCGTCCCGCCGCCTGCCGATCGCCGCGCTCGACGGTCCGCGCCGAGCCCTTTCTAGGCGTCGATCACGCGGCGCTCGCCATCCGGCACCATCGCCATCACCTCGATCTCGATCATCAACTCGGGCAGCGCCAGCGAGCGCACCTCGACGATCGTGTCCGCCGGGTAGGGCGGCGTGAAGTGCCGCTGGCGCAACTCCATGATCTTCGGGAAGTTGGTCATGTCGGTCAGGTAGATCGTGACCTTGAAGATGTCCTCGAGACCCGCGCCCGCCAAGGCGAGCACACGCTCGATGTTGGCGAACGTCTGCGCGGCCTGGGCATCGAAATCGCCCACGCCGACGAGCTCGCCCTGCTCGGACAGCGAGGCCTGACCCGACAGCACGAGCACGTTGCCGAGCCGGTAGCCGAGCGAGATGAAGTACGGCTCGAACCAGTCGCCCTCGGTCGTGAGGCGCTGCGCGGTAGTGGCATCGAACATGGTGCTCTCCTGTCGGGTGATGACGACAGCCAACCGGTCGACAGCGGCTGTGTCAACCCGGCGGCGACGCGCACGGGCAGGATGCAGGCCGCCGTGGGCGAATCCTGTGAACATGCCCGAGCTGTACGAACGCACGCCCTCGTATCAGGAGCGTCGCCGCGCAGTGCGCCGACGCCGTGCCGTGCTGCTCACCGCGCTGGCCGGCGTGCTGACGGTCGGTGGCGTGCTGGGCGTGCGGACGCAGCTCGACGGGGGCACGCGCGCGACCGCGGCCTCGGCCACGATTACCGCCGCCGCCGCAACCACGACGGAGCGGGTGGCGGCACAGGATGAGCCGACCTCGGCCGTCGTCCCGGAACACGTCGGCCCGCCGTCCGACCGCACCCGCCTGCGACTGATCCGCACGGTCACCGGCGACATCGCACCCAAGTCCGTGGCTGCCAGCGGCGCGGGCTTCGTCACCGCCCAGAACATGATGTACCGCCACACCGTGACGGTCTACAACGCGCGCACGATGAAGCTCGTGCGCACGATCCCCGATGCCGTCCGGCTGGCGGAGTTCGGCATCAAGGGCCACCCCGGCACGTCGCAGGGCGCCCCCGTCGAGGCCGCGTTCTCGCCCGACGGCCAGGTCGGGTACGTGACCAACTACTCGATGTACGGCGCCGGCTTCGGCCCGGAGGGCACCGACACGTGCACCCCCGACTCGGGCTACGACGACTCGTTCCTCTACCGCATCAACATGGAGAGCCTCAAGATCGATGGCGTCTTCCCCGTCGGTGCGGTGCCGAAGGTCGTCAAGGCCACCGCGGACGGGCGCTTCGTGCTGGTGGCGAACTGGTGCTCGTGGGATCTCTCCGTGCTGTCAGCCGAGACCGGACGCGAACTGCAGCGCGTGCCGATCGGTCCGTACCCTCGCGGCATCGTCGTCTCGCCCAAGGGCAACGTCGCCTACGTCGCGATGATGGGCGACACGAAGCTGGTGCGCGTCGACCTCGCCACGTGGAAGACCCGTACGATCGAGATCGGCTCCGGGCCCCGGGCGCTCGAGTTCGCGCCGCAGGGCCGCTACATCTACGCGACGCTCAACTCGGAGGGCAACGTCGCCCGCCTCGACCTCTACACCGGGCGGGTGCTCCGCGTCGAGACCGGTGAAGCACCACGCAGCCTGGCGATGTCGAGCGACGGCAGGGCGCTCTACGTCGTCAACTACGACAGCGGCACCGTCTCCAAGATCCGGACCCGCGACATGGCGGTCATCCAGGAGCTGGACGCCTGCGTGCGGCCGATCGGCGTGACGTACGACGCCCACCTGGCCCGCGTGTGGGTCGCGTGCTACGGCGGCGAGATCCTCGTCTTCAACGACCGCTAGTAGGCTTTCCCCGAGCTACCGGGAGGATCCATGGAGACAGTCGCATTCATTCGAATGGAAGACGGCACGGCCGAGGACTACGCGCTCCTCGAACGGCTCGGCGAGGAGCACATGCAGATGCTGCCGGATCGCCTGCTGGCTGCGCTCGACGGACTCAAGCACTCGTTGGCCGGCTACCAGGTGACGCGCTACGAGCACTCGCTCCAGTCCGCCACGCACGCCTACAACGACGGACGCGACGAGGAGTACGTCGTCGCCGCACTGCTGCACGACATCGGCGACGAGCTGGCGCCCATCACCCACGGCGAGTTCATGGGCGCCGTGCTGCGCCCGTACTGCCGGCCCGAGATCGTCTGGATCGTCAAGCACCACGGCGTCTTCCAGTCGTACTACTACGCGCACCACTCCGGTGGCGACCGCAACGCGCGCGATCGCTTCAAGGACAGCCCGTGGTTCGACGCCTGCGCCGAGTTCTGCGCCAAGTACGACCAGAACTGCTTCGACCCGGGCTTCGAGAGCCTGCCCGTCGAGTTCTTCGAGCCGATGGTGCGTCGGGTCTTCGCCGAGCCGCGCTACCTGACCGGTGACGAACTGATCTGATCCGCAGGGTGTGGGCGCACCCTGATCCACGATGCGGAAGATCCGCTACAGGTGTCCCGTCGGCGGTCAGTACACTGACAGCGCAACCCACTAGGAGTGTTCATGGACGACTACCCGCTTTTGCATCTGCTCTGGTCGATGCTGCTCATCTTCGGCTTCGTGATCTGGTTCTGGCTGCTGATCACGGTGTTCAGCGATCTGTTCCGCCGGCATGACATCGGCGGCGGCAAGAAGGTCCTCTGGATCATCCTGCTGATCGCGACGAGCCTCCTCGGCATCCTGCTGTACCTGATCGTCAACGGTCACGGCATGGCGGAGCGGAATCAGAAGGCCGTCGCGGCCGCGCAGAAGCAGTTCGACGACCACGTCAAGGAGGTCGCCGGCGGCTCCGCCGCGGAGATCGCGCACGCCAAGTCGCTGCTCGACTCGGGCGCCATCACGCAGGAGGAGTTCGACACGCTCAAGAAGAAGGCGCTGTCCTAGCGCCACGTCTGTTCCGAAGGGGTCAGACCTCTTTGGCGCATTCCGGCCTCTCGCGCGGAGGCTGACTCCGTCGGATGTCCCAAAGGGGGCTGACCCCTTTGGGACATCCGACGCTCCGCTCCACCTCGGCGCACACGCACGCGCCCGCTTGCACCCATGTGCATGCCGTGGCACATCTGTGTGCACCCTCCGTCAAGTCGCAGCAGCCTCCCGTGCGTCCGGCAGAATCAGACCATGCGGCATGACGAACCCCAGCACCCCACCGAGACACCCAAGGACCGCATGCCCCTCGGGCGCGCCGCATTCCTGGGTACCATCGCCGCCGGCGTGCTCGGCGTCGCGGCGATCACCAAGGTCGGCGGCATGGGTGTCGGCAACATCGTCGGGAGCCTCGGCAACGTCCTGCCCACCGGCGGCATCGTGCCGACCGGTGGCTGGCGCATCTACAACGTGCAGGACCCGATGCCGACCTTCGATCCGGCGACGTACGCGTTGACGATCGACGGCGAGGTCGAGAACCCGGTTCGGCTCACGTGGAGCGATGTCGAGCAGACACCCATGATCGAGAGCGTCAGTGACTTCCACTGCGTGACCGGCTGGAGCGTCGAGAATGTGCACTGGAAGGGCATCGCACCCGCCACGGTGCTCGACCTCGTCAGGCCCAAGGCCACCGCCAGGCACGTCAACTTCCAGTCGCTGGAGGAGCCGTACTTCGACCAGCTGACGATGAAGCAGTTCCAGTTGAAGGACGTGCTGCTCGCCACGGAGATGGACGGCCTGCCGCTCAAGCGCGTGCACGGGGCACCGATGCGCCTGGTGATCCCGCAGATGTACGGCTACAAGGGCGTCAAGTGGCTGAGCCACATCACGTTCGAGCGCGACGCCACCCCGGGCTACTGGGAGACCCGCGGCTACGACGCCGATGCCTGGGTAGGCCGCGATGTCTACACCTAGGCCTCTGTCCGCAGCCCGGCCCACCGCGCCGGCGGCGATCAGGCGTTTCACCGGTGCCCAGCGCCTCCTGCACCTCGTGCTCGCCGTCACCTTCCTCGGGATGCTCTGGACCGGCCTGTGCCTGTGGTCGCCCGCGCTGGCCGAGGTGATGAACCGCCCGCTCGCCAAGCAGTGGCACTTCTACTTCGCGATCGCCCTCGGCATCGCATTCGTGCTGACCCTCGTGCTGCGTCCCCGCGACATACGCGCCTTCGCCCGCGAGGTGGATAGCCTCGATCGGGCCGACCGCGCATGGCTGCGCGGCGGTCCACAGAGGCTCTTCAACCCCGTCGGCGCGCCCGCCCAGGGCTGGCTGAACGCCGGGCAGAAGCTCAACACGGCAATTACCATCGGCCTGCTGGTGGTGCTGGCCCTGACGGGAATCCTGCTCTGGCTCGGCGAGCGCAACAACGCCCTCCGCTTCTCCGGCACCATCGACGTCCACGACCTGGCGACGATCCTGATCGTCGTGCTCGTCTGTGGGCACCTCTATCTGGCCGTCTTCAATCCCGCGACGCGCGCCTCGCTGCGTGGCATGACCACCGGCACCGTCGACCGTGAGTGGGCGCGCATGCACCATGAACGCTGGGTGGAGGAGACCGAGGCCACCACGCGCGACGACGACGCAGCATCGTCCTAACTGGCTGGTCAGTCAGACGCGGAACGGCGTTGATTACCCTTGGCGCAGAAGGAGGGATATCCATGATCGACTGTGACATCCACGTGCAGATCACGCACCAGGAGGAGATCCTCAAGTTCATCGACGCGCCCGAGCGCGACTGGTACCGCAACCAGGCGTACATGCTCGGCCTGCCCGCCTATCCGTGGTCGAACCCATCCAACTGGTTCCGCGGCGACCTCGCCGTCGACGAGAGCGGCATGCCCGGCGGCAACGCGCAGGTGGTCGCTACCGAGGCGCTCGACGGCCAGGGCGCCGACCTCGGCATCCTCACCGCTGACGACGCTCTCAGCGTCGGGCTGATGGAGAACACGTACCGCGCAGCAGCACTGGCGCGCGCCCACAACGACTGGCTGCGCGAGGACTGGTTTCCGCACGACGACCGCTTCCGTGGCTCGATCATCGTGCCCTCGCAGGACACCGTCGCCGCCGTCGCCGAGATCGAGCGCTGCGCGGGCGACCGCCGCTTCGTCCAGGTCTTGCTGGCCGGTGGCAGCGAACGACCCTACGGCGACCCGCGTTACCTGCCGATCCTGGAGGCAGCCGCCGCCAACGGCCTCGCCGTCGCAATCCACTCCGGCATGGAGGGCATGGGCCTGGCCCACCAGCCGACCGGTGCCGGTGCGCCGACCTTCTACATCGAGTGGCACACGATCGGTTCGGCCTGCTCGATCATGGCTCACCTGATGTCGCTGCTCACGCACGGCACCTTCCGTCGGGTGCCCGACCTCAAGGTGCTGCTGATCGAGGGTGGCATCGCGTGGCTCCCCGGCATGCTTTGGCGCAACGACACGAACTGGCGCGGCCTGCGCGACGACACGCCGTGGCTCGACGAGCCGCCGAGCGAGACGATGAAGCGCCACATCCGCTTCGCCACGCAGCCGCTCGAGCACACCGACGGCAACGACGAACTGCTCTGGCAGATGCTCGCCGCCGTCGGCGCACCCGACATCCTCTGCTACGCGTCCGACTACCCGCACTGGGACGGCGATGAGCCGAAGTGGCTCGCCAACCGCCTGCCCGAGGCGTGGCGGCAGGGCGTCATGCACGACAACGCAGTCGCCTTCTACGGGAGCCGCCTCGACCTGCCGGTCGCGCGATGAGCGAGTGGCACGACATCGCGGCCGAGGCCGACGTCGCCCCCGGCGCCCCGGCGATCGCCCGCATCGAGGGGCGTGAGATCGGTGTGATGCGCGACCCGCGCACGAACGAGCTCGTCGCCATCCGCAACCGCTGTCCCCACTCGGGCGCCAAGCTGTGCCTCGGCACCGTCGAGCAGCGCATCGAGGGCGAGCCCGGCGGCCACTATCACCTGGTCGACCGTACGGTTGTCGTCTGCCCGTGGCACGGCTGGGAGTTCGATGCCACCACGGGCGTCTGCCCCGAGGACGCGAACTTCCGCGTGGCGGTCTACCCCGTGCGCGTTGAGAACGGCCGCGTCCTGGTGCAGGCCTAGCCCATGACCGAGGCCCAGACCCGCACCGACTTTCCACACCCGATCGAGGTCCGCACGCCGGTCTGGATCCCCATGCCCGATGGCACGCGGCTGCACGCGAAGATCTGGCTCCCGGTTGATGCCGACAAGAATCCCGTGCCGGCCGTCATCGAGTACGGGCCGTATCGCCTGACCGATGGCACCGTGGCGAGCGACGAGCAGGAGATGCGCTGGTTCGCCGGCGAGGGCTACGCCGGCATCCGTATCGACATCCGCGGCACGGGCGAGTCGACCGGCCTCTGCCCCGACGAGTACACGGAGCAGGAGACGGTTGATGGCGTCGACGCGATCGCCTGGATCGCCGCGCAGCCGTGGTGCACCGGCGCCGTCGGCATGACGGGCTACTCATGGACAGGCTTCAACGGCCTGCAGATCGCGGCGCGGCGCCCGCCGGCGCTGAAGGCCGTGGCCTCGGGCTACTCGACCGATGACCGCTACACGGACGACGTCCACTACCGCGGCGGCCTGATCGACGCGATGGACATGCTCCACTGGAGCGTCTGCATGCACGGCTGGCAGGCGCGCCCACCCGTCCCCGCGATCTATGGCGAAGGCTGGCGCGAAGCCTGGCTCGAGCGCCTGAACCTCGAGCCATGGATCGCGTACTGGATGGCGCACCAGCGCCGCGACGATTACTGGCGCCACGGCTCGGCGTGCGAGGACTTCGACCGGATCGATACGCCCATCCTCTGCATCGCCGGCTGGACCGACGGGTACACCGACTCGGCCTTCCGCGTCCTCGCAGGCGTCGGGGGACCGCGCAAGGCGATCATCGGGCCCTGGGGCCACAACGACCCCATTCACGGGCCGCCGTCGCCGCGGGTCGGGATCCTCGCCGAGCAGACGCGCTGGTTCGACCGCTGGCTGAAGGGCATCGACAGCGGGATCGACGGCGACGGCATGCTGATCGCCTACGAGCAGGACCCCGTCGCGCCCGCCCCGCGTCTAGCGGACCGGCCGGGACGCTGGGTCGTCGAGGAGACGTGGCCGTCGCCGCGCCTCGAGACGCGCGAGCTCGTGCTCGGCCACGGCACCCTTGGCGGCGACCCCGGCCACAGTCAGGTCTTCCCGATCGAGAGCGTGCAGACCGTCGGCCTCGATGGCGGCTCGTGGACGGCCGACGGCAAGTCCGACGATCTGCCGCTCGATCAACGTGACGAGGAGGCCCTCAGCCTGTGCTTCACCTCCGATCCGCTCACCGCATCGTTCGCGATTCTCGGCCACGCCACCGCGCGCCTTGCGATCACCGCGGATCAGCCCGTGGCGATGGTGTCGGTGCGTCTCAGCGAAGTCGCACCCGATGGGTCGTCGCTGCTCGTCACGCGCGGCCAGCTGAACCTCTGCCACCGCCACGGCAACGACCGGCCGGAGGCCGTCGTTCCCGGCGAGGAGATGCTGATCGACGTGCAGCTCGACTCGATCGCGCACCGCTTCCAGGCCGGCAACCGCCTCCGCATCGCGATCTCGCCGTGCTACTGGCCGTGGGCCTGGCCCTCGCCCGTACCCGTCACACTCGGCATCCGCACCGGCGCCTCATCGCTGCTCCTGCCCGAGCGCCCCGCCAGCCCGGCCGACGCGATCATGCGGCCGCTGGACCCGCCGCTCGAGCCCGCGATTCCCGAGATCGAACTGCTGCGCCCCGGATCGGGCGGCGGCCGCACGCGGACCTACGACCCGGCCACGGGCATCACCGAGACGGTCTTCGACTGGGATATCGGCGGCGCCTGGAAGTACGAGAACGGCATCGTCTGGGAGGACTCGTCGATCACGACGATGCGCATCAAGGACGACGATCCGCTGTCGGCCGAAGTGATCGTCGAGAACACGAGCCACTACGACGACGGCACGCTGACGGTCGACATCATCGCCCACAGCGAGATGCGCTGCACGGCCGCGGACTACCTCGTCGCGTGCACGCTGACGGTGCAGGAGAACGGCGCGCCGCTGTTCGATCGCACGTGGGACTACACCTTCCCGCGCGATCACACCTAGGACCGCCGCTAGCATTGCCTCCACGCGCGCAGTAGGCTCGCGCCATCGCAGCCGAGGAGGCACCATGAGCGAGCAGGAGTTCCCCGCGTACATCGGCATCACCGATGTCACCACGCAGTCGCACGACCAGATGCTGGTCGAGGCCTTCATGGAGGGCCAGCACTCGATCATGGCCGACGAGCCGAAGGGCTTCGACATCGGCGACCCGCCTGACCTGATCGGCCAGTCGCGCGGCTGGACGCCCGTCCACTACCAGCTGGCCGCACTCTCGATGTGCACGTCGATCACCATCACCGTCGTGGCGCGCGATCAGGGCTTCGCCTACCGCAACCTCCGCACCGGCATCCGCTCGCTGATCGACATCCGCGGCTTCTTCTTCGACCTGCATCTCCAGCCGAAGTTCGAGCAGGTCAACTACGACCTCTGGCTCGACACCGACGAGAGCAACGAGCGCATCAAGGAGCTAGCCGAAGAGTCCGACCGCCGCTGCCCGCAGCTCGGCCTCTTCCACCTCGCCCAGATTCCCCTGCGCGTCCGTTGGCATCGCGAGCAGACAGGCGAGGTCGCCTTCGAGCAGCGCTTCTTCCTCGACGGCGAGACGCCCGAGGAGCGCCTACGTCGAGAGGCTAACGAGCAGGCGTGATGTGTTGGGCGCGGGACGGATCCGCGCCGTCGCTTTACATCAAGTACCAGTCGAAGAAGCGCTCGAGGCGGTGGTAGAAGTCGACCTGCGGCTCGAAGCGCAGAAGGCCGTGGCCCTCGGTCGTGTACGTGACGTACTCGAAGGTCTTGCCGCCGAGGCGACGCAATTCGGCGACGAGCTCCTCGGACTGCTTCGGGTGCACGCGGATGTCCTGCTCGCCGTGGGCGATCAGGAGCGGCGCCTCGACGTTGGCTAGGCGCAACACCGGCGAGCCGGCTTCGTACGCCACCCGATTCGACGACGGCGGGCCCATCATGCGCTCGAGGTCCTGCACGCCCTCGCGGTCGCCCTGCGCCCACGACGAGCGGATGTCGCAGTCGCCGTACTTGCACACGCCGAGCTTGAAACGGTGCTGCGGATCGTCGGTGACGGACAAGAGCGACATGTACGAGCCGTACGAGGCGCCGAAGATGCCGAGGCGATCGGCGTCGACCCAGTCGAGACTCGCCAGATAGTCGGCGGCGGCGAGGCAGTCCTTCGTATCGCCGACGCCCCAGTCGTCGTGATTGAGGCGCTCGAAGGCGCGCCCGTACGACGTCGAGCCGCGGAAGTTGATCGCCAGCCAGGCGTAGCCCTTGTCGATGAAGTACTGGGCGTGGCCATCCCATTCGTCGCCGTAGTACGACGTGGGGCCGCCGTGCGGGTAGACGATCGCCGGGACTGGCGCGTCCTTGCTCGCGCCAGCAGGCTGGAACAGGAAGCCATGGATCTCCGTGCCGTCGAACGAGCGGTACGTGATCTCGTGCGGCACGACATGCGGGGCGTTGCGGACCGCCAAGGGCGCCGGGGCGTGCAGCGTGCGCACCTCGCCGCTCAGCGAGACGACGCGAAACTCCGACGGGGTGGCCTGGTCGGTGTACTCGGCGACGATGCCGCCGTCGGCCGTCCAGCACGCACTCGACCAGGCACCGCCGTGGGCTACGGTGGTGACGGCGTGCGTGCGCACATCAACGGTCACGAGATCGAAGCGCCCGCGGCGAGCCCGCGTGGCGAGAATCGTCTGGCCGTCGGCGCTCCACGTCGGCCCGAAGAAGTCGCCGGCGTCGTGCGTGACCTGCAGCTCATCGGAGCCGTCGGGGCGGATCAGGTGCAGCTCGTACCAGCCGCTGCGTTCGGAGGCGAAGACGATCCACTCGCCGTCGGGCGACCAGGCGGGGAAGCGATCCGCCATCTCCGGCGGCGCGCTGATCGTGCGCACCGCACCGGTCTCGATGTCGGCGACGCAGATCTGGCTCTCGCGCAGGTCCTTGCGCACCCAGAAGACGTAGGCGATCTCGCGGCCATCGGGTGAGACGGCGGCACCCCACTCGTCGCCGTGGTCGGCGCACTCGACCGTGAGCCGGCGCGGGAACGGATCGGCGATGTCGACGACGGCCAGGCGCGAGGTCTGGTCATCGCGCTCGACGGAGATGACGAGGCGTGCATCGTCGATCCAGACCGGCGACGAGCCCTCGACCAGCTTGCGTGGCGGGCCCCCGGCGAGCGGCACGAGCCAGATGTGCCCGTCGTCGCCGTACGCCACGGTCGAGCCATCGGGCGAGAGCTGCGGGGTGATGTCCTCCCAGAACGGCGCGGGCTCACGGCCGGTGGTGAGCCGCCGCGGCGTGGGGTCATCGAGCGTCATCGTCCAGACGTCGGAGGTGTCAGGGCGATCCTGGATGAAGACCAGCGTGCGGCCGTCAGCACCGATCGTGAGGCTGCGCGGGCGCTCCGTGACCGCCACCGTCTCGAGCCGCCAATGGGGCGGCGGCGACAGATCCTTCCGCGGTGAGGAGGGAATGCCCTCGTACTCGTTCTTGCCGATCCACATGCGGCTATCCATGGGCCTGCCCCTCCTCGACTCCGGTGAGCGCGGCGACGACGAGGCCACCGAGCGTGGCGGGATCGTACCCGCCCTCTTGGACTGCGACGATCGGCACGCCGAGCGCGCCGATGCGGCGACCGGCCTCTCGATAGCCAGCATGGGTGACGTCGAGCGGGCTGTTGGGGTCGGTCGTGGCGGCATCGACGCCGAGGGCGAGCACGATCGCTTGCGGCGTGAACGCTGCAACCTGCGCCACTGCCTCCGCCACGGCGGCAAGCCACGCGTCGTCGCCGGCACCGGGCGCCACGACGAGGTTGTGGTTGGTGCCGCACCCGACCTCATCGGGCCACCCCATCACGTGCGGGAACCACCCGGCCGCGGGATCGATGTGCACCGAGACCGTCATCACGTCGTCGCGCTCCCAGAAGATCTCCTGCGCGCCGTTGCCGTGGTGCGCATCGATGTCGATGATCGCCACGCGCTCGGCGCCCCCGTCGCGCAGCGCCTGCGCGGCAATCGCCGCGTTGTTGAGGTAGCACGAGCCGCCGTAGGCGGCACGGCTCACGTGATGCCCCGGCGGGCGGGTGATCGCATAGGCCAGTGAGGCCCCCGCCTGCACAAGGTCGACGGCGGTGAGCGTCGCATCGACACCACCGCGCACCGCGGCCCAGGTGCCCTCGCCGATCGGCGTCATCGTGTCGAAGCAGTAGAACCCCGTGCGCGCCCAGACCGCCTCAGGCCGATGCGGGTCGACCGCCCCGAGCATGGCGTGCGTCGGAAACAAGTACGGCACCACCAGTCCCTGCCCCGGATCGAGCGGCAGTCCGGCCTCGACCCAGTCGGCATGTGCATCGCGGAGGAACGCAACGAGCCCCGCGTCGTGCACGGCCGTCATCGCCGCGTCGTCGTGTGCCGTAGCCGCGACCACGGTCGCGCCCTCCGCCACCAGCGCCTCGCGGATCAGCACCGCGCGCTCAGGCAGCTCGTCGTCTGGCAGCTGCAGCCCCAACCAGAACTCCGAGCCCGGCGCGTGCAGCCGGCAGTCGTCGTGCCAGACGATCGGGAGCGCCAGAGCCATGGCGGAACTCTACGTCGCCCGCTAGCCTTGCGCGCATGAGCAACCTGATCGATCCCGACGACTCCGTGCTCGTGATCATCGATGTGCAGGCCGACTTCCTGGCCCGTGTCGAGGACGCAACGAAGGACGGCCTGCTCGAGCGCATCGCCTTCCTCGCCGAGACTGCGCGCTTCTGCGACATCCCGATCATCGCGTCGGTCGAGTCGCCCGAGGACTGGGGTGGCCTCCATCCCGAGCTCGTCGACGCGGTCGGTGACGCTCCGGTGCTGCGCAAGGCGGTCTTCGGCCTGTGCGGCGATCCGCTCGTCGGTCCCGCCGTGCGCGACTCAGGCCGTCGCACTGCCGTCCTCGTGGGCCTCGAGACGGACGTCTGCGTGGCGCAGTCCGCGCTTGGCCTGCTCGACGAGGGCTTTCGCGTCGTAGTTGTTGAGGACGCCGTCGGGTCGCCCGGCAGCGCCCATGCCGCCGGCCTCGATCGCATGCGCCGCGCCGGCGTGATCCCCGTGGTCGCCAAGCAGCTGCACTACGAGTGGATGCGAACCGTGGAGCGCTCACGCGCCTTCCATGCCGAGCACCCCGACTTCGAGAACCCGCCCGGCGTCCTGCTGTAGAAGGCGCCGCACCGCCCCAGCGGTAGCGGTTCGGTTCGGTGAGCGTGCGCCCGCTGCGAGTACCTGTGAATCACCCAACGGCTATCCTCACTCGCATGACGATGCTGCGTTCGACTACGGCCTGGCAGGCACTCGCCGCCCATCACGAGACCATCAAGAACGTGACGCTGCGTGAGCTGTTTGCGGGTGACGCAACCCGTGGCGAGGCCCTCACCGCCGAAGGCGCCGGGCTGTTCCTCGACTACTCGAAGAACCGCATCACCACGGAGACGCTGCAGCTGCTCGTGCAGCTCGCCGAGGAGCGCGACCTCGCCGGCCGCCGCGCCGCCATGTTCCGCGGTGATCACATCAACGTCTCGGAGGACCGCGCCGTCCTCCACACCGCCCTGCGCCTGCCCAAGAGCGCCACGCTGCACGTCGACGGTCAGGACGTCGTCAAGGACGTGCACGAGGTACTCGATCGCATGGGCGTCTTCGCCGACGACGTGCGCGAGGGCCGCTGGCTCGGCCACACCGGCAAGCGCATCAGGAACGTCGTCAACGTCGGCATCGGCGGCTCCGACCTCGGCCCCGTCATGGCCTACGAGGCCCTCAAGCACTACGCCACGCGCGACATGACGTTCCGCTTCGTCTCCAACGTCGACTCCACCGATTTCGCCGAGGCGACGATCGACCTCGACCCCGAGGAGACGCTGTTCATCATCGCGTCGAAGACCTTCGGCACGCTCGAGACGATGACCAACGCACACACGGCGCGGGACTGGTCGCTCGCAAAGCTCGGCGACGAGGCCGCGGTCGCCAAGCACTTCGTCGCCGTCTCCACGAACGCCGAACGCGTCGAGGCCTTCGGCATCGACACCGACAACATGTTCCCCTTCTGGGACTGGGTCGGCGGCCGCTACTCGATGGACTCGGCGATCGGCCTCTCCACGATGCTGGCGATCGGGCCCAAGCACTTCCACGAGCTGCTGGCCGGCTTCCACGCGATGGACGAGCACTTCCAGACCACGCCCCTCGACCGGAACCTGCCGGTCCTGATGGGCCTGCTCGCGGTCTGGTACCGCGACTTCTTCGGCGTCCAGACCATCGGCGTGATGCCGTACGAGCAGTACCTCAAGCGCTTCCCCGCGTACCTGCAGCAGTTGACGATGGAGTCGAACGGCAAGCACGTCACGCTCGACGGCACGCGCGTCGACTACGACACCGGCCCGGTCTACTGGGGCGAGCCGGGTACGAACGGCCAGCACAGCTTCTACCAGCTGATCCACCAGGGGACCTCGATCATCCCGGTCGACCTGATCGGCTTCGCGCACTCGCTGAACCCGATCGGCGAGCACCACGACATCCTGATGAGCAACGTCTTCGCGCAGGCCGAGGCGCTCGCCTTCGGCAAGACGGAGGCCGAGGTGCGCGCCGAGGGCACGCCCGAGCACGTCGTGCCGCACCGCGTGATGGAGGGCAACCGCCCGACCAACACGATCCTCGCCGACCGCCTCACCCCGCATCGTCTCGGCTCGCTGATCGCCCTCTACGAGCACAGCGTCTTCACGCAGGGCGTGATCTGGGGCATCGACTCGTTCGACCAATGGGGCGTCGAGCTCGGCAAGGCCCTGGCGGTGAAGATCATCCCGGAGCTCGAGAGCGCAGACGAGCCCGACCTCCAGCACGATTCCTCGACCAATGCACTGATCCGGCGCTACCGCGCCATGAAGCGCGCGTAGCACCAAGGAGCACCACCATGGCAACAGCACACCCGATGCAGCTCGGCATGATCGGCCTCGGCCGAATGGGCGCGAACCTCGTCCGCCGCCTGATGCGCGATGGCCACTCGTGCGTCGTCTTCGACGTCAACTCCAAGGCCGTCGACGAGCTGGTCGCCGAAGGTGCGATCGGCGCCTCGTCGATGGCAGATCTCGTCGCGAAGATGGAGCGCCCGCGCAACGTCTGGATCATGGTGCCGGCCGGCCTCGTCCAGCAGATGGTCGACGAGCTCAAGGAGCTGCTCGAGGACGACGACACGCTGATCGACGGAGGCAACTCGTACTACCGCGACGACATCAAGCACGCGAAGGAGCTCGCGGCCAAGGGCATCCACTTCGTGGACTGCGGCACGTCCGGCGGTGTCTGGGGCCTCGAGCGCGGCTACAGCCTGATGATCGGTGGCGAGGACAAGGCCGTGCAGCGCCTCGACCCGATCTGGCAGACGATCGCACCGGGCGAGGGCTCGGCCGCCCCGACGCCTGGCCGCAAGCCCGGTGGCACGGCGCAGGAGGGCTACCTCCACTGCGGTCCCAACGGCGCGGGCCACTTCGTGAAGATGGTTCACAACGGCATCGAATACGGCATGATGGCCGCGATCGCCGAAGGTCTGTCGATCATCAAGCACGCAGACGTCGGGCTCCATCAGCAGGAGATCGACGCCGAGACCACGCCGCTGCGCGATCCCGAGTACTACCAGTACGAGATCGACGTCGCCGAGGTCGCCGAGGTATGGCGCCGTGGGTCGGTGGTGGGCTCGTGGCTCGTCGATCTGACCGCCAGCGCGCTGGCCAAGGATCCGAATCTCGACGCCTTCGACGGGCACGTCTCGGACTCGGGCGAGGGACGCTGGACGACGATCGCCGCGATCGAGGAGGGCGTCCCGGCGCCGGTCATCACCGCGGCGCTGATCGAGCGGTTCGAGTCGCGCGGTCTCGGCCAGTACTCGGGCAAGGCGCAGTCGGCGATGCGCAGCGAGTTCGGCGGGCACGACGAGAAGAAGGCCTGATGCAGCACGAGCTGATCGTCCTGCCCGACGCGGCGGCGGTCTCGAAGGCAGCAGCGGAGCACGTGGCGAAGGCCGCGCGCGACGCCGTGGCCGAGCGCGGCGTGTTCTCCATGGCGGTCAGTGGCGGCCGCTCGCCCTGGGCGATGTTCGCCGACCTCGCCGAACTCGACATGCCGTGGGAATCGGTCGAGCTGTACCAGGTGGATGAACGGATTGCTCCCGAGGGCGACCCCCTGCGCAACCTCACCCATCTGCACGAGAGCCTCGGTCCGCAACTGCCGGTGCAGATCCACCCGATGCCGGTCAACGACGCGGATCCGCAGCGCGGTGCCCGCGACTACGCCGGCGAGCTGCCCACCACGATCGACCTGATCCACCTCGGTCTCGGCGCCGACGGCCACACCGCCTCGCTGGTACCCGGCGACCCGATCCTCGAGATCACCGACCAGCTCGTCGCCGTGACGGGTGGCGAGTACCAGGGCACCCATCGCATGTCGATGACGTACCCGGAGC
>JBILWG010000137.1:0-5385 GCA_044369995.1 Gaiellales bacterium | reverse complement strand
GCTGAGCTGGCGCTCCTGGCGCGCGACTTCGTCGGCCGCCCCACCCCGCTCTACCTCGCCGAGCGCCTCACGGAGGACGTCGGCGGCGCGCGCATCTGGCTCAAGCGCGAGGACCTCGCCCACACCGGCGCCCACAAGATCAACAACGCGCTCGGCCAGGCCATCATCGCGAAGCGCCTCGGCAAGCAGCGCATCGTGGCCGAGACCGGTGCCGGCCAGCACGGCGTTGCCACCGCCACCGCCTGCGCGCGCTTCGGTCTCAAGGCCGTCGTCTACATGGGCGAAGAGGACATGCGTCGCCAGCGCCCCAACGTCGTGCGCATGAAGATGCTCGGCGCCGAGGTGATCCCCGTGACGAACGGCGCAGGCACCCTCAAGGATGCCCTCAACGACGCCATCCGCGACTGGATCGCAAACGTCGAGGACACGCACTATCTGATCGGCACCGCCGCGGGACCGCACCCGTACCCGTACCTCGTGCGGCGCCTGCAGGCCGTGATCGGCGAGGAGGCGCGCGCGCAGATGCTCGAACGCGCCGCCCGGCTGCCCGATGCCGTCGTGGCGTGCGTCGGCGGAGGCTCGAACGCGATCGGCATCTTCCACAGCTTCCGCGACGACGCCGTGCGTCTGATCGGCGTCGAGGCTGGTGGCACTGGCGGTGCGCTGCACGCGCGCTCGCTCAGCGGCGGCAAGGTCTCGATCCTGCACGGCTCGCGCTCGTACGTGCTCTGCGATGACGATGGCCAGGTCGTCGAGACGCACTCGATCTCGGCTGGCCTGGACTATCCGGGCGTCGGCCCCGAGCACGCGTTCCTGCACTCGACCGGCCGCGCGGAGTTCATCGGCGCCACCGACGATGAGGCACTCGTGGCCTTTGATCGCCTCTGCCACCTCGAGGGCATCATCCCCGCGCTCGAGACGAGCCATGCGCTGGTGATCGCCGAGCGCATTGCGCACGACCTCGGCCCCACGGGCGATGTGCTCGTGGGTCTCTCCGGCCGTGGCGACAAGGATGTCGACCAGATCGCGGCTCGCCGGGGTATGGAGTGAATATCCCGCGCCCCAGCCTGGCCGTGTATCTGATGGCCAACGAGGACGCCCCGGCGCTTGCCGAAGCTGCCGTGCGCGGTGGTGCCACGGTGATCGAGCTCGGCATCCCCTACTCCGACCCGCTCGCCGACGGCACGACGATCCAGCGCGCCGCGCAGGCCGCGCTCGACGCGGGTATCACGCCCGAGCGTGCGCTCGAGCTGCTGGCCGAGATCAACGACCGTGTTGACGTGCCGCTGGTGCCGATGACGTACGGCGCGATCGTCGAGAGCTACGGGCTCGACAAGTTCTGCCACGACGCGGCCAAGGCCGGCGCTGAGGCGCTGATCGTGGCTGACATTCCGCCGGAAGAGTCGGGCCCGCTGCGCGACGCCGCGGCCGCCGAAGGCGTCGACCTGATCCACCTTGTGGCTCCGACCTCGCGCCCCGAGCGCATTGAGGCCGCAGCAGCAGCCAGCACGGGCTTCGTCTACCTCGTCGCCGCGGTCGGCGTGACCGGCGCACGCGAGAACCTCGACCCGCGCGTGGCGGAGCTGCTCGAGCGCACCCGCGGCGCAGCAGGCGAGACACCGATCCTCGGTGGCTTCGGCGTATCGACCCGCGCCCATGTCGAGGGACTGATCGCCGCTGGCACCGATGGCGCGATCGTGGGCTCTGCCGCGATCGACGCAATCGAGCGCGGTGGCCCAGAGGCGCTCGAAGCGCTCGTGCGCGACTTGGCCGCCGGCCTCCCGTCCTGAGCGCACGGTCACCGCTAGTCTGCGAGCGATGAAGCGCTTCTCCGTCGTGCTCGCGCTGGCGCTCCTCGCGGCGCTCGTCCCGGCTGCGGCGCAGGCCCACTCGGGCCAGACCGGCGGCACCGACTATCGCTCGGCGATCACCTCAACGCCCAGCGGCATCACGGCGCGCATCGTCGGCGGCGACGACCGCATCGAGATCACGCGCACGACGGCCTCGCAGGTGATGATCCCCGGCTACGGCGGCGAGCCATACCTGCGCCTCGACGAGCAAGGCACCTGGGAGAACCGCAACTCTCCGGCTGTTGCCCTCAACGACGTGCGTCAGACGAGTGAGGCGCTGCCGACGAGTGCGACCAAGATCGGCCCCGACTGGGTGCAGCTGAGCAGCGGCAACAGCGTCGTCTACCACGACCACCGAGCACACTGGATGGGCACGCTGCCGCCTGCCGACGTGCGCGCCGACCCAGGCCCCGAGCGCGTGCTCTACGACTGGGACATCCCGCTCTTCGTCGACGGCACCGCGGTCGAGATCCGTGGCGACCTCACGTGGCTCGGCATGCCGCTGACGTGGCTGTGGTGGAGCATCACCGTGCTCGCCGTCATCGCCGGTGCCGCCGTCGGGTCGCTGCGACGCATCCCCGTTGCTCCGGCGGCAATCGTGGGCATGCTCGCTGCGGTGCTGGCCTCGGTGATCACCAGTGTGTCAAAGCAGCTTGATGTGCCCGACGGGCAGACCGGCGTGCTGATCGCGATCGTGCTCGCCGTCGTCCTGCTCGCCGTGGGCCTCGGGCTCGGCCACCGCCTGCGCGCTGTGCCCGCGCACGCCACCACCGTCCTGCTCCTCATCGCGCTCGTCGCGGGTGGCGTGCAACTGGTGGCGCTGGCCGGCACCGCGTTCTCGTACGCGCTCGTGCCCGGACCGCTGCCGACCCTGCTGACGCGCGTGTTCCTGATCATCGGGCTCGCAGGCGTGGCACTTGCTGCCGCTGCGTGCGTGCGTGCCTGGCGCACCCTGCTCGCCGACCTACCACCACAGCAGATGACCAAGGAACCTGCGTGGTGAGCCTGCGCCGCCTGCTGCTCGTCGCAATCGCCGCCGCGCTCCTCGTCGTCCCCGCTACCGCCGCCGGCCACGCCGCGCTGGTCAGCACGGTGCCCGCGATCGGCGCGACCATCGAGCAGACTCCCACGACCGTGACGCTCACCTTCAACGAGGGCATCAACGGTGTCGGCGCCCGCGTGAAGGTGATCGGCCCCGACGGCAAGCGCTACGAGGATGGTGACGCGACGGCGACCGGCCGCGTCCTCAAGCAGGCCCTCAAGCCCGACCTCCCCGAGGGGACGAGCACGGTCGCGTGGAGCGTGATCTCCGAGGACGGGCACCGCATCACAAGCTCATTCACGTTCTCGGTGGGCAAGGAATCGACCGGCGACGCCGCAGCCGACGCGGCCGCGATCGCCTCTGACGTCAACGTCGATGAGCGCCCAGCCAACGCAGCGACCCTCACGGCCGTCGATCGCGCCCTGCGCTTCGCCGGGATCATCCTGCTGCTCGGCCTGCTCGGCATCGTGGCGCTCGTCTGGAACCCCACGCTACGCCGCGGCCGCGACGAGGACCCCGCCACAGCCACCGCCGCCGACGCGGCGTTTCGCCCCGTGGCGCTGTGGCTCGCCCGGCTCGTGCCGCCCGCGCTCGCCGTCGCCGCGCTCGCCGCGATCCCCCTTGAGAGCTGGGTCAACGACATCGACCTACGCAGCGTCTTCGAGCTGCGCCAGGGCCAGGTCGCCGTCGCGCAGGTCGTGCTCGCGCTGATCGCCTGGCCGCTGGCGATACGCGCCGTCCGTAGCGGTGCGCCGCGCCTGCTGGCCCTCGCCGCGGTACCCGCCGTCGTACTCGCCATCACCCCCGGCCTGTCGGGCCACGCTGGCGCGCAGTCGAGCGCGCTGTTGGCCGTGCTCGTCGACTGGGTGCACGTCCTCGCCGCCGGCGCTTGGGGTGGCGGCCTGCTCGTACTGGCCGCGGCCGCATCCGCTGTGTTCCGCGCCACCACCGCAGAGACGCGCGGTCCGCTGCTGCGTGGCATCACTCTGCGCTTCACCCGCATTGCCCTCACCGCACTCGTCGCGCTCGTCGCCACCGGCGTCGTCGCCACGCTGATGCTCACGAACTCGCTCAACGACGTGATCGACACCACGTGGGGCCGCATCCTGCTCGCCAAGATCGCCGTCGTGATCGGCGCCGTGCTGGCCGCGGGGATCGCACGCCGAGCTGCAAAGAGCTTCGCGACGGCCGTGCAGATCGAGGCACTCCTGATCGTCGCCGCAATTGCCCTCACCGGCACGCTCACCGGCCTGGCACCGCAGCCGCCCAACGCCGCGGCCGCCCCCGCCAGCTCGTCCTTTGAACTCGTCCAGAAGATCGAGGCGCGGGAGGCCCAAATCGACATCAGCCCGACCACGGTCGGTGCGGTCAGCGAGGTGCACGTGGTGATCACCAACGGCGTGGGCCAGCCCGCCCTCGATGTGCAGGACGCCACGCTCGAGCTCTCGCAGGGCAAGGCCACCAAAGTGCCTGTCAAGTTGAGCCTCCTCGACACCGCGCATTGGACCGGCACCGTGCGCATCCCGACCCCTGGCACGTGGCGCGTGCTCGTGCGACTGCGTATCGGCGAGTTCCGCGAAGAGGTGCTGACCGGCACGCTCACCGCTACCTAGCGTCGAGCGATGATCGACCGCTACCATGCACGTGTGCGAAACGAGGCATGCGCATGACTCTCTGGCAGGAAATTCTCTTCGTTTGGATTGGGATGACGATCGCCCCGAAACTGGTGATCATCCCCGTCTGGCACCTCATGTGGCGGGCGCTGGGCGACACCAAGCGCCAGGACGAGATCGACGCGGAGTGGTTGGCCAGCCTCAACGGCGGTAACGGCGGCACTGGGGTCGATCGCCATCCGCGTGAGCGCCGCCCGTGGACACGCGGCCCGAAGCGCGGTCCTCGTGGAGGTGGCGGTGCCGGTGCGCGCCTCATTGAGCGCCGCCCGCAGAGCGTCACCGCTCGTGCGCGCGTCTCGCGCCACGCCTCGCGCGCCCGATGAGCCTCGCGGCGCTCGTCGCCGATGTCGCGGCGTGCAGAACGCCAGCCACGCTCGTCAATCCCCTACGCGATCGCACCAACGCGCTCGACCTGCCCGACGCCCCGGCGATCCGCACCGCCAACCTGCTCGCCTACCTCGAGCAGCGGCCAGCGCCGCGCGCGCTGCTGGCGGGTGAGGCAATGGGGTGGCGCGGCGGGCGCTTCAGCGGCATTGCCTTCACCAGCGAGAAGCAGCTGGCCCAGTGGGGCGAACCCTTCGCGCAGTCGTCCGTCAAGGACGGTGGGTGGACCGAGAGCTCCGCGACGATCATCCACGGCGTCCTCGACGAGCTCGACGCCGAACACGAGGTCGTGCTGTGGAACACCGTGCCGTTTCACCCCCACCCCGCCGGCAAACCGCTCGGCAACCGAGCCCCGAAGACCAGCGAGGTCGCACTTGGCCGCCCGTTCCTCGAGCGCCTCGTCGCGCTGCTAGAGCCCACGCAGGTGATCGCCGTC
>JBILWG010000136.1:0-5397 GCA_044369995.1 Gaiellales bacterium | reverse complement strand
CAGCTCTGCGCGCAGGGCCTCGTGCGCCGTGCGGTGCTCGTCGCTCATGTCGAGATCGTCGGCGGCGACACCGGTCCAGAGGACGGTCTGCGTATGCATGTTGAACGTCAGCGCCGTCATCGGGCAGTACGAGCCGATCGCCGCACCGATATGCATGTAGTCGTTGAAGCTCGCGCCGAGACCGCCGTAGCGCGTCGGGATGCAGAGCCCGTAGAAGCCCGCCTCGTAGAGGTCGTCGAAGTTCTCGAACGGAAACGACGCCTCGCGGTCGTACCGGGGCGCCCGCTCGCGGAAGGCAGGGCCGATCTCGTCGACGATGGCGAGCAGCCGCTGCCGGCGCTCCGGATCGATCGCGGTGTCGGCGCTGATAGCCATCGGCAAAAGCGTACCGTCCCTGCCCTGCCGCCCAAAACGCAAACGGGGGCCCGGAGCCGAAGCCCCGGACCCCCGCAGTGCAGAGCGCTAGACGGTGCGGCGCTTGAAGGCGCCACGCGAGCCGAGCACGACCGTGACGATCAGGCCGAGTGCGAGCCAGATGATCGCGATCCACCAGATGTTCGCGTACGACGTGCCCGAGCCCCAGTAGAGCGAGATCACGCCGTAGAGCGCACCCAGAGAGACGAGACCGCCGATGATGCCCGCGAGCGCGAGCAGGCCCGTCGACTCGCCCGGCATGCCCTTGAAGGCCGCCACGCAGATCGCGACGTAGACCGCGACCAGCATGAAGCCGCCGAAGGTGGCGAGCCAGTTGAAGAGCGGGTACCACGAGCCCGGATCCATCTCGGTGACCGTCAGCAGGCCGTTGGTCCAGGCCACGATCGCGATCAGGACGATCGAGACGACGGCGAGAACGGTCGAGGCCACGTACGGCGTCTTGTACTTCGGATGCACCTTCGCGAAGAACGCCGGCAGGCGGCCGTCGCGCGCGAGCGCGAACAGGCCGCGGCTGGAGCCGGTCGCCGTGCCGAGGCCGACGGCGGCGATGTCGATCACCACGAGCCACTGCACCAGCTCGCCGAAGCGGCTGCCGCCGTAGACGGGATCCGCCGACAGGGCGTAGAGCGGCGGGAACGCCTCGAGCCACGCATTGACGTCGAGCCCGAAGCCGACGGCCTGCGAGTACGTGACGATGATGTAGAAGATGCCGACGGCAATGGTGGAGCCGAAGATCGCGCGTGGGATGTGCTTGCGCGGGTTGCTGGTCTCCTCCGCGAGGTTCGCCGAGGACTCGAAGCCGATGAACATGATCGCGGCGTAGAGGATGCCGAAGAAGATGCCATTCCAGCCGTCGAACGACGAGCTGGGGTTGAACGGCTCGGCGCTGAGGCCGGAGTCGCCCGCCACCTTCAGGATCACCCAGATCGAGAAGGCGAGGATGATGATCAACGAGCCGAGGCCGAGCACGAGCTGCACGCGCGTCGAGATCGCGACGCCGCGGAACAGCATCAGACCGGCGACGACCCAGAAGGCGATCGACAGCCAATACCAGGCGATGTCGACGTCGTAGATCATCAGCGTGCCCTGCAGGAAGCCGCCGAACGCGAGGCCGATGGCCAGGGTCAGCGCGATCACGCCGCCGTAGTAGACCCAGCCCGCCACGAAGCCAACGCGCTCTCCGAAGGCCTCGGTGACGTAGTCGTAGAGCGAGCCTGCCGCGTGGATGCGTCGCGCGAAGCGCGAGATGATCCAGGCGATCGCGCACATGCCGATCATCGTCAGCAGGATCGAGATCGGGCTGGCGATGCCGGCACCCTTGCCGGACAGGCCGACGATCGTCGGAATGAAGAACGCAGCTGCGAAGACGGGTCCGATGAACCCGATCGACTGTGCGATGACGTCGAGGAGACTGAGATTGCCCGTACCGAGCTTCTCGCCTCCCTGCGCTTGCGCGCCCATAATGCTCCCCCTTGGTCTGCCCGATCCGGGCGTGGTCCTCCACGGCTGGTTCGCGAGTGCCTCGCGGATCCCTCTCCTGCCGTTTCGACATTATGCTGGGCAGGGTTCCCAGCGAACCGCAAATTGGATACAGTATCCAAAACACGCGTCGCCGTTCCTGCTCTTGGCGCGTGGCGCGTAGGATCCTGCCGGGAGGGAACATGGACCGCATCAGCACTTCGACACAGGACGGCTCGCGCTGATGCTGCGCGTGCGCATCCTCCACAACGGCAGCCCCCAGTGGGGCGAGTTGCGCGACGGCTCCGTGCGTCTCGACGGCGGTGGCGAGGTCGACGCCGAGCAGGCCTGCTGGCTGGCCCCCGTCGAGCCGACCAAGATCATCGCCGTGCACCTCACCTATCAGTCGCGGCTCACGGAGTACAAGGCGAACACGCCCCCCGAGCCGTCGTACTTCATGAAGCCCCCCACGACGCTCAACGGGCATCTCGGCGAGGTGCGCCGCCCGCACGGCACGCGCTTTCTCAACTACGAGGGTGAGATCGCCGTCGTGGTGGGCCGCGAGATGAAGGGCGTCAAGGCCGAGGACGTGCACGAGTACGTCGCCGGCTTCGCCCCCGCCAACGACGTGGGTCTGCACGACTTCCGCCACGCCGACCGCGGCTCGATGCTGCGCGTCAAGGGCCAGGACGGCTTCCTGCCCATCGGCCCGGCGATGGTGACGGCCGACGAGTGGACGCCCGACGACGGCTTCACGCTGACGACGCGCATCAACGGGGAGATCGTCCAGCAGGGCGACGCCGACGACCTCATCTGGGACTACCGCTACCAGCTTGCCGACCTGTGCCGCGTGATCACGCTGGTGCCGGGCGACGTCGTGCTGACCGGTACGCCGGCCAACTCGCGCCCGATGGACGTCGGCGACGTCGTCGAGGTCGAGATCGCGGGCTTCCCCGCACTGCGCAACACGGTCGTCGACTGGAATGTGGATCTGACCGGTCCGGGCGATCAGCCCGAGACCTCCGCGAACACGCTGCACGTGGCGCTCGCGATTCCCGAGGACGAGGCCGAGCGGCGCGTCGCCGCCGGGGAGGTATGACATGAGCATCCGCCTGCATGACCTGCACCACGCGTGCCTGCGCGTGCTCGACCTCGACGAGGCCACGGCGCGCTGGTCCGTGCAGTTCGGCCTCGAGGTCGTCGCGAAGGAGCCGGGTCGCTCGCTGCTGCGCTGCGACTCGGAGGATTACTGCCTGGAGCTCGTCCAGGACGCCGAGCCCGACCACGATCACAGCGCGTGGGAGCTCGCGGCCGACTGCTCGCTCGACGAGGCCGCCAAGCACCTCGACGCGTGCAACGTGCACTACACGCGCGAGGCCGATGGCACCCTGCGCTTCAACGATCCGTCCGGCCGCGGCCTGCAGCTGATGCCGTTCCGCGAACGCTCCGCGATCGAGCTCTGGCCGGATGCCGGGCGCCGCAACCAGCCGCCGTTCGGCATGCACCCGCGCCGCCTCGGCCACGTCAACATCCTCGCGCCGAACATGGCCGAGACGACCGCGTTCTACACGGACGTCATGGGCATGCACGTGTCCGACAAGCTCGGCGAGGCCGGCATCTGGTTCCACGTGCACCCCGAGCATCACCAGATGGCGATCGTCGGCATGGGACCAGCGCACTTCCATCACATCGCCTTCGACATCGTCGACTGGGGCCAGCTGCGCGTGTTCCTCGACCACCTCGGCCGCCACGGCCGCTGGCTCGGCTGGGGCCCGGTGCATCACAACCTGGCGCGCAACCTCTGCGCGTACGTCCGCATCCCCGAGGAGAACCTCTTCGTCGAGCTCTACTGCGACATGGAGCTCCTGCGGATGCCGCACACGCCGCGCGAGTGGGCCGACGACGCCTGGGGGTCCAACACGTGGGGCATCCTGCCGCCGCGCTCCTACTTCCGGTTCGACGATGCGGCCGTGCACTCCGAGCGCCACCAGCTCGAGGCACAGGGCACGCCACTGCCGCCGCTCGCCAACTAGCCGATGACCGACACCGCTGCCCTCACCACCCTGCGCGACTCGCTGGCTGCACAGGGCGTCACGCGCGTGCGCGTGATCCACGCGGATCCCCACGGGCGCCCGCGCAGCAAGGACTACCCCCTGTCCTCGCTGACGGACCTCGCGAGCGGCATCGGCTACTGCGAGGCCAGCCTCGTCGAGGGCCTCGACGGCGAGCCGTTGATGGACGCTCCGCACCCCGGCGGCATCGGCCTGCCCGACACGCACGCGATGCTCGATGCCGCCACCGCGCGACAGGTGCCATGGGACCCGGCCACCGCGTGGATCCTCGCCGACATCGTCGACCCCGGGCATACGCCATCGGGTCTCTGCGTGCGCTCGCTGCTGAAGGCCGAGCTCTCGCGCCTCGGGGCCCTCGGCTACCGCGCGGTGACCGCGTCGGAGCCGGAGTTCTACCTGCTCGAGCCTGGCGCGGGTCCCACCGTCGGTCGCTACTCGCCGGGCGTCGGGCTGGCCTACACGTCGGGCTGGACGGCCGATCCCGACGGCGTCCTCCGTGCCATGCAGGACGCCTGCGTCGCGATGGGTCTGGGCGTCACGGCGGCGCACCGCGAGGTCTCACCCGGCCAGTTCGAGATGAACCTCAACCACGGCGAGGCGCTCGACGCCACCGATCGCGTCTTCCTGTTCGAGGAGGTCGTCCGCGAGACCGCCGGCCGACGTGGGCTGCGCGCCAATTTCATGGGTAAGCCGTTTGCCGACGCCGAGGGCTCGAGCCACCACATCCACCTCTCGCTGTGGGATGGCGAAACCAATGTCTTCGCACAGCCGAACGGCGGCCTGTCGGCAACGGGCAGCGCCTTCGCCGCGGGCCTGATCGCGCACGCGCAGGCACTGACGGCCATTGCCTGCCCGACGATCAACTCGTTCAAGCGGCTCGCCAACGCCAACCTCGGGCTGGCGCCGCTGCAGGCCGACATGGCGGGCGACGACCGCACCGCGTACCTGCGTGTGCCGCCGCAGCACGGCGACGCTACGCGTGTCGAGCTGCGCATCGGCGACGCCTCGGCGAATCCGTACCTGCTGCTCACGGCCGCGCTGGCCGCTGGCCGTGACGGCATCGAGCGTGGGCTGGCGATCGGCGACCCCGTCGCGTTGCCCGCCGACCTCGGCGCCGCGCTCGACGCGCTCGAGGCCGACACGATCATCGCCGGCGCGCTCGGCGAGCGCATGGTGCGCACTATCGTCGACGTGAAGCGGCGCGAGCTGCACCGCTTCGCCCGCGTCGTCACCGATTGGGAATGGACCGAGTACGCGGATCACGTCTGAGCCGCCAGGAGATCACATGAGCAAGGGCTACAGCCTCCCCCTCTCCCCCACCGGCCGCGCGAGCCTCGTGCCGTCGCCGCCGTGGCACTACGTCGGCGACTTCGTCGTCGTCGACTACTGGGCCGATCCCGCCGCCGTCGCGGCGGTGCTGCCCCCCGGCATG
>JBILWG010000135.1:0-5408 GCA_044369995.1 Gaiellales bacterium | reverse complement strand
CACCGTTACCGACCCCTGGAGATCATGAGCGCCACCGCTATCCCCACCGCATCGTCCGTCGCCGACGCCGCTGAGCGCCTCCAGCCGGAGGGCCGCGCGTTCATCGACGGCCAGTACGTCGACGCCATCAGCGGCGCGACGTTCGACTGCGTCTCGCCGATCGACGGCACCGTCGTCACGCAGATCGCCGCGTGCGACTCGGCCGACGTCGATCGCGCCGTCGCCGGCGCCCGCGCCGCGTTCGACAGCGGCGCCTGGTCGAACGCCTCGCCGGCGCGCCGCAAGGCCGTGCTGAAGAAGTTCGCCGAGCTGATCCTCGAGAACGCCGACGAGCTCGCGCTGCTCGAGACGATCGACATGGGCAAGCCGATCTCCGACAGCCGCAAGATCGACGTGCCCGGTTCGGCCAAGTGCATCAACTTCTACGCCGAGGCGATTGACAAGGTCTCCGACGAGATCGTTCCGACCGACCCGTCGGCCGTCGCGATGGTCGTGCGCGAGCCGCTCGGCGTGATCGGCGCCGTCGTGCCGTGGAACTTCCCGCTGATGATGGCCTCGTGGAAGCTCGGTCCGGCGCTGGCCACGGGCAACTCGGTCGTGCTCAAGCCCGCCGAGCAGTCGCCGCTCACCGCGATCCGCATCGCGCAGCTGGCCGTTGATGCGGGCCTGCCCGCCGGCGTCCTGCAGGTCGTACCGGGCATGGGTGAGACCGCCGGCCAGGCGATCGGCCGCCACATGGACGTCGACATGGTCGCGTTCACCGGCTCGACCGAGGTCGGCAAGTACTTCATGAAGTACTCGGGTGAGTCGAACCTGAAGCGCGTCTCGCTCGAGTGTGGTGGCAAGACGCCGCACATCATCCTGCCGGATTACCCCGATCTCGATAAGGCCGCCGAGGCCGTCGCGTGGGGCATCTTCTTCAACCAGGGCGAGGTCTGCAACGCCGGCTCGCGCCTGCTCGTGCACGAGTCCGTGCGCGACGACTTCATCAGCCGCGTCGCCAAGGTCGCCGCGGGCATCCAGCCGGGCAACCCCTTCGACGCCAAGACGAAGATGGGCGCCATGGTCGACGCCACGCAGATGGACCGCGTGCTCGGCTACATCGAGGCCGGCAAGAGCGAGGGCGCCTCGGTTGCCCTCGGTGGCAATCGCGTCATGACCGAGACCGGCGGGTGCTTCATCGAGCCGACGATCTTCTCGGACGTGACGAACGACATGAAGATCGCCCAGGAGGAGATCTTCGGCCCCGTCCTCTCCGCCATCACCTTCAGCGACATCGAGGAGGCTGTCGAGATCGCGAACGACACGATCTACGGTCTCGCCGGCGCCCTCTGGACGCGCGACGTGTCGACGGCGCACAAGGTGGCGCGTCAGATCAAGGCGGGCGTGGTCTGGGTCAACTGCTTCGACGCGGGTGACATCACCACGCCGTTCGGCGGCTTCAAGCAGTCGGGCTTCGGCCGTGACAAATCGCTGCACGCGATGGAGAAGTACACCGATCTGAAGATGATCTGGCTGCAGCTGGACTGATGCCCGTCGCGGATCGGGGTGTGGCGACGCACCCCGATCCGCTGGACGAGGCCTCGCGGCGCGCGTACGATCGTCTGGTGCGCCGGCCCCTCACCTACTTCGTGGTCGCGTTGCTCGCGCTGCTGGTCGGCGCCGGCAGCGCGTCCGCGCAACGCGCCAAGCTGCACGACGTGCGGCTGTACCAGGTGCCGAACGGGCCGGACAAGGGCGACCTCGTCATCACCGCTCGTGTCGATCTGCGCGGCCAGATCCCCGACGTCCGTCGGCACGGCGACGCCTTCGCGCGGCTCTCACTGCTCTTGTCCGACGGCACCCATCGTGTTCGCGTGCGCGACCGCGTCGCTCTCGGACACCAGCACCATCTCGGCGCGCCCGCGCGGTTCCGGGTCGAGATTCCCGCAAAGCGCGTGCGGCGCCTCGACCTCGCCAACGGCCTCACGTGGACCGCGACGCTCAACCGGACGCCGAGCCGCTCCGCGCGCGTGTCGCCGCGGCAACTTAACCCGTTCGCGCTGATGTGTCAGATCATGGCCGGCGGCGTCGGGCTCCGTACGGCACGTCTCGGCATGTGCGGAGGCGCCTTCGACCCGGCACCGCCGCAGGCCCCGCCCCCGCCGCCGCCGGCGCCACCCGTCGCCTTCTCGGCCACGACGTTCTACGGCCTCGACTACGCCAATTCGATCTCCATGTGCGTCTACTTCGGCGGCCCTGGGTATACGAAGCCGTACGTGGGCTTCGTCCAGTTCTCCGACAGCATTCCCGATTCGCGCATCGACAACGAGGCCTACGTCGGCAACACCGGTTACGGGGCCCAGACGTTCCCCGTGGCGGCCGACGGATCGTTCTCGCTCCCCGGCACCTACACGTGGCTCCAGGATGGGCCGACCACGGCCGTGACGATCTCGGGCTCGGTACCGACCTCGATTCTGAACGCGGCGCCGAACGCGTCGACCGGAGCGGCGATCATCTCCTACGCGCCGCTCTCGGACTACGTTCCCGCACCGGTGTCGGCCCCGCTCGATCAGTCGGTGCTGACGTCTATCTCGGCGCTGTGCTGACGAGGTCCGTGCTATCACCCAGCTCGCATGGAGATCGCAGACGGCTGGCACGAGGAGGAGATCGGGCGCTCGCGCGGCGGGCTGCCGCTGAAGCTCTACCGTCCTGCGGGTGCGGGCACGATCGATGGCCTACTGATCGCGGGTATCCACGGCGAGGAGCCGGAGACGCTGCTGCTGGCGCGTCGTCTGCTTGAGCGCATCGACGGCACTGACACAAGCTGGGCGATCCTGCCGTGTGCGAACCCCGATGGCGTCCTGCACGGCGTGCGCCAGAACGCGGCCGGCGTTGATCTCAACCGCAACTTCCCGTCAGCCTCCTGGCAGGCCGACCACTCGTTCACGTACCCGCCAGGCACGCAGGTGCGTCGGCGCCAGCACCGCACGAACCGCTCGTCGCCTGGCGAGGTGCCGGGGTCGGAGCCTGAGACACAGGCACTGATCGCGTTGATCGAGGCACTTCAGCCCGAGCTGATTCTCGACCTCCATAGCCCGCTCGAGCTGATCGCCCCCACCCCCGCCGCAGATCGAGAAATCGTGCAGCGGCTGGCGGTCGCCGCCGACCTTCCCGTGCAGCCCAACATCGGCAGCCCCACACCGGGCGCGCTGCGCGATTGGTGCACGGATCACGGTATTGGCGCCATCACCTACGAGGTCGAACATGCCGCGCTACCGCAGCTCGTCGCGCGGCACCTACCGGGGCTACGCGCGCTCGTTACCCGCTGAGCCCGCAGCGTTTCTTCCACTTCCCCGTTCGCTAAGGCGCGAAGGGCCCTTCGTCGTTCACCGGCCAATTTGGATCCGGATCCATTTTGGCCAAAGTCGGGACAATTTGGGTCCGGATCCAAACTGTCCACCGGCATGCAGATCTGGACCCGGGCCCAGATCTGCACGATCCGTGCAGATTCCGGGCCGGGTCTCTCCCCTTACGCCCGGTCGCGCGTGACGCTCCCGCGTCTAGTCGCGCGTGAGCGGCTTGTACTTGATGCGATGCGGCGTGTCGGCGTCGGCGCCGAGCTGCTTGCGGCGATGCTCTTCGTACTCGCCGTACGAGCCCTCGAACCACGTGACCTGCGAGTCGCCCTCGAAGGCGAGGATGTGCGTGGCAACGCGGTCGAGGAACCAGCGATCGTGGGTGATCACGACGGCGCAGCCGGGGAAGTCGTTGAGCGCGACCTCGAGGGCCCGCAGCGTGTCGACGTCGAGGTCGTTGGTCGGCTCGTCGAGGAGCAGCAGGTTGCCACCGCTCTTGAGCAGCTTGGCGAGGTGCACGCGGTTGCGCTCACCACCGGAGAGCTTGCCGACGAGCTTCTGCTGGTCGGCGCCCTTGAAGTTGAACGTCGCGACGTACTGGCGCGACGGCATCTCGCGCTTGCCGACGTTGATCAGGTCGAGACCGTCGGAGATCTCCTCCCAGATGTTCTTGTCCGGGTCGAGCTCGGCACGGCTCTGATCGACGTACGCCATCTGCACGGTCTCACCGATCACGATCTGGCCACTGTCGACGGGCTCCTGCCCGGCGATCATGCGGAAGAGCGTGGTCTTGCCGGCGCCGTTCGGGCCGACGATGCCAACGATGCCGTTGGGCGGGAGGTTGAACGACAGGTCCTCGACGAGCAGCTTGTCGCCGAACGCCTTCTGCACGTTCTCGGCACGCACGACGACGTCGCCGAGACGCGGACCAGCCGGAATGTGGATCTCGACGGCGTCGAGCTTGACGTTCTGCTCCTCCGCGAGCATCTCGTCATACGCGGCGAGACGCGCCTTCGACTTGGCCTGGCGCGCCTTCGGGCTGGCGCGCACCCACTCGAGCTCCTTGGCGAGGGTGCGCTGGCGCGCCGAGCCCTGCTTCTCCTCGAGCGCGAGGCGCTCCTGCTTCTGGATCAGCCAGCCGGAGTAGTTGCCCTCGAACGGAATGCCCTTGCCGCGGTCGATCTCGAGGATCCAGCCGGCGACGTTGTCGAGGAAGTAGCGATCGTGGGTGACCGCGATGACGCAGCCCTCGTAGTCGTGCAGGAAGCGCTCCAGCCACGCGACGGACTCGGCGTCGAGGTGGTTGGTGGGCTCGTCGAGCAGCAGCAGATCGGGCGACGAGAGCAGCAGGCGGCACAGCGCGACGCGGCGCTTCTCGCCGCCGGACAGCTTCGAGACGTCGGCGTCGCCGGGCGGCAGACGCAGCGCATCCATGGCGATGTCGATGCGGCGGTCCATGTCCCAGGCGTCGGCCTTCTCGATCTTGTCCTGGACGCGCCCCTGCTCCTCGAGCAGCTCGTTCATCTCGTCGTCCGACATCGGCTCGGCAAACTTCATCGAGAGCTCCTCGAAGCGCTTGAGCAGGTCGCGCAGCTCACCGAGGCCGTCCTCGACGTTGCCGCGCACGTCCTTGGACTCGTCGAGCTCGGGCTCCTGCGAGAGGTAGCCGACGCTCGCGCCCGGGTGCAGCTTCATGTCGCCGCTGGAGGCCTCCTCGAGGCCGGCCATCATCTTCAGCAGCGTCGACTTGCCGGCGCCGTTCGGGCCGAGCACGCCGATCTTGGCGCCCGCCATGAAGGACAGGGTGATGTCCTTGAGGACGTGCTTCTCCGGGCCGTGGAACTTGTTGACCCGGTGCATGGTGAAGATGAACTGCGGTGTGCTCATATGCAGTGCAGCCTATCCAAGTCCGCGCCGTGCAGATCCGATGATCGCGGGGCGGAGACGCACGCGTCCCCACCCCGCTCGCGTGCTAGGAGGCCTTGACCTCTTCGCCCGCGTCGATCACGGCCTTGTAGTTCGGCAGCGGCGCCTCGAACCAGGTGCGCGGCGCCGCCCACGCGGACGGGT
>JBILWG010000134.1:0-5439 GCA_044369995.1 Gaiellales bacterium | reverse complement strand
GGATCGCCAGAACGAGGCGCTGTGGGCGCCGGAGGTCCAGGACGTCCAGGTGATCGCGGCGCAGGAGAACTTCACCGGCACGCCGTCGATCGTGATCGAGGGACCGAACGGCGTCGAGACGCTGACCGGGTCGCTGCCCGACATCACCGCGATCACCGAGGCGATCAAGGCCGTCCAGTAACGCGTGGAGCCCCGCCCCGTCGAGACGGTCGCGGAGTCGCCGAGCGCGATCTGGCGGCGGATCGAGGGCGCCGTGCGAGAGCTCGGCGGCGGGGTCGTCGAGGGCGAGGTGCAGCGCTGCACGCGGGCGGGCTCCGGGCACGTCTACATCGAGCTGACTGACGGCGAGGCGCGCATCACCTGCGTGTTGTGGGCCGATGCCGCGGCGCGCATCGGCGAGTTGCCGCGCGACGGGCAGCTGATTCAGGCCCGCTATCGGCGCGTGCGTACCTACGCGAAAGGCGGCAGCATCTCGCTCGACTGCGACGCGATTCGCAGCGCAGGCGAGGGCGAGCTGCTGCAGCGCGTGTTGGACGTCCGCGAGCGGCTGCGCGCGGAGGGCCTCACGGATCCCGAGCGCAAGCCCGTCCTGCCCCGAGTCCCGCGCCGCGTCGGCCTGGTCACGGGCCGCGATTCGGATGCCGAAGCCGACGTGATCCGCTCGCTCCGCGACCGCTTTCCACCGACGCGGATCACCGTCTGCCACGCGCTCGTGCAGGGAGCCGGTGCCGTCAACAGCATGATCGCGGCGCTCGGCACGCTCGCCGCGGTACCCGACGTCGACGTGATCATCCTGGCGCGCGGCGGTGGCAGTGTGGAGGACCTGCTCCCCTTCTCGGATGAGGCGCTCTGCCGCGCGATCTCCGCGCTCGGCACGCCCGTCGTCACCTCGATCGGCCATACCAAGCAGCGCCCGAATTGCGATGAGGTCGCCAGTGCAGCGGCCGAGGTACCGGCACGTGCCGCCGAGCACGTGGTGCCGAGTGCCGCCGAGCTGCTGGCACGAATCGATCGGCGTGCCAGCGATGCGGTCGGGTTTGCCGCCGCAGGACTGGCCGGCGCCACCAATCGGGTCGACCGCTCGGCGATGCGGCCCGCCGGTCAGGCCGCCTTGCTCGCCCGCAGGAGCCGCGTCGAGCTGGCGGGCCAGACGTTGGCGCACGCCAGCGGGTTGGCCGCTGGACCACTGCGGGAGCGCATTGCGCGCGCCGGCATCGTGCTCCACCACGCGCTCGGCGCCCTCCCCCGCGCCGCGTCGCTGGACGTGGTGCGTGAGCGACTCGGGCTCGCCTCCGCGGGCCTGCGACACGACGTCGCACTTCGTGGCGCGTCGCTGCGCGCCACGCTCGGCCTGATCCGCGCGCGCGATTGGCGGGAGCGCGGCTTCGCCCTCCTGCGCCTGCCCGACGGCACGCTGCTGAAGGACGCCGGGGCGCTAGCGGCCGGCCAGAGCATTGCGATCGAGGTGAAGGGCGCTACCCTCGACGCTGTGATCGAGGACATCCACCGCGACCAGACGGAGGTCGACCGATGAGCGAGCCGCAGAAGGTGTCGTTCGAGCAGGGTCTCGAGCGACTCGAGCAGATCGCCGAGCAGCTCGGCGAGTCCGAACTGAGCGTCGAGGAGACGATCGCGCTGCTGCGTGACGGCAAGGGACTCGAGCAGGCCCTGCGCGCCTACCTGGAGACGGCGGAGAAGGATCTGCAGGAGATCGAACAGGGCAAGGGCCTGACCGAGTTCGTGATCGAGCGTCCGGACGCAGCCTCCTGATGCCGCGCGCAGGATCGCGCCTGTCAGGATTGGGCCGATGAGCGATCCGGTTATCCGCTGTGAGGGCGTGACGCGACGCTTCGGCTCCCGCACGGCGCTCGATGATATCTCGCTGGCGGTGCAGCCTGGCCGCTGCTTCGGCTTCCTCGGTCCCAACGGCGCCGGCAAGACGACGCTGATCCGCTGCATCCTCGGTCTGGCCCGCCCTACCGCAGGTCGCATCACCGTGCGCGGCCACGATATCGCTCGTGAGCCGGGTGCCGCGTTGGCGCGCGTCGGCGCGATCGTCGAGGAGCCCCGCTTCTACGGCTACCTGTCGGGCCGCCAGAATCTCGAGCTGTGGGCGGCCTACACCGGTGGAGCGGCGCGCGAGCGGGTCGAGCCGGTGCTGGACCGCGTGGGCCTGATGCCGCGGGCGGGCGATAAGGTGTCGGCGTACTCCCTCGGCATGCGCCAGCGCCTCGGCGTGGCACGCGCGCTTCTATCCGATCCCGAACTGCTGGTGCTCGATGAGCCGACCAACGGCCTCGATCCCGATGGCGTCGCTGAGTTCCGCCTGCTGATCCGCGACCTGGTCGAGACGGACGGGCGTGCGGTCTTCGTGTCCTCGCACCTGCTCGATGAGATCCAGAAGGTGTGCGACGACCTCGCGATCGTCAACCACGGGCGTCTGCTGATGTCCGGCTCGCTCGAGGAACTGCTCGAGAGCGGCGCGAGCTCGTTGCGGATCGAGTGCGACGATGGCGCTCGGGCCCGCAACCTCCTCGACACGTTGCCCGGGGTCACGGCGATTGCCGTCGAGCCCTCCGGCGTGCTGGCGGTGCGCCTCGATCCTGATACCGCCACGACGCGCGCCGCGATCAACCGACACCTCGTCGAGGCGGGCCTTGGGGTCAGCCGATTGGAGCCGCGTAGCGAGTCGCTGGAGGAGCGCTATCTCGCGCTCGTGCACGAGGAGGCGCAGGCATGATCACCATCGCGCGCGCCGACCTTCGTCGCATGCTCCACCGTCGCGGCCTGATCCTGACGGGGCTCTTGGCGCCAGCGCTGCTGGCCGTCGCGATCATCGGCATCCGCGAGGCGCTCCACATCGTCAATCCGGCAGAGCATCCGATCGCCGGCGGCCCCGATCTCCTCGCCTTCGCGACCTTCGTGACCCTCGTGTCGGTCGTGTTCGGCACGGTGATCGGCGCGATCTTCGGCGCGGAGGACGTGGCGGGCGGCACGCTCCGCTACATCCTCCTGACGGGCTGCTCGCGTCTGCGTCTCTATCTGGTGCGGGTTCCCCTGGTGGCGCTCGTGGCCCTGCTGGTCGCGCTGCCCGGTCTCGTGCTCATGATCGTCGGCGCGTTCGTGCTCCCCCACGCGGGAGTGCCGTCGCCGACCATGGGAGAGGTCTGGGAGCAGGTGCTCGGCCTGCTGGTCAACGTGACCGTCTTCGCGCTGCTCGCCTACGGCATCGGTGTGGCGATCCGCTCGACCGGCGGGGCGATCGCCGTGGCGCTGGGCCTCAATCTCGTGGGCCTCAACCTGCTCAGCGCGATCACGCTGCTTGTGCCCGCGAGCGAGCAGTGGCTGCTGACACCGGCCCTGACGCGCGTCGTGAGCGGTGGCGAGTCGAGCATCCTGATCGCGCTTCTGACCACCGTCATCTGGGTGGGCGTGTTTCTGTCGGTGGGGCTGGTGCGCGCCCTGCGCACGGAGGCCTGACCTGATGCTGGCCGACCGCGGCTAGGCTGACGACCCAGCATGTGTAACGATTCACCATCGATGCAGCATCTCTCCCCCGAATTGGCAGCCGACTGCCGCGCCACACCGATCGAGGCCCTGCTCAAGGACCGCACCGAGGCCGGTGAGCACTTCGTACGGTCGCATCACGGCACCCCGCAGCTCGACGAGAGCGACTACGCGCTGGACGTCACCGGCCTCGTGACGCGCCCGATCCGCTGGTCGCTCACCGATCTGCGCAAGCTCTCGCACACCACTGCACATGTCACGCTCGAGTGCGCGGGGCATCGCCGCACCGAGCTCGACCCGCCGGCCACCGGGGTCCCGTGGGCGCTGGGAGCCGTCGGCCACGCCCGCTGGGCCGGTGGTCAGCTGACCGATCTGCTCAGCATCGTCCGCCCGCTGCCTGAGGCCACCCACCTCGTGTTCCACGGCTGCGATCTCGGAGAGATCGACGGCTACGACGCGCCCCAGACGTTCTCCCGCGCGATTCCGCTGGCCGATCCCGCCATCCGCGAGACGATTCTCGCCTGGGAGATGAACGGGCGTCGCCTCGAGCCGGAGCACGGCTACCCCGTGCGCGCGATCGTGCCGGGCTGGTACGCCGTCGCGTCCGTCAAGTGGCTCACCCACATCGAGGTGATCCGCGGCGAGTTCGACGGCTTCTACCAGGCCGTCGACTATCGCCTCCGCGAGGAGGGTGAACCGGCGCCTGGGCGCGAGCTCACGCACATGCCCGTCAGCTCGCTGGTCATCACGCCCGCCGCCGACGCGGTCGTGCCGGCCGGCGAGACGCTGCTCGAGGGGATCGCCTGGGGCGGGCGCGGTGGGGTCGGGGGCATCGACATCCAGATCGACGATGGTCCGTGGCAGGCCGCCCGCATCGACCCGGGCCCCGGTCGCCACGCACCGACGCGCTTCTCGCTGGTGGCGACGCTGGCGCCTGGCCCGCACCGCGTACGCTCGAAGGCGCGCGACCGCGAGGGTGGCCAGCAGCCAGACGCGGTCGCGTGGAACAGCCGTGGCTACGGCGTCAACGACGTCTACGCGATCACGCTCACCGCGCAGTAGGCACCGGCTCAGCGTGCGCCGGCGGTGGTGGTGCTCCGCGAGGCGGCGGCGACGGCGCGCGCCAACGCCTGCGCCAGCGCGTCACCGGCAGCCAGCCGCGCAGCAAGGGTGCCGCACAGACAGTCGCCCGCCCCGGTGGTGTCAACGACCTCCACCTCCAGCGCCGGAACCGTCGTCACTCCATCACCCTCCACCAGCAGTGCGCCTGCCGCACCGAGTGTGACGATCACCGGTGCGCCGGTCATCGCCTGCAGCACCCGCGCCGCGCGCTCCGGCTCGGGAATGCCCGTCAGATCGCTCGCCTCGTGCTCGTTGGGGATCAGGATCGGATTCGCATCGAGGAGCGCCTGCGGCACCGGTCGTGACGGAGCCGGATTCACCACGACCCGCCAGCCTGCCGCCCGGGCAGCCTGCGCCGCCGCGACCAGGGCGGCATCGGGCGCCTCGAACGACAGCAGCGCCACGCCCGGTGCGCCCGCAAAGCCGTCAGGCGGGAACGTGATCAACCGGTTTGCCCCGGGTGCGACGGCGATCTGATTCCCGCCCGCAGCATCCACCACGATCAGCGCCACGCCCGTCGCCGCCTCGACGCTGCGCACCACCCGCCCCACATCGATTCCCGCCGCCCGGAGCTCCGCCAGCGCCTCAGCGCCGAGCACGTCGTCACCGACGCACCCGATCATCCGCACCGCGGCGCCTGCCCGCGCCGCGGCGACAGCCTGGTTCGCGCCCTTGCCGCCTCCGGAGCGCTGGAAGGTACCGCCGGAGACCGTCTCGCCGGCGCGCGGCAGTCGCTCGACCCGCACGACCTCATCGACGTTGATCGAGCCGACGACGGCGACGGTGCCCACGGCGCGCTACGCAGCCGCA